>JBARTN010000184.1:0-11321 GCA_049645265.1 Polyangiales bacterium
GCCACCGTCGGGGTCGGGCCAAGCAGGATCGTCGAGCCCGGCCAGGAAGTACGCGATCTTGTCCATCAGCCAACGGACACAGATGTCGAAACCGTTTTCGTTCGCACGGGACCAGGGGTGGGCGAGAATGTGTGGACTCTCGTCGATCCCCCGGGCGCGGAGCTCTGGAATCGGGTAGCGGTCGGTGACCGTGTTTGGAACGGCAAGGGCAGTTACCGATCACGACGAAAAGCTCGATGCGCTGAAGCACGTGGTTGAGAAGATCATGCCCGGCCGCTGGGCAGGCACCCGCCCTCCGAGCGACGCGGAGATGAAAAGCACACTGCTCATCAGCATCGCAATGGAAGAGGCGTCTGCAAAGATTCGCAAAGCTGGGGTGTCCGACGAAGAGGAGGACTATGCGCTTCCACGTTGGGCGGGGGTGATTCCGCTCTCGTTACAGCCGCAGAAACCTGTTCCCGATCCTCGCCGTGCCGCAGACATCCAAGTGCCGGACTACGTCGAGCGATGGATCCGGTCGGTGTCCTCGCGTCCGTGTTAGTCTGTCATGATGACAAGGGGAATTGTGCCGGCCGTGGCGCTCGCGGCGCTCACGGCTCTTGCCGTCTCATCCGCCCTGGACACTCACGATTTCGTTCCCGAAGCTGCGGCGCAGCTCAGCAAGACGTGCCGGAATGGACCGCTGAGCCGACCCCGCCCAGGCTGCGCGCCCGCTCTGCGTCCGAGCACCGGCAACCCCTACGAGGACTGCGTCGCCCGCATCAATCAGCTCCGCTGGGGCTGTCAATGCCTACCTCCGCTCGTGCGCTGGAAAGGCGGCGAGCAATGCGCCAACAAGGAGGCGAAGCACGACAGCACGCACGGGCCCCACACCGGGTTCAACGCGGGAATCTGTAAGCCTCACGGTCTTGCGCAGAACGAATGTCCCGGCTGGCCATCGAGGACAGGCGTCTTGAACGGGTGCCTTCAGGCCATGTGGGATGAAGGACCGGGCAAGCGATTCTCCAAACACGGTCACTACGTCAACATGAGCAAACCCGGCTACGAGCGGGTGGCCTGCGGCTTTGCCAAGACCGCGACCGGCAAGATTTGGAGCGTTCAGAACTTCCGCTAACGAGTACGTCGCAGCCAAGGCGGAACTTTGTAGCTACGAGGTAACTTTGGGCTGCTGGTCGCTCTTCGGGCTTGTGAAATCGCGTCCAGCCGCCGATATTTCACGTTCGCCCTTATTCCGGCGGCGGCTGTACGAAGCCGGGAGGCCCCATGGTAGACGCAGAAGAAGCACGCGAAGTCGCAGAAGAGTCCAGAGAGAAGTTCTGGAGTGGGCAGAGTTTCATGCGGGATGTATTTCTCGGGAACTTCCGGATCGATCTGCTCGAACGTCTCACACTTGATGAGCCGGACCGACCCGAGTTTTGGGAGTTCTATCGCCGCTTGGCGGCCTTTCTCCGAGACAAGGTCGACTCCGTGGAGATCGACGCAACGGGCGAGTATCCCCCCGAAGTGGTAGCGGGCCTCGCCGAGCTCGGCGCGTTCGGCTTGAAGATCCCAAAGGAGTACGGCGGCCTCGGTTTGACGCACCCCGAGTACGTCCGGGTGATGCAACTCCTCGGTGGCAGCGACGGCAACATCGCCGCGCTCCTGTCCGCGCACCAGGCGATCGGCGTCCCCCAACCGATCAAGCTCTTCGGGACCGCCGAGCAGAAGAAGCGTTTCCTGCCGCGCTGTGCAAAAGGTGCCATCTCCGCGTTCGCACTCACCGAGCCCACGGCTGGCTCCGATCCGGCTCGGCTCGGTACGACCGCCGAGCTCTCCGAGGACGGTGAATACTACGTGCTCAACGGTCAGAAGCTCTGGTGCACCAATGTCACCCTCGCGGACCTCATCGTGGTCATGGCTCGCAACCCTGCCACGAAGAAAATCAACTGCCTCGTCGTCGAAATGGACTGGCCCGGCGTCAAGGTCGAGCATCGAAGTCGCTTCATGGGACTGCGAGCCCTGGCGAACGGCGTCGTCAGCTTCGATAACGTCAAGATCCCCAAAGAGAACCTGATCGGCAACGATGGCGACGGGCTCAAAATTGCGCTCGTAACTTTGAACACCGGGCGGCTCAGCCTACCCGCCGGCACCTCGGGATCGGCAAAACGCTTTGTCGAGATCGTGCGCAAATGGTCGAACGCTCGCGTCCAGTGGGGCATCCCCATCGGAAAGCACGAGGCGATTGCGCACAAGAATGCATACATCCTGTCTTCGGCCTTCGCCATGGAGTCGATTGCCTACGTCGTGGGCGAGCTCGCCGACCAGGAGGACGCCGATATCCGCTTGGAAGCGGCGGCCGCAAAGGAATGGAATAGCGTCCGAAACTGGAAGCTCTCCGATGAGACCCTTCAGGTTCGCGGTGGCCGCGGCTTCGAGACCGAGCGTTCGCTCCTTGCACGTGGCGAGCCGGGTATCGGGATCGAACGGGCGATGCGTGACAACCGAATCAATTTGATCTTCGAGGGAACGAGTGAAATCATGCACCTCTTCATCGCCCGCGAGGCCGTAGACACGCATCTACAAGTGGCGGGCAAGCTCATCGATCCGAAGGCAAGCATCGGGCAACGTCTCGGATCCCTGCCGAAAATCCTTGCTTTCTATGCGTGGTGGTACCCAACGCGCTGGCTCCGTTGGAGCCTATGGCCAAGCTTTTCGCGCTACGGGAAGCTCGCGAAACACTTGCGCTACGCGTCACGCGCATCGGCGAGGCTCGCGCGAAACACCTTTCACGGCATGGCGCGCTTCGGGCCGGGCCTCGAGCGTCGCCAGGGCTTCCTGTTTCGGATCGTCGACATCGGCATCGAGATCTTCGCGCTATCCGCCACCGTTCGCCACGCACACAAGCTCCAAGAGGACGGGGCCGAAGACGCAGCCCAAGCGCTAGACCTCGCCGATTTCTTCGCGCGACAGACCCGTCGAAACATCGATACGCTGTTCCACCAGCTTTGGCGAAATGACGACGCTCAGGCGACCCGAGTCGGCCTAGACCTACTCGCAGGCAAACACACCTGGCTCGAACGCGGCATCAATCCGCTGCCGTACAGCGTCGAGGACCTTCGGCCGAAGTCGATGGAAGAAATTTTGGAGGAACGGGAGCGGAGGAAGAACGACCCCGCACCAGAGCAACCCGCGACCCACGACGAGTTCCGGATCGCTCGAGGTCTCTAGTCGCGTCGTTTCGGCACCCATTCGGGGTCACTGCTGCTAAGAAGCCGCCATGCTTAGGGCTCTGATCATCGCGGGCGTGCTCACGCTCGAAGGCCCTTCGAGCGACAGTGGACCGCTTCCGAACCCCGAACCGCCTACTTGGATCGAAGCCACGAATCGGGTTCTTCCCGCCATCGACGGCTTCGACCAAGAGCTCAGGCTCGTGTCGGTGCTTGGTGCCGAAGTCACGAACGAGCCGGAAAACCCGCCCGCAACGCTGAGCGACATGGTCGAGCTGACCGACCAGGTGCAAGACGGAACGCTGAGCTGGGAGGTCCCCGCAGGGATCCATCGAGTCTTCGCGGTCTACGAAAACCAGACGCAGCACTTCCCGGCCGGCAGCGCGTACCCAGGGGAGCTCGAGGACGCGCGCGTGATCGACCACCTCGATCGCCGGGGGGTCGAAGCCTTTCTCGAATCGGAGTTCGGCGCCTGGCTCGAAGCCGTTGCCGATTGCCCTCCGCGGGCGGTGTTCGTCGACAGCTTCGAGTTGGTGGGAGAGTTACCTTGGACGACCGGCTTCGGAGCGCAGTTCGAAGCTGCGCTAGCGTACGATATCGATCCTTTGCTCCCATTCCTGTTCTTGGAAGGCGGCGAATCCGAGACGAGCAAGGCGCTCCGGCGCGCTGGCTTTTCCTATGACCGGATCAGCAGGTCGACGCTCGCTTCGTCCACGAGCGAGGCTACGAGCAGCGCACCGAGCAACTGCGGATTCAAGACGCATTCAATGAAGCCCGCTTGCTCGATCCCGAGACAGGAAGCGCGGATGGCGCCGATTTCGAGGGAGACGTCGTGACGGTGATTCTACCAGCCGCCAAAGGAGCGGTGCTTTGGCTCAGCCGCCCGCCTGCGGCCGCACCGGATTTCAAGTAACTCGCCTCATTCGGACGCCCTGCGCAGCCGGTACCAATGCTCGTCGGGCCTCAGCAAGAGCTCCATCGGCTTGGGCAAGCGGAAGTGCGAGGGCTCGACATGGGTGATCTCCCAATCGGGGAACGCGTCCTCGATGTCACTGCGGCTCGCACCACGTATCAACGGCCGCCGGCGCGTCGGCCAGACCAGCAAGAGAACTGTTGCGTCCGAGGAAGCTACGGCGCTGATTCCGCGACCCATGGCCTTTCGCTGGGCTTCATTGAACCCGTGAAACGTCCCTGTGTCGAGCACCAAGCGGTAGCCCCGGCCGATGTCGGCCTGCTCTAGCGCCGTGACATCGCCGCCAACGAACTTCACGTCGACGCGCATCTCCTGTGTGCGTTCGCGGGCACGGCGAATCGCCTTTTCGACGATGTCGATGCCCGTAACCTGCCAGCCGCGCTTTGCGAGCTCGACGCCCCAGATTCCGCTCCCTGTGCCAATGTCCAGGGCCGGTCCGTAAGGTGGTTCGCGCCCCCGCTCCTCTCGGTCGAACATCTCCGAAATCTTCTTCGTAAACGGCGGATCCTTGACGGCGTCCTCCCAGGGATGGAAGCCAATCGAATAGGCGAACCGGTAGTTCATGAGGCCCTCCACTAGGCGCCCAGAATACCCTTGAACAGCGATGGAGATCTAGAGGACCCTCTGAACCATGCCTGGCAAAATTCTCGTCTACGGTTCGTACGGAACGGTAAGCCGGCGCACTGCATGTCGATCCCCTGGGGCGACGTGGTGACGGCCTACAAGAGCACCGGGATTCCCAACATCATGGTCTACATGGGATTCCCTCGAGGGCCGGCGCGGTTTCTGAAGCTCACCCGGCCCTTGCTTCCGCTGCTCGGCACTCGCCCCGTGCAAAACATGATGAAGAAGCGAATCGAAGCCGGGCCCGCTGGACCGGATGACGAGGCGCGTGAGACGGCTGTGAACGAGCTCTGGGGCGAGGTGAGCACAGCCGACGGCCGGACCGCGGTGTCTCGCTTACGCACGCCGGAGGGCTACACACTGACAGCGCGGATGTCCTTGGCGATCGCGCAGAAAATCTGCAACGGCGAGCACAAGCCGGGGTTCCAGACCCCATCTACCGCGTACGGCAAGGATTTGATCCTCGAGCTGCCAGGTGCGGAGCGATTCGACGACTGAAGTGCCTGAGCGATGCCTCAGCGAATGTAGTACCCGGACACGCGATAGACGCCATCCGGGTCCCGCATGGGGGTGACGGTCTCGACAGCATCGGCTTTGTTCTGGAATTTCGTCCGGTACTGGATGACGACGTACTCGCCGTCCGGTGCGCCGGGAAGCTTCGTGGTGTACTCCGCCGAGGCGACTTCGCGGCTCAACACCGAACCCAGCGGACCCCGAACGCCAGCGATTTGTAGAGCCCACTGGTCCTTGGGCACCACGCCCCTGAAGAAGGTGCACGCCTGATTCCAACTGTCGTCATACTGCTCGGCGTCGATGACTGCGAGCCAGGCGTTGCTCGCTGCAATCCCTTCATCGGTGCCCGCGCCGGCCGGCTTTTCTTTCTTGCTGCAACCCGTCGCAATGAGCCCGAGCACCCCGATCGCAATCATGATGTTTCGCATCGCTCCCTCCCCTGTCTGCGCTACAATCACCCGGCTCCTCTGCCAAGCCAGGTAGGCGGGAGGATACCATGGTCGCCACGATTTCCTTCAAGCTCAACGGTGAGCGAGTCCGTCTCAAGGCAGACGAAAACCGCAAGCTGCTGTGGGTGCTTCGGACGGAACTTGGGCAGACCGGCGCGAAGTACGGTTGCGGACGTGGCTACTGTGGGGCCTGTGTGGTCCTGGTCGACGACCGCCCGGTTCGCTCGTGCATGGCGCAGGTTCGCAGTGTGCGAGGCAAGGAGGTGGTCACGATTGAGGGCCTGGCCAAAGGCGGTGAGCTTCACCCGCTTCAAAGGGCGTTCATGGAACACGACGCGCTTCAGTGCGGGTTCTGCACGCCAGGGATGATTCTGACCGCCTACGGCTTGTTGCGTTCAAAGCGCGAGCCCTCGCGCGAGGACATCATTAAGGACATGGACCGGAACCTCTGCCGCTGCGGGGCACACACCCGCATCATCGACGCGATCGAGTCTGCCGCCGCCGCGCTGCGGAACGGGAAATCGACGACATGAGCACAACCGACGAGCAGACCTCGGACTTTCAGCGGTCACGACGCGAGTTTCTGAAGCGCTTCGGTGGAGGTATCGCTATCTTTGTCACGTTTGGCGAGCCGCTCGGTTTGCTTGAGCGGGCCGAGGCGCAATCCCGCGGCGTGCCGAGCGATTTCAACGCGTTCGTGAGAATCACAGAAGATGGGCGCGTCACGTGTTTGACCGGCAAGATCGAGATGGGACAGGGGCCGATCACCTCGCTCGCCCAGATGATGGCCGACGAGATCGATGTGCCGTATGGGATGGTGGACATGGTCATGGGCGACACGGATCTTTGCCCATGGGACATGGGGACCTGGGGTTCGTTGACCACGCGGGCGTTTGGCCCGGTGCTGCGGGCGGCGGCTGCGGAGGCGCGCGGCGTACTCTTGGAGCTCGCATCCGAAGCGCTCAGCGTGCCGGTTCCGCGCCTGCAAGCCAAAGATGGCGTGATCTTCGACCGCAAGAACGAGCGCAAAAGCATCACGTACGGCGCGCTCGCCAAGGGAAGGCAACTCGCGCGACACTTGACCGTGAAGCCTGAGCTCAAGGACGTCTCGCAGTTTCGCGTCATGGGGAAGCCGAAGCTGCGCCGCGACTCGCTGGAGAAGGTGACCGGCAAGGCCAAGTACGCGGCGGACATCCGCTTACCGGGCATGCTCTACGCGAAGATTCTGCGGCCACCTGCACACGGGGCGACGTTGAAGACGGTCGACACATCGGGCGCCCGCAAGGTGGCCGGTGTGCGGCTAGTCGAGAACGGAGACTTCATCGCGGTGCTCCATGACCTGCCGGACGTGGCGGAAGAGGCGCTCGGTCGGATCAACGCGAAGTTCGACGTGCCCCCGGCAACGTTGACCGACGAAAACGTCCACCAGCATCTTATGAGTGTCGCCCCCAAAGGCGACCTCGTAGCCAAGGCGGGTCATCTCGAGCAAGGACGCAAGCGCGCGACGCGCACGATCGAAACCATCTTCCTCGACGGCTACGTCGCACACGCGCCGATGGAGACCCACGCGGCCCTTGCCCAAATCGAACGAGGCAAGTGCACGGTGTGGGCGTCTACGCAGAATCCGTTCGGGGCACGCGACAAGATCGCGCGGGCGATCGATTTTTCGCCCGAAAAGGTGCGCGTCATTACCCCGTTCGTCGGTGGCGGGTTTGGTGGCAAGACGAGCAACATACAGGCGGTCGAGGCTGCACGCCTTGCCAAGGCTGTCGGCCAGCCGGTGCAGGTGATGCGCACCCGCGAAGAAGAATTCTTCTACGACACCTTCCGGCCCGCTGCGGTCGTCAACGTCCGCTCGGGCATCGACAACACCGGCCGGATGACGTTCTGGGACTACGAAGTGTTTTTCGCCGGGGAGCGGGGTGCGGAGCAATTCTACGAAATCCCGCATCATCGCACGACCGTCCGACCGCGCGGCTGGAGGGGCGGTCCGGGAACGCATCCCTTTGCAACCGGCGCCTGGCGCGCACCCGCCAACAACACCAACACCTTCGCCCGCGAATCACAGATCGACGCCATGGCCGCCGCGGCCAACGCGGATCCGATCGAGTTCCGCCTCAAGCACCTCAAAGATCCGCGGATGATCCGCCTATTGAAGGCTGCCGCCAAACGCTTCGGTTGGACGCCTGCCGCAACGCCGAGCAAGCGTGGTCTCGGCGTGGCCTGCGGCATCGACGCCGGAACCTACGTGGCCGCCATCGCCGAGGTCGCTGTCGATGGACGCAGCGGAGAGGTCGAAGTCAAGCGTGTGCTGAGCGCACAGGAGATGGGCATCGTGGTCAACCCCCAGGGCGCAACCATTCAAATGGAAGGCTGCGTCACGATGGGGCTCGGTTACGCGCTTTCCGAGGAGGTTCATTTCCGAGGGGGGCAGGTCCTCGACACGAACTTTCACCGCTACGAGATTCCGCGTTTCTCCGGGCTACCGAAGATCGAGACGCTCCTGGTCGAGGCCAACGACATCGCGCCACAGGGCGGCGGAGAACCGGCGATCGTGGTCATGGGCGCCGTCATCGCCAACGCGATCCACGACGCGACCGGCGCCCGACTGAAGCGCATGCCCATGACCCCCAAACGGGTCAAGGCCGCCATGCAGGAAGCGTAGAGCCCCCCTCCAATGCCGCTGGCTGCATCGGTTATGAAAACGACCTCGTTTTTGTAGTAGCTCATGCTGAGTCTGATCTGTCGATGAGATCAAGCTCCGGGTAGTGCCGGAACACGCCGTGCTCGTTGAAGCCGAGACGGCGATTGGATGCTAGATATGCAGCGATTCGAGGGCGTTGTGCAACGCGGTCTCGAAGGCCGAGGATCAAAGGCGTGGACTCCGCGGCCCGGGCAAAGCCTTTGGGAAACGCGTAGGCCAAGCCCTCGACGAGCTGAAACAGTGACAAGTCCGGATACGTCAGCATGTCGCCCATCAGCCATTCCCCGCCGCTTCGTTCGAGCACACGCTCGAAGTAGGGAAGAAAGCGCGGCAAGCGCTGGTCCAAGAAGCTCTTCGACGCCTCGCGTGCCGCGTCTTTTTGATCTTCGTAGTAGAGCCCCGCGTTGATCGGATGATGGGTGTTGTGCGCTTCATCGCTGACGTCCGCGATCGTGAGCTGTAACTGAAGCGCCTGGATGCGCTTTTCAGGCTCCTCTGGCGCCAGACCATGCCGTTCGCCGAGATACGCACAGATCGCGGCGGACTGCGCCAAGACCAAGTCGCCGTGGACCAAAATGGGCGGCGCATAGGCAGGCTGACCGGGCCGCTCACCTTGCACGAACGCCAACAGGGGCTTGAATCCCCCACCCTCTTCATCGGGCAATCGGGCCACGTCGACATAGGGCACCCCCGCCTCTTCGAGCACCAGTCGCACGAATTCTCCCCGCCCGGGAAGGATCGGCCAATAGTAGAGCTCGTACGGTTCGGTCATGTCCTACTCGTCGATGCGCACCGCCAGCTTGCCACGCACGCGGCCCGAATCGAGGGCCGACAGCGCGGTGTGGATGTCGGACAGGGGGAAGGTCTCTTCGACCGAAGTCTTCAGCTCGCCCGAGACAATCCAGGCGGCGAGTTGGTCCAGGTCGGCCGCGCGTGACTGCACCGTGACGAAGCCGCAGCGCTTGCTCGAGAAGAGGCTCAAAAACATGGCTCCGAAGAGGGAGGGTGACGGCAGGAGGGTGACGTAAGCCCCGCCGCGGTTGAGCAGCGCCTTCGCCTCTCCAAACGATGACATCGAAGCGGCGTCGAGAAAGACGTCGAAAGTTTCGCTCAGTGACGACAGCGGGGTCTGCCGATAGTCGATGACTTGTTCGACGCCGAGGCTGCGCACGAAGCTGGCCTTGGCGGCACTTGCCGTTCCGGTAACCTCCGCGCCGAGCGCAGCTGCGATTTGAACCGCGTAGCTTCCAACACCGCCGGAAGCGCCGTTCACCAAAACGCGCTGGCCCGATTGCAGACGCCCTCTGTCCCGAAGCCCCTGAAGCGCCGCGCACCCGACCGTGGCCGCGGCCGCGGCTTCCTCGTGGCTAACAGTCGGCGGCTTGATCCCCACCGCGTCGGGTTTCACCGCGACGAGCTCGGCAAAGCTCCCCTGTTTGGTCGATGGAGAATACGCGAGGTGGCCGAACACCTCATCGCCGACGGCGCGCCCCTGGGCCTTCGCGCCGACTTGCTCGACGACCCCGCTGAAGTCGAATCCGATTGCCGTCGGAAAATTCTTGGCGTGAAGAAACCCGCCTCCGTCTTTGCCACGGATGACTTTGAGGTCTGCGGGATTGACCGACGCAGCGCAGACGCGAACTACAATCGTACGATCTGTGACTTTGGGCGGTTCGATCTCGCCGATCCGCAAGCTTTCGATCGCGCCGTACGTGTCGAGAATGGCTGCCCGCATCCGACCTTCCCTCTGGTTCGAAGGCCCATTTGTATCACAGCCCTGCCCTAAGCTCACCCTGCTCCGCGATCTTCGACGCGGTGTTCGGCAGAGAGGCTGATGTCACCGAATGCAGAAGGCCAACCAAACAGCCACGCCCAGCAAAATGACGATCACCGGGAGGACGACCTTGAAAACCCGTCCCGACCGGTCGATCAGCGCGGCGCTCTTGGCTTGAATGCGCTCGGCTCGGTCGTTGATGGCAGTCGCGCGGTCGTACTGCGTCTTGGCCATCTCAAAGTGCTCGCCTTGAATCGAGAGCGCCTCTTCCTGCCGCTCCAGTTGTTGACGCTGCCCATCGCGAATCTCCTGCAGTAAACCGGCAAGGCGATTGACGTCTTCTTTGTCCATGATCCCCCAGCCAAAAGATATCATGGCCCTCCCTAGGGGGTTAACCGTGCTTCCTCTCGTGGGCCTTCAACGTGCGGCTCGTCTTGTCCAGTGCCTCGAGGACGCGGTCGTGGATCGAGGCGCCGCGATTCCTCTCCGCGGTGAGCGTAGCCATGTGTGCAGCGCACAGGTTTTCAGCGTCGCGCCAGCGTTCGGCGAGCTCTCCGGCCCATTGCCGGAAATCGCGCGCGGCACCGGATCGTTTCTCCAGGGCCTTTCCAAGGGTCGGATGAAAGCTCATCGAATCGGTCCGTCCGAGCAGCCGGACTGCCTTCGGAAACCGGATGTACATGAACGTGTCGTCGACGTGAATCGACTTCGAGGCGCGGTGCAGGACGAGCACCGACGAGAAATGCACGTTTTCGTTGGACGAAATGAAGTCGACGCCGCGGGGCACCGAGAAGTCGAAGTCGTCTGCAAACATCGCATGTAGCGCGGGGTCCTCAGTGCGCTGGGCTTCCCAGCGGAGCTCAGGGAATCGAGCCAGATGTCGCGCAGTGCCGTAAAGCCGGGCATTCGGAAATCGCTCATGCATCTTGCGCGCAAAGACCGTGTGGAACGGATGCACGTTCAAGATCGCCTCGACGTCTTTGCCACCGTTGGTCAGCTCGAGAATCTGACGCGCAACCTCCCCGCTCAGCGCGTAGGAATCGAGAAAGACGAATCTCCCATTGCTTCGCCTGACCAG
>JBARTN010000185.1:0-4906 GCA_049645265.1 Polyangiales bacterium
TGTCGGAGTCGCCCTTGTCGGAGTCGCCCTTGTCGGAGTCGCCCTTGTCGGAGTCGCCCTTGCCGGAGTCACCCTTGCCGGAGTCGCCCTTGTCGGAGTCACCCTTGTCGGAGTCGCCCTTGTCGGAGTCGCCCTTGTCGGAGTCGCCCTTGCTGGAGTCGCCGCCGCCGTTGTTGCCTTCGGAGTCGCCACCGCCGGTGTCACTGCCGGAGTCGCCGCCATCGTTCTCCCATTCGCTCGCCTCGGGGGCTGTGCCCATGACGCGGTTCCCGAGGTCGTCGGCGAGAAAGAACATAGAAAAAGGACTCGCGCTGGCCTCCATGAGCCCCAAAAGGCCCACCACCGCTGCGAGTCCAAGACCGATTGTCAAACGCGAGATTTTCATTGTCGGCACCTCTTTCGAATTCCAGTATAAGATAAAATTTACAGTCCTCAAGTAGGGTATGTTACCAACATTTCGATTTATCGAGGGTTACTCGCCCCAATGATGTCCTTGAAGGGGTCTCCGTCGATGTCACCAGAGGCGACGCAGAACCAGGAGCGGGGACCGGCATCCTGGATCAGGCGGAAATTGTACCGACGGCCCTGAACCTCGGTTGGGGAGATTCGGGTGCCACCTTCGACCCGGAAGCCCAGCGCATCGAAGGTGCCGGCGTACTTGCCTCGGGTGACCAGGTGTTCGCGCTGGGCGGCCGCGATCGCTCGAAACGCCATGACCGCTTCAGGGCGCTTCGCCCGTGCCACGAAAAGCTGATAGCGATTGACCGCCATAGTTGCCAAGACCGAGATGATCACCGTGATGATCATGACGTCGATCAACGTGTAGCCGGCTTGTCGTCTACGGGTCCGTGCTCTTTGCGTTCCGTTCATTTTCGCTCCTCTCCGTGGAGGCCTCCATAGACGATGATCTTGTCTTCCCAGTGCTGCGCGACGAGTGCCTCTCCTCGGTGAAGGAATCCGTCGCGGGCTCCCCAGCGCTTCCCTGCCGTCGAGAATACGGACTCCGCTTCTTCGCGGCGGCGTTCCTCGGAGAGAAGCTCCCAGGACTCCTCCACCTGAGCGAAGAGGACTGGCGGCGTGGACTCCGACATCGACGCTTCGCGGATGAAGCTCGAGAGGTCGCCAACGTCGTCGGGACTGATCGCCCTGAGCCCGCTCGAGTTGCCTAGATACTCGTTGGCGAGAAACAAAAGGCCTGCGAATCCGACCGCCAAACCCACGCCGCGCAACAGCCGTTGTTTTCGCATGGGGTCGGCGACGAATACGCTGCTCTTTCGCCTAGATGGCTTGGGTGTTTTTGGGGGGGTGGTCTCGGGATCGGCCTTCGGTGGCGGTTCCGCCGGCGCATCCGGCACGACGCTCAGCAGGCCCGTATTTCGATCCTCGACCTCCGGGTGTTCCATGCCGACGCTCAGGTACTCCCGGTATTGACTGAGGTCCGCCAGGAGCTCGTCGACGAACTGGTACCGAGCGTCGGGGTCTCGGCACGTAGCTTTGCGAATGATTCGGACGACTCCCGCGGGGTGGCTCCCCAGCTCTTCGAGCTTCGAGATGTCTCTCGCTTCCCGCGGCGGCTGCTCACCGGCGACCACGAAATACAGTAGCCGTCCCAGTGAATAGATGTCGGACCGGGTTTCGAGGACTCGCTCACTCGCCGTCTCCGGAGCGACGTACGGGCCGCTCCGGGGCGCGATGCGAGGGCCCAATAGGAATGGCTTCAGCTCCTCGTCGACCGCGATGTACTGGGGCGACAGGGTGCCCACCGGAACCTCGGTCGCGTGGAAGCGTGCGACGATGTTCGCGACCTCACAAAAATGCCTCAGGCGCTCGTCGAGACGCCACGAGCTCCACGGCAAGTCGCGGAAGACACCTTTGGGTGCCGGCGACGCAAGAAGTACGTAAGGGTCTTCTTTGATGATTCGGATCCCCGACGCTTCGGCGTAGCGCGGGATGTTCTCGAAGTTGACCTTCTGGCCGTCGGTGGTGACGGCTTGGAGGACAATGACGGCGACTTCACGATCCTCGCGGTCGAGGCCCTCATGCACGACGATGCCGGGCGCACGGAAGATGGGCTTGCCCACCAGCACACCTGCCACGAAGGCATTGGTTGCAGTTTCTTGCATGTTTTACAAAATAAGTGATTAAATACAGCTCTGCCACATCTTAACGAAGCGATGTTGAAACTTTGAGAGGACTGTAACTCCGGGGCGAAGGCGTCGTATCCTCCGCGGGCATGCGGATCGTCATCGTCGGAAACGGGGTCGCGGGGATGGAGGCGGCCCTGGCGGTGCGCAAGAGAGAGCCGGGCTGGGAGGTCAGCCTGATCTCCGAAGAAAGCGACCACTTCTTCTCCCGCACGGCGCTGATGTGGGTGTTCAGCGGACAGATGAGCCATCGGGACATCGAACCCCTGGAGCGTGATGCATACAGGAGGCTTGGTTTTCGCAGGGTGCGAGCTCGGGCCACGGGCATCGATACGGCAAAGCAGCTCGTCTTGTTGGCAGGCGGTCTGGACCCGATTCCCTACGACCGCCTGTTGATCGCGTCGGGTTCGCGTCCGCGCAACGGACCGTGGCCCGGAACCGACGCGCGCGGCGTCGGCTACTTCGTCACCTTGCAGGACCTCGCCTGGTACGAGCACGAGGTACACGGCGGCAGCTCCCGCGCGGGCGGGCCTCCGAGACCCGACGCGCATCTCCAGGCGAGCGCCAGTGACTCCCCGTATCGATTTCGCGACGTTGCGGCGGAGCGCCGAGGTCGGGTGGCGCAACGGCCGGCGATCATCGGCGGAGGTCTCATCGGGATTGAGGCGGTGGAGGTTGCGGTGACGGCGGGTCTGCGGCCCCGGTTTTTCATCCGCGAAGAATGGTTTTGGCCGATTGCGCTCGATCCGCGCGAATCGCAGTGGATCGCCGACCGGATGAGCCATCATGGTGTCGATGTCCATCTCGAGCACGAGGTGGAAACGCTCGAGGCTGACTCCGAGGGAAACGTAACCGCTGTGCGCACCAACGAAGGGCGCTTCGAGGCCGATTGCGTCGTGATCGCGATCGGGGTGGTGCCCAACACGTCCTGGCTGGCGGGCTCGGCGATCGAGCTCGACGAGCGCGGCGGCATCGTCGTCGACGAATCTTTGAAGACGAGCGTCACGGGCGTATTCGCGGCGGGCGACTGTGCATCGGTGCGTTGGTTCGACGGAACTCGGCGCCCCGAGCAGCTCTGGTACACGGCGCGCGATCAGGGCCGTGTGGCCGGGCGACGGTTGCTCGGAGATTCGTCGCGTTACCAAAGGGGCGCCTGGTACAACTCGGCGAAGCTGATGGACATCGAGTACACGACCGCCGGGCTGGTGAACTGGAACCTCGATGGCGAGAAAAGCTGGTTTTTCGAGGAACGGGGCAAGGTCCGAAGCACCACGCGGGTGGTCGTCCAGCGGGACCGGGTCGTCGGGTTCAACATGCTGGGTCGGCGATGGGATCACAGCGTTCTCATCCGCTGGATTGAAGAGCAGCGAAGCCTCGACTGGGTTCTCGCTCACCTAAACGACGCGGCGTTCGACACCGAGCTCGTTCCGCCGCTCCGCATTTCGGGGGCCTGAGGTGGACCAGCAAGGACAAAACGGGCTACTGACGACCTACCGCGAGGGTTGGCGCAACCGAAGCCTTCTCGGGCTCACGATCTCGCTGCTCTTGGTCAGCTTCTACGTCGTGCTCTATTGGGAGCACAAAGTTCAAGAGCAATTTGGCGTGGCCCCGTTCACCGCGTTTTCTGAAGCGGTTGGACTGCGTAATCGTTGGTACCTCTACGGTTTCCTCTATTCGGTCGCGATGATCGCCGGCGCCACGTACTACCTGCGGCGCCATGGCAACAGCCGGTACAATCGCTATCGGATCACGGTGAACGTCGCGATTCAAATCGCGCTCGGGTTTACGCTTCCATTCATCATGCCGCTCTTTGGAGGCAAAGAGCTCTATTTTTCGTACTTCTGGCCACTCAAGTACGACTATCTGTATCCCCAGACGCTGGCGGACGTTCCCCTGTATTTCGCGCTCTACACCGTGGTGGGCTCGCTCCTTGCCGCGCCGGTGCTGGCCGTGCTCTACGGCAAGCGCTGGTACTGCTCCTGGGTCTGTGGTTGCGGCGGCTTGGCCAACACCTTCGGCGACCCGTGGAGACATCTCACGAGCAAGTCGACGAAGTCCTGGCGATTCGAGCAGCTCAGCATTCATTTGGTGCTGCTGATCGCCATCGCCACGACTTTTCTGATTGGTCTCGACTGGCTGATCGGGAGCGACCACCCGACGTTTCATCGGATCATCTCGGGGGACGACTGGAAGGACTGGTCGATCAAGAGCTTCTACGGGTTCGCGGTGGGCTCGATCTTGGCTGGCGTGATCGGCACAGGGCTCTATCCGGTTTTCGGTCCGCGGGTCTGGTGCCGCAACTTCTGCCCGATGGCCGCGGTCCTCGGCTGGATTCAAAAGGTGGGGCGCTATCGAATCAAGGTTAAACCCGGGATGTGCATCTCCTGCGGCAACTGCAGCACCTATTGCGAAATGGGCATCGACGTTCGCTCGTACGCGCAGGCCGACCAAAGCTTCACGCGCGCGTCGTGCGTGGGTTGCGGGATGTGTGCGCACATGTGTCCGCGCGGCGTGCTCAAGCTCGAGAACAGCTGGGACCGGCCCGAGGACAAGGAGCGTCAACGACTTTCGGTCGTCGACTTCTAGCGGTCATTCAAACGCGCGAGTCCAGGCCCGCAGGACATCGATCGAGAAAAGCACGAAACGGATTTCGTCCAACCCCCAGGCGTGCTCGCGCACGACCGCGGCCGAAATGGCGGCCGCGGCCTCGACCGGATAGCCATAGATACCGCAGGAGACGGCGGGAAACGCGATCGATCGGA
>JBARTN010000186.1:0-16983 GCA_049645265.1 Polyangiales bacterium
AGCTCGATGAGATCACTTCGAAGCAGCGCTCGGACGCCAAGCGCCTGATGCGTAGGGTGCGGGCTGCAAAGCCGGTTCCTGAGCGAGGACCCAAGCGGGAAGCCAAGTCCGTTCCTGCGCCGGATCCAAATCTGGCACTCGAGGAGGCCTACGCCTGCGTGGCTCGAGGAGACAACGCCTGCGTGATCGAAGCCCTCGGCGATGGCAAGGCGCGCAGCCCTGCAGCCCTGGCGCTCTTGATTGAGACCTACCGTGCCATGGATGACCTGATGGCGGCCCGAAGGCACATGAATACCTTCGTGAAACGGTATCCGGACAACCCGAGGACCCCAAAGTACCGCGAGATGTTGGGCTCGGAGTGACGCAGGGCCGCAGAATCGTTGATTAATGGGCCCCGCCCGTGACAAACTGAGGCAAGGTGTTTGGGGGAACACAACGGAGGCGGGTTTCAGCCGCGTGGTCGGCATGGGCTATGGCGCTGGCCTTGGGGGCATCGGTCCTCCCGAGCGGCGCCCAGGCCCAAGTGGCGACCCTCAGCGACGGTGGCATGGACCTGCACCTGTTTCGCCCGGCCGTCGACTCGCGAGGGTACTTCAGCGTCAACGGTTCCGAGGTCATGCAGCACAAGGATTTCAGCTTCGGGCTCGTCCTCGATGCAGGCTTCGGCATCCTTCGATACAACGGCTTCGTGAACAACGATCAAGGCGCGGCCAACACCGCCGGGCGTGAGAGCCGAATCGCGAAGCAGGCGTTCACCGGGACGTTCATGTTCAGCTACGGGCTGTTCGATCGGTTGATCCTCGGTATCCAGCTTCCGATCACGTTCTTTCGAGGGGACGCGGTGCAGACCCCGAATCGGATGCCGGGTGGGACGTGTACGGGTGCAACGTCCGCCGGTTGTCTCTACAACTACCAGGCCGGAGGATTGCGGTCACAAGGTGTCGGCGACCTGACCATCGTTGCCAAGGCCCGCCTGCTGAACCTCGGGGAGTTCCCGGCGGGGATTGCGGTGACGTTGCGAGCGGGTTTCCCTACTGCCAAGACGTCGCAGTTCGCCGGGGAGCCGGGCTACTCCCTTTGGCCCACGGCCGTCTTCGAGTTTCAGCCGATCGAGAAGATCCGCTTCGCATTCGAAGGCGGTTATCGCTGGGTCTCCGGGCAGGGCGCCAGCTTCATCTGGGACGGGCTTTCGGATCCGAGCACGAACCCAGTTGAGAATCCGAACGACCTCGCGATCGCTCCGGTCGACGTAGCCAGCGCCGGCCGCGTGTTCACCTATGACGACCTCATCACCTTTGGGTTCGGCTCAGCCTTCCGCATCGCGCGTTCACTCGACCTCATTTTGGAGTTCTACGGCAGCCAAATCGCGCGTGAAATTGGGACCAAAGGCACCCTTTCGATGGAGGTTCTCGGCGGGTTCAAGTATTTCGTCACCAACAAGAGCTTCCTGTACATCGCAGCCGGTGCGGGGATTCCGAAGACCGGCTTCGAGGCGGCCGACATTCGCGCAACTCTCGGAATCATCTTCGAGCCGGCTGTCGGGGACCGCGATAGAGACGGGATCGCGGATGATGATGATGGCTGCCCCGATGAGGCGGAAGACCGGGACGGCTTCGAGGACCGTGACGGCTGTCCGGATCTAGACAACGACGGCGACGGAATTCTCGATGTGGATGACGCATGTCCCTTGGTCAAAGAGGACTACGACGGGGATCGCGACGAGGACGGCTGCCCGGAGGGCAGGGAGGGGGACCGTGACGGAGACGGGATTCCCGATACGGTCGATGACTGTCCGGACGAGCCGGAGGACTTCGACGGCTTCCAGGACGAAGACGGCTGCCCGGACCCGGACAACGATGGCGACGGTATCCCGGACGAGAAGGATCTCTGTCCGAACGATCCTGAAGACTTCGACGGCTTCCAAGACGAGGATGGCTGCCCGGATCTCGACAACGACAGCGACCGGATTCTCGATGTAGATGATGCCTGTCCCAATGATCCGGAGACCTACAACGGCCATGAGGACGAGGATGGCTGCCCAGACAAGGGCCTGGTGATCCTCGAAGACACTCAGATCACGATTCTCGAGAAGGTTTACTTCGAGACCGACAGCGCGATCATCAAGCCGCGCAGCTTCCCGTTGCTCGATGCGGTTGCCGCGACGCTGAACGCCAGCCCGCAGATCACCCTCGTCGAGATTCAGGGCCACGCAGACGAGAGGGGTGGCGACGGCTACAACATCCAGCTCACGCGGGCTCGGGCCGCCTCCGTCATGAACGCGCTGATGGAACGGGGTGTCCTCAAGCAGCGGCTGAGGTCCGCTGGATACGGCGAACGATGCCCCGTTGACCCCAAGCACAACGCGAAGGCCTGGGAGAGAAACCGCCGCGTGGAGTTCAAGATCATCGAAACCGATGCCGGTCCCACCGGAGTTGAGGTAACATGCGCGCGGGGCCGCTCTCTGGTGCCGAGGTGACATGTCGCGCGAGCGCTTCATCGAGTTGATGACCCCTGCACTGATTCGATTCAGTCAGGATTTAAAATCGGTCTTACGGATCGTAGAGGATCCCGAGGTCGACGACGAGAGCCGAGTCGCTGCAGCCGGTGCTCTTCTCGATGTGATCTTTTCGACCGGTGCCATCCCGGGCGTTCGGGGAGTGCTCCGTCATCTGGGAGACGTTTTGCTGATTTGGCTCGTGTTGAGCGACATGCGCAAGCGTTCCCCTGGCGCGTTCGAGAAGCATGCGCAGGTATCGCCGGAGATGTTCGAGCCGCTGTCCGACGAGCTCGATGCGATGCATGCCTACCTCGGAGATCGGGTCACAGTGCTCGAGCAAATCGCAAAGAAGTTTCCGACTTTGAATCAGCAGGGGTATGAAGCCGCGCACTGCATCGAGGATCCCGAATCGAGCACCTGGCTCTACGACGCGGTTCACGAAGCGTTAATCGACGAGATCGACTTCGACGAAGAAGATGTGATTCGCGAGCTCAAGCAGGTTGACCAGATTTTGGCGCCACTTGCCTCGCGCGTCGCTCGCTAGACCGCTACGCGGCTTTGCGCCCGGGCTCGGAGATCTCGCGAAGCAGCCAGGTTCCGCGCGACGCCTTCAGCGGCTTGGGGGTCTTGTGTGCCAGGACTCGCAGCAGTTCGACGGCTTCTAGATCCCAGTCCACCAGTCGGAGGATGCTGCCGTTGGGGGCGCGGACATCGGGTTCGACATTCGTACGGCGGCGCATGAGATCGTCTGCGTCGGATTGCGCGCGCGTTTCGACCACGAGCATGACTTTTCGTCGAAGCACGAAGCCTACGGGGCTCGAGGCAAGTGCGAAGCTCAGCGAGGTGAGCCCGGCACGGCGCCTAGGTAGGTGGGTCCGGAGCCGAGGCGCTGCATCCGACGACAGCTCCCAAGAGAACGACATCTCCGGTGCCTCCACCGGCACGCTCAGCTCCGATGCGAATCGGCGGAGCGCATCGGCTGCCTGCGAAGCGGTGGCCGGCATGTGGTATCGCGTCCCCGTTAGAAACACGGGCAAGAGGAGAAGAGCCGCCGTAGTTTCGCCGAGAGCGATCAGGCAAGTGCCGCTAGCGAGCAGTACCGCGAGACCGGTCGTGCTGGTCCCATCCAGTAGCTCGCTGGCTCTGGTTTCGGTCTTCGGAAGCTCTGTTGCGAGCGCAGGGCGCCAATCTTGGTGCGCGGGCGTAGCCGTCCAGCGGGCCGGGCGGTGCAGCGCGAAGGCGAGGAGCGGTACCGCGCACAGGAGGTAGCTCGGCGTGAGCCATTGACCGATGGCAAGGACGATTCCGCTGACTGCAACTACGAACACCCAGGGCGAACGCACCAGAAGCGCGTTTGGCCCCATGCGAACCTGGACCGCGCGCCGCTTCAAGAGCACCAGGACGGCAATCAGGAGGAGGGTCCAGGCGATCGGGCGTTCTTCGGGCGTGCTTAGAGGATGAAAGCCCGCGGGGGTGGGTGCATCCGGCGCGGACACGCGCAGGTCGATCGCTTGAAGTGGCACGTCGAGGCTAAGCGGCCAGGCGGTCAAGCGCGGAAGATGAATTCGCCTCCACTCGACGATGGTTCGCTCCGGGTGCTCCGCGACTTGGAAGTCGACACCAGGCGGGGCGTCGTGAAGCTCACTTGGAACCGATGAACCTTTGGGAGCACGGATTTGAACCGAGACGTCATGCAGACCTGTCTCCCAGGCTGGCACCGACCAGACGACGCGCGCTTGCTCCGTATCCTCGATTGCACGCGCGTCAGCTTGGATTCGGTATCGCATGAAGACCCGGTACTCGCCTTGCCGCGGCGCTTCCCTCCTCGGAAACGAAAGGTGTATCCGGCCGTCGGCGAGAACCTCTGCCTCTGGGCGGAAGATCTCACCTTCTTCGGAACGGAAGTAGGGAGGCCGATAGCGGTCAAGCTCGACGCCGTCTCCCAGGTCGACGAGCTCGAGCTCGTGCAACCAACCGGCGTGGATCTCGACGTCCAGCCGAAGAAGAATGCTCAGGGTTGCGTCGCGCTCGACATCGACCGTGGCCCGAGCGCCTTTGACCACCGTACGGGTCCACGCCTGCGCTGTGGACGACGAACCAAGAACAGCTGCGAAGACGCAAAGAAGGAGACCTGAACCGAGGCTGGGGCGCATGGGCCGAACCTAAGGAATTCCTTCTTTCCGGTGAAATTTCCTACTGCATCCGGATCCAGGATGGCATGAACAACAGGACGAACAGGAAAAGGGTTAACCAGCCGACGAGCCTGCGCCGGGGCGAGAGCGGGCCCTCTTCGGTCGGCGGATGGCCGGGACCGGTTGCGCGCGTGAGGAGCCACAGGACGACTGCCCAGACCAGCCAGTGACTACCTGCCGTCGCATCCGCGATGAGCGCGTCGCCGCGAAGTCCGTCGAGATAGCTCGGTATGCCGTACGCGGCGCTCACGACGATGGCGAGCAACGGCAGCAGGCGAAGGACGTATCGGGAAACCTGGTTCTGACGTTGGCCGAGGAGGGCATACGCGATGTGGCCGCCGTCGAGCTGGCCGAAAGGAAGCAGGTTGATCATGGTCACGAGCAGCCCGGCCCAGCCGGCGAGTGCGGTCGGGCTCAGCATGATGTCGTACCCCTCGGGGATGGGGCCTTGGAGTGCGTTCAGAACTCCCAGGTACAGAAGAGAATGGCCTTCGAGAACGTATGGCCCCTCGGGAATGTGCTGGACTGGCGAGGTGGCGAGACCGTACGCGATCACGGGGAGCGCGACGGCCATGCCGGCGAGGGGGCCCGCAGCCCCGATATCCAGCAGCGCGTTTCGAGAACGGATGCGTTCACGGATCTGGATCACCGCGCCCAAGGTCCCGAGCAGAAAGAACGGAACGGGGATGAAATAGGGCGGCGAGACGTCGACTCGATGGTACTTGCCTGCGAAGAAATGGCCGAACTCGTGAGCGAGCAGGATGGCCATGAGTGGGAAGGAGAACACCCAGCCCGTCCCGAGATCCGCGAGCGAGCTGGGGGCCTGTCCGAGAACCATCCCTGCGCCGACGTACAAGGTGGACACAAAGGTCAGGGAGATCAGGGTCAGCGGTAGCGCCCAGGTCGTGTTTCGCCGCTGCACGGCGTGCCTGTAGCATGTGCGTTGCGAAGCGCACGATCTGCTATTCTCCGGAAGGGATGGACCTCTACAGCGCGGCCAAGCGGCTCAACCGGCCGTTCGTCTTCAGCGACGAACAATCCACGAGGGCTCTGACGATTGCGGACCACGGATTGATAGGCGACGGATTCTCCGCCGCGCTCGTCCGGGCGGACGGTGCGATCGACTGGCTCTGTTTGCCGCGTTTCGACAGCCCAAGCGTCTTTGCGGCGTTGCTCGACGAGAAGAACGGCGGCTCCACTTCGGTCAGCCCTGTAGACTACCCCTTCGAGAGCCTTCAACGCTACGACCCGGGCACCAACGTGCTCGAGACCGTGTTTCAAATCGAAGGCCACGGGACCATTCGGCTGACGGATTACATGCCCTGGACCGACGATCCGCGATCGGCGACGCATGAAGTTCATCGGCGTGTGCAGTGCGTGGAAGGCGCGGCGATGGTGAAGGTCGTCTTCGATCCGCGGTTCGACTACGGTCGCGTCAGTACGACGTTCGAGATCGATGGGCGCTCCGCGCTGGCCAAAGGCGCATCAGGAGAGCGTCTCTTGGCCGTTCTCGGTGGTATTGGACATTGGGAACAACGGCTCGAAGGCGGCGTGCAGGCTGTCTTTCAACTCAAGGCCGGCGAGCGCGGATGGCTCGTCATCAGCTGGAACGCAACGGAGTCGGAGTCGATCCTGGCCTACCGCCCCTTCGACGCGCTCCGCAAGACTCGGCGCCGCTGGCGCGATTGGGCGCAACAGCTCGAGTACGATGGCCCGTGGCGGCACCACGTCGTTCGATCCGCACTTCTGCTGAAGCTCCTCATGTATGCGCCGACTGGGGCGATGGTGGCTGCGCCAACGACGTCGATTCCGGAATGGATCGGTGGCGTTCGCAATTGGGATTATCGCTACACCTGGACGCGCGACACGGCCATGGCGGTTCGGGCAGCCAATTTGCTCGGCTGCACTCGAGAGGCGCGCGAATTCTTTCACTTCGTGAGGGATACCCTCGAACGCGATCGGGAGCTTCACATCATGTACGCGGTCGATGGCGGCCGCGTCCCCGACGAACGGACCCTCGAGCACTTCGCCGGATATCGCGGATCGCAACCCGTCCGCATCGGAAACGGTGCGCGCGACCAGTTGCAACTCGACACTGCCGGCGCGCTCATGGACGCGGCATACGTGTACGAGCGGGGCGGCGGCTCGCTCACTGCGCGCGGCTGGCGGCGGCTTCGGGGCGTGGTCGAGAACGTCGTGGACATGTGGGCCGAGCCCGACCATGGGATCTGGGAGCCGCGCGCCGGCAAGCGGCACAATGTGCACTCGAAGCTCATGAGCTGGCTTGCGCTTCGGCGTGGAGCGGAGCTTGCACCATTGTTTGGTGACCCGTCCTTGCAGGCGCGATGGCAGCACGTAGCCGATGATCTCCACGCCGAGCTCTGCACGCGTGGCCTGGACAGATCCGGCAAGCGGTTCGTCGCCGCATACGATCACGAGCATCCGGACGCGTCCTTGCTCCTCTTGCCGATTCATGGCTTCCTGCCGCCGAACGACGGGCGAGTCCTTCGCACCCTAGAGTGGATTCAGGCTACCTTGGGGGATGGGCCGTACGTGTACCGTTATCGCACCGACGACGGGGTCGGCGGCGAAGAAGGCGCATTCGTTCTTTGCGGCTTCTGGATGGCCGAGGTTTTGGCAATGGCCGGGCGGATTGACGAAGCGCAGCGGGTTTTCGTCGCGCATGCGGAGGCCTCGAACCACTTGGGTCTTCTCGCGGAGCAAATCGAGCCTGGAAGTCGGGCGCTCCTTGGAAACTTCCCGCAGGCCTTTAGTCACCTCGGCCTCATCAACGCAGCGGCCAGGATCGACTTGGCGCTGCGACTGCGGGATGAAGGCTCTGCTCGCGTACCCGAGGTCGAGATCGGTCGCTAGGTGGGGAGCACGCCGAATGCAGATGGGGTGAAGTTTCGACGAACCGTGATGCTGCGGTTTGCTTCGTACGCGACGTTCGTCGGCTTGCTGACAGGGCTCGGGCTCTTCTTCTACGCCGGAATGCGCGACGCGGCGTCTTGGGGCTGGTTCTCCCTAGGAGGGCTGGCCGCCCTGGTGGGGCTCGTCTGGCTCGTCCGTTCGACGCTGATCCCCTCCTCCGAGCGCGCAGAGCCGAAGGCTTCCGTCGAGCCCGAGCGAACGACCGTGGAGCCTTCCATGGAGGCGGTGGCTGAGGACGATGAGATGACCGGGGACGAGGAAGTGGATTACCTGACGGCGCTCCGCCACGAGTTTCGCACGCCGCTCAACGCTGTCCTGGGTTTCTCCGACGTGCTTCTGAGTGGCATCGACGGTGAGGTGAACGAGTCGCAACGCGAAGACTTGGAGATCATCCGCGCCTCCGGAATTCGCCTGAAATTGCTGCTCGACAGCGCGCTCGATCTCTCGCACCTCGCAGACCACCACCTCCTGCTGAACGCGGAACGTATCGACGTTCGAGAGCTCGTGGCTCGGGTTGCAACAGAGGCAGGACAGCTCTGGTCGAACAAGCGAAGCGCCAACTGCGTCCTTCCCGAAGAGCCGTGCATCACCGAAGCGGACGAGGGCCGCCTCCGCCGCTCCATTCTCGTGCTCGCCGACTTTCTGGCGACGGACCATCGAGATGCTGACATCGAGTTGAGTCTTGCTCGCTCCGGGGCGTATCTTGCGATCGAAATCACGGCCGGCGCATCGGATCGCCTCTCGTTTGATGCGCTTCCGACTACCGTGGAGGTTCTTGCGTCGGAGGACGCTTCGGAGATTCGCCGCTGGCCGGTCGCCGTCACCGCCGAGGTCATTTCGAGGCACAACGGTTCGCTCTATCATGGCAATGCGCCGTCCCGGTTTTTGGTTCGACTGCCTCTGTACGGTGGACGATGAAAAGCGCAGGAGAGCTGTCGATTTCGAAGCTTCGTTGGGGAATCGCCACCGTTTCGATCTACTTCGCTGTCTGCTGGGTCTCATTGGCCGGCGAGGACCGCTACCCGGGTGCATTCCTGGTCCTGGGCGTGGGCCTGTTCCTTGGAGGAGGCGTGCTGCGGTCGGTCGAGCGGCTTTTGAGCCCTCGGGAGTCGTCCCGACCCCTCGACCCGGTGGCTGCGCCCTTACCTTCGATGCTGCAGACCATCGAGACTCACTCGGCGGAGCCGGAGCTGCCCGTGCGGCAACGCGCCCGCTTCCTCGGGGCACTCGGTCACGAGCTACGAAACCCGCTCAACTCGGTTACCGGGTTTTCCGACATGCTGCTTGGCCGCGTCGATGGCGAGCTCAACGCCGAGCAGGAAAGCAGCGTCCGCACGATCCGCGCCAGCGCGGAACGGCTTCTTCGGCTGGTTTCGACGGTGGTCGACCAGTCGAAGATCGAGGCAGGGACGCTTCGCTTGCAACAGCAGTGGGTGGTGCCCGATGAGCTCATCACCGAGGCGATCGGGTTCGTACGTTCTCGCGCCGAGGGTATTTCGGTGATCGGCGGGGTCGCCGATGGGCTTCCCCGTGTCTTCGTAGACCGCCACCGAACCGTCCACGCGCTCGTGAGTCTCGCGGTACTGGTCATCCGCTCGTCGGGGACCGACATCGTCATGCGCGTTGCGCCGCCGCGACGAGACCAGGTCGGTAAGGGGTTCGTCCAATTCGACCTGATGGCGACGCTCAAGGATTTGTCCGCTGATACGCTGGTTATCGTCGAAAGGCTCGAAAAACCGCTATCACGCTCGGATGCGCTTGGCCTTGAAGTCGCCGTCGCGCGGAGCGTGATCGAAGCGCAAGGCGGGCGCATCTGGACCGAAGCGGGGACAGCCGGAAGCCTCCGCGTGTGTATGACGCTTCCGACGTCCGCGCACTAGCTCTCGTCCGACTTCGACGCGTCGAGGACCGCCTGGTAGGCGCGGTTGCGTTTCCAACCGAGGTCTTGCTGGAGCCTTTGGGTCATCTCCTTGGTCGAGAGCCCCTCGCGTTTCCATTCCACCAAGAGGGCGTCGACGTCGGCGTCTTCGATCGCCGCATCGGGGGCTTTGCCCTCGATCACGAGGGTGATCTCGCCTCGGGCCGGATTCGAGAGCCCTCCTCGGACTTCCCGGACCGTGCCGCGAATGGTTTGTTCATGCATCTTCGTTAGCTCGCGGCAGAGCGCGATTTGTCTCTCGCTGCCCAAGTCGCGTTCGAGATCGTCCAAGGTGGCGTGGATGCGATGAGGCGATTCGAACAGCACCACCGTGACCTCCGAGTGCGCGATTCGCTCGAGTGCGCGGCTCCGGTCTCCGCCTCCGCGGGGGAGAAAACCTTCGAAGACGAAACGACGAACCGAGAGCCCTGCAACGCTAAGAGCCGCCAAGACGGCGCTCGGGCCTGGGATCGCTTCGACTGGAATGCCCGCTTCGGCCGCGCGCGAGACCAGGTAAACCCCTGGATCGCTCACCACCGGAGTCCCCGCATCGCTCACCAATGCGTAGTGAGCCCCGTTGGCGAGCTCCTCGACGATTTGAAGCACCTTGCCGTCATTGCTGTGCGCGTGGAAAGAACGCAGCGGGGTGGAGATGCCATGCTTCGAGCAAAGCGTTCGTGTATGGCGAGTGTCCTCGGCGAGAATGAGATCGGCTTCGCGCAGAACGCGTATTGCCCGCAGCGTGATGTCTTCGAGACAACCAATGGGCGTCGCAACCACGGACAGGCGACCTGACATCCATTGGCGTTACCACATCTTCGTGGCTTCGCGAACCGGCTGCTCAGGGAGATTCGTAGACTTCGACGACCGTTTCCCCTAACTCTTCGCGCAGGTATGCCTTGAGCTTCTGTAGGAGACGCTTTTCAATCTGCCGAACGCGCTCGCGACTCACGCCGAAGTCATCTCCAAGCGCCTGCAGAGTCTTGGGATCTTCGGCAACTAATCGGTCGTCGAAGATCTGCCTTTCTTTGCCCTGCAGGGACTCTCCGAACTCGTGAATTTTGGCGGAGAACTGATCGCCGACTTCGGAGTCGGCCAAGGTGTCGTCCACGCGGACGTCTTCTGACGGAAGGAGCTCCACCCGCGCCACCGTGCGGCCTTCTCCCATCCCTACAGGTGCATCGAGGGATGCATCCCCCGCCGCCAAGCGCATGTCCATCGAGATGAC
Source organism: Polyangiales bacterium (assembly GCA_049645265.1). GTDB lineage: Bacteria > Myxococcota_A > Polyangia > Polyangiales > Houyiibacteriaceae > SG8-38. Next base: position 10,770 of record JBARTN010000186.1, read on the forward strand.
GTCCCGCTCTGGAACGTTGAGGCGTTCCGCGATGATCTCCGCCGTGGGCTCGATTCCCATCGCAGAGAGACGGGCCTTTTCTTTCTGCAAATTGAAGAACAATTTCCGTTGAGCCTGTGTCGTGCCGACCTTGACGAGCCGATGGTTGTTTAGAATGTAGCGAAGGATGTACGCTCTAATCCACCAGGCAGCATAGCTCGAGAGCTTCACGCCCTTGTACGGGTCGTACTTCTTGACGGCCTGCATCAGACCGATGTTGCCCTCCTGAACGAGGTCCAGGATGTTCTTGTACGCTTGTCGATAGTCGTACGCGATCTTGACGACCAGCCGGAGGTTCGAGGTGACCAGTCGCTTTGCAGCTTCGAGGTCGTCTTCTTCGAGGAAGCGCACTGCGAGCTCGTGTTCCTCTTCCTTCGAGAGCAGCGGGTATCGCTGCACGTCCCGCATATAAACGCCGAGCGGGTCGCGCCGCGAGAGCGCGGAGGAGGACACTGCCAGCCCGTCGGGGCTGTCCCCGCCCAGGCTTGGCGCATCGTCCGTGATTTCGACGTCTTGGAGCTCGTCGATTTCGTCGGTTTCTTCTGCGTCGTTTCCAGTCATCGATCCCGCCTGTGACAGCCTTCTCTAAAGCACAGCCCCCCGGGACGTCCAGTGGAGGCCTTCACTTGGGGGCTTGAAATGGCTGTTCGCCCGCTGCCTTCGGTCGCAAACGCCCACCGATCGCGCCGGCGACCGTGTATTGAATCGCGCTGTCGGCCGTCTGCGCGGCTTTGAGCCCCGCCGATGCGAGCTCGAGCATGGTGGCCACCTTGGCGCTTCGTTCCTTGTAAGCATCCTGGATTTTGGCTCGAAGCATCACGTTCAATTCCGAGCGCTTGAGCGGGCGCAGGAGCCGCACCCTGCCGAGCACGTCGAGCTCCAGGTCTTTGCCGTGCGCCGTTGCGCGTTCGATGTTCGCGACGCCCTCTTCGATCGTGGCGGTCAGCTCGAGATTCCCCGCGTTCGCAGGGTCGAGCGTCAAGCCGCCCCATCCTGGAATCTCGAGCTTGGATTTGCCGTCACCGAGGTTCAGCGCCTCGATGGTGACTGCGATGTTGCCCGTCGACTCGGCAACCTCGCTCGGCATATCGAGCACGATCTCGCCGCTGAGCGTTCCAGCCAGAGGAATCTTGGTGAACTGGCGTAGCGCAGGTAGCGCGCCGAGATCGACCTCGTCGATCTCGATATCGACTTCCAAGTGGTTTTCTCCGATCGTGATGTCGCCTTCGGCATCTCCCCCCGCGAGCTCCGCGTCGAAGCTGTATGACTTCGTTCCGGAGATCAGTGAAAACAGTGACGTGCCGACGGTGAGCTCGTCCACGATCAGATCGAGCGGAGGCGAACCCTCTTCCTCGGACGGAACGATCCAGCGGAGGCTCTCGAAGGTGAGCCCGGTCAAGCCCGAGTGGGTCAAATCGATGATCTCGATTTCGTAGCCCTTTGCTCGTGCTTCTTGAACGATGCGATCGGCAAGCCGCTCGTAAGGAAAGGTCTTGTACGCGAAGAAGAGAAAACAGAAGACGAAGAAGAGGGGGTAACCCGTCCACTTCAGAATTTGCTTGATTGGAATCCGGTCCACGGCCTACTTCTCCACCGGACCGACTTCGCGATCGTAGGCGTTTACGCCGAGCTTCACCGTGTATCCCGTTCGCATGCGGCCGCCGGTCATCTGGATTTGTTCGATCGCGACAGGATAGGAGCTGTTCTCGATGTCTGCGAGCATCTCGATGAGGGGTCGAAGCTCGACCACAGGCAAAGAGACGCGTACCGAACGTCGGCTATAGTCGCCCATGTCGAGGTTTGGCTGGTCGGTGATGCCGAGGCCGGTCACGCCGTACTGCTGAGCACGCTCCTCGAGGAAGCCGCCCAGCGAAGGCGCCTTTCGGCTGTACAGCTTCTCTACCGCGACCCGATCGGCTTTCTGCTGTCGTAGACGGGGTTCCGAGCGGCGGATGTCCTGAAGGACCAGGCCGATTTCCTCGTTTTCCGTCTCGACGTCCGAAATGCTGGCGATCGCGACATACATCGGGAGCAAGATCAGGATCGCAATGAACACGACCGCCATGATGGTGATCAGTCGACGTTCGCGTCCGCTCAAGGCATCCGCCCAGCTGCGCATATTGTCCAACGCGTCTCCGAAGGCCACGTTATTTCTCCTTCTTCTTCTGGCGGGCAGCCGCTGCACCGCAGTCGACTTTGACGACCAGCTTGTAGTCCTTGCGGTCGCCGACCGCGTTTGAGATCGATCCCTTTTCGGCGTCGGCAAAGCACGCATGCGACTGAAGGTCATCCACGAGCCTATCCCGGTCGGCGATCGAGCCCACGGTGCCCTGGATCTCGAAACGCCCGTTGTCGCCCTCGTCGTCGATTTCAATCAGAAGCCGACGGGTGTCGTGTTGGATGTCCTCAGGAATGCTTTCGGAAATCGCCTCGAGAACGTCATAGGCATCGAAGCGAGGTAGCGGGTCGTCGATTCGAGGCCCGGCGGTGAGGAGCTCCCGCGCATGAAGCGCGCTGCGCGACTCCTCTCCCAGTAGGTCCTTGCTGACTTCCACCAGCGTTGCCGTGAGTCGTTCGTGCTCCGCGCGAGCTACCCGGTATCGAGCGATCAATGAAACGCCGAAGGCAAGAACGACTGCCGCGAAGCACACGGCGATCAGGCGAGCGTGCTTTCGAAGCTCACTTGCGGCCGCTGCCGATGCGAACTCGCCCTGCCGCAGGTTGAGTTGTTTTCTCCGTGAGATGGCTCGCGATGCGAGGGCGGCGGCCTTGGCGAACTTCGGCCGTGTTTCTTCGTCGGCCCCGGGCGCGTCGGGGAGCGGAGCTACGGCACAGGCGATTCCGAGTTGTTCGCTCAGCCAACCCCGTGCGCTTTCCATCGGCGCTGTCTCCCCCGAGAGCAGGACCATGGTGGGCTCTTCGGAGCGTTGCGCCCGGTAGCTCGCGAGCGTGCGCTGGAGCGCGGCACCGAGCTGAGCGCGCCGGCCCGATTCAACCAAGTCCATCCCTCCCGAGATCGTTCGAGCGAACGTACAGCTGCCGTTGGTCAGTGAAGCAAAGTCCGTGTTCTTGGGGCCCACGTCGACGACGATTACGGTCTTGTTCTTGAGCGACTCGCCGAGGAGTGCTCCGAGGCCGTCGAACGCGGCTGCCCCGACGGCAAGCTCGCTCGGGTCGACTCCGGCCGACCGGAGCTCGTTCAGTCGATCCGCGACGCTTCGCCGAGGGACGGCGACGGCCATGAGCTGGATGGTCGACCCGCTACGACCGACCACCTGGTAGTCGATGATCGCGTCTTCGATGTCGAAGGGAAGCACAGCCCCGAGCTCGCCGGGCAGGACTTCGCCGGCCTTCTTCTCTACACCGGCTGGCAAGTCGATCAGCCTCAGCGAAGCGGCCTCGCCGTTCAGCGACGCGATGATGCGGTCTGGCGGCCGCGCGCCCTGAGAGAGAACTTGCGCGATCGCAGCCTGCAGAACGCCGGCCTCCAATTCCGAGTCGGCGGAGTAGGGGAGCGGCGCTTCGGCGTATTGCTCCATTTCGGATCCGCGCAGCGTCGTTCTCAAAAACGCACCGCGAACCACCCGGGTTGTGACCTCTAATCCCAAAACCAAAGACATATCAATTCATCCGATAGTAGTGGAACACGCCCAAACCTGGCATTCGTCCCGTATTGGGTGGAGGTGGAACCCAGCGCGAGTGGAAGTTGACGACGGACTCGATTCGCACCTGAGAATGCCCGACCAATGCGATGGCTTCGATGGTGAAGATCGACGCTGAGGTTGCGAACGAGCGAGCGAGTGGGGTTCGTTGCTCTGCCGGAATCTCGATGGGTGCGAAGATGAGCTCGCTGTCGGGACCCAAAAAGCCCGTGAGCATTCCGTACAAGTCCTTCTCCGTTCCCTTGCCTTCGACGAAGTTGATGAGGTCAGTCGGCTGGCTGAACAGCGGAATCGGGATGAGCTGGCGAATCGTAGTGAGAATCTGAACGAACTTGACGCTTTCGAGAGGATCGGTGCAAAGGCTGACCTCCGGTGCGAACGAGCAGATCCTGCCGAGCAAAACCTGAGGGCTGGCTTCGTTCACGTTCACGAGGCCCGATGCGTAGATCGTCAAGAGCCGGGACATTGGGTCGTCGGGGATCGGTTCGACGAAGGTGGCCCAGAAATCATCGTCGAAGCCTCGCACCAGGCGCAGCTCTTGGATGGAGTCGAAGGGCGCGTTCTTGTTTCGGTAGGGGTTGTCGTTCAGTTGATAGAGCGCATCGTCTTCCGTTCCAGTGCCTCCGGTTCGTGTTTCACCTGCCCCAGGGTCGAAGTCCGTGCGTTGAATGTCGCGATCCCACCAGTCGATCACCGCAGTGATGAGATCGATACGCGTGGTCAAGGTGCCGGTCTCATCTTCCTTCGTGAACAGCACATCGTAGGGGCTCTCCGGGAGTTGCCCGCCTGTCAGCGAAAAGAGCTGCATTGCCACGCCGTTTCGTGCCTGCTCCCCGTCGAGGAACAGCGGATCGTTGACGTTGACTTTGCCGTTCTCACTGACGGCTCGGACGTGGCATTCACCGGGAAGTTCATCGAACCCGACCGTGTCGCCAAAATCGACTCCGAGCTCCATCAAGGTGCCTCGCTGGTCTTCAGGCGTACAGAACGGCGCAAGCAGCTCGTTGACGAAGTTCCAGACTGGCAGCTGAGGGGCGGAACGACCGGTGGCTCCTCGGTAGAGCGGGTCGACGAAGCGTCGCACTTCCGGCTCTTTCGCGATCAGCAGGCGAGTGAGATTGATGGCGCTCTTGGCCATGTATTCGGCTTGAAGCGCATCCCGCTGCGAAGTCGATACCGCAAACGCCGTGCTGGTCTTTTCGTGCATGTCCGTGAGCATCACGGATAGAATCGCGATCGTCGCAATCGCCATGATCAGCGCGACGCCTTCTTCGGAGCGCTTGGGATGCGATGTCGTTTTACGGTGTTTCATGGGTTGTAGTTCGCGTGGTTCAGGGCGTAGTTGAGTGGAATCGTCACCCTGGTGCCAAACGCCTGGGTCTCACCCCGGCGGCTTGGGTGCTTGACGGCCAGCCGGATCCGCACCTGTGTGGGCAGTCGATTTGGCTGTGCGAGCACGTCCTCGGTGTCCCAGGTCTGGACCCACTCGCTCAACAAAGGGTCGTAGTACTCGACGTTGAACTCTTCGACGTTCTCGACGAGGATCTGCGACTTGCCTCCCCGTCGCGGGTCATCGTCGATTCGGTTTTGCTCTCTGCGAGCAAGGACTTGGACGTCCGGGTCGTCCGGATCTTCGGTGACGAAGTAGCTCAGCTCGTTTTGATCCGACTCGCGCGCGTTTCGGTATAGACGCCGATGCGAGAACGAAGTGAAATCGATTCGGTCCTCTTTGCCATGGTCCGTTCCGATGAATGCCGTTTCCACGACGCGGAGATCGAGCGAGGGATTGGTATGGGTCGAAACGAAGGCCATGGTGAGCTCCCGAGCCATGCGCCCGAGCGCCATGTGGACGACGCGCGAGTGGTCGACATCCCCTTCGACCCGCGCCTTGTTGAGGGCCGTTTGAGCGAAACCGCCATAAATCATGGTGGCCACCAAGGCGAGCACCGTCACCGCCAGGATCACCTCCAGCAGAGTGAAACCAGATTTCTTCACTCTTCCTCCCCCTGTGCCGATTCGTCGGTCGGCGCGGGTTGGTCGGAAACGAGGTACTGCGTGACGTCGAAGCCGCGCTGCTTGGATCCTTCAGTCCAACGCACGGTTACGGTGGCTCTTCGAACTTGCTCCTCGAGAAAGGGCTTCAGGATTGGAAACCCGATTTGCAATGCGAGCATCGCGAGGTTTCCCGCCCCGCCCGCGATCGCCTGCTCGGTCGGTCCGCCCGATCCGGTGACCTCGTCGACCGCTTCGTTCACGATCTCAGTGGGATTCTTCTCATCACCATCCTCGTCATCCTCGCCTTCGTCGTCCCCGACGCCGAATTCCGGCAGGATGATTCGTTCGACGATCCACTCACACTCGAAGCCCTCGACTGGCGCATGCTCGCAACAAGTATCGGTGTCCTTCTTCTCGAGTGCGGGCAAGCCTTCGATCCCGATGATCTCTTCGATCTCACCCATCTTGCAGCGCGCAAGTGTCACAGCGATGTTCTGCCGGCGTGCGCGCGCGGCGAC
>JBARTN010000187.1:0-9735 GCA_049645265.1 Polyangiales bacterium
GCGAGAAGGACCGAGACCTGGCCGGGGCTGATGCCTTCGCGGCGGATGTCGTTGATGACGCGCTCGAGATTGCCTCCCCATCCGGTCTTTTCTCGGTAGGGAATGAACTCGACTGGAGGGCCGCCGACCCGCGCTTTGCTTCGTCGCTTGGAGCCCGACACCAGTGCGGTCTGACGGGCGATGGGCTGGGTGTTTCGGCAGTTGATGGCGAGCGTTTGGGTGGCGCTGCTTCGACGAAGCCGATCGAGCGCGGCCTCCTCCGTGTGCGCGTAGACGACGGCCTGGTCTTGGGAGTCGAGGAATGCGAACCAGCGGCCCTCTTCGAGGCCGCCACGGAGCATCTCGTGAAGCGCGTTGAGGTTCCGGGTGGTCAGCAGGTCCTGGGCTTCGTCCATGACGATGGCGTCGAAGAGGCCCTCCCCCGAATCGGATGCGGCGACCTCGGCATACTCGGGAAGGAGCTCGTCGAAGGTCGCGTTGTTGGCGGGGTCGAACTTGGCTTCGAACTCCGCGGCCAGTGGCGAGGCCTTGATGACCTCGTGGAAGTGGCGATGGGCGTTTCGGACGACCAGCTCGCCGGCGTAGTCTTCGGTGGCGGCGCCGGTGGTAATCCTCGCGGCAAGGAGCTTGTTGTAGGTGAGGAACAAGACGCGCTGCCCCTCGCGCGCCAAGCGGCGAGCGGCTTCAATGGCGAGCAGCGTCTTCCCGCTTCCGGCCCCACCATCGACCATGAGGCGTGGCGAGTGATGGAGGGCATCGAGGACGCCCCGCTGCTCCTTGGTGAGCTCGGCGAGCTGGGCGCGGGTGTCTGAGATGATGGCGTCCATCGTGGGGACCAGGTCGAAGTCGCCGCGAAGGAAGTCTGCGAGCTCTACTACACCGGCTATGTTGAGGGCGTTGCGGGGGCGTGGGTCGGTTTCGCGGGCGAACTGGGCGAGGCGGTCGACGTAGGCGGTGAAGGGCTTGCGGAGGTCTCGGTGGTCGTAGATGGACCGCGGGTCGGACTCGGGGCCGTCGATGGTGTAGTCGACATCGGGCATGACGACGCCGTAGCCGAAGCGGGTCTTGGCGAGGGACTTGCCGCGGAAGCGTTCGCGGACGGTTCTTGCGAGCTCGAACATGGCGCTCGAGGCTTGGTCGAAGGGGCTTTCGTGGAGTGGGTGCTCGCCACTGCGATTGTCGGAGTACCAGAGGCCGTCTCTGCGTTGGATGCGACCGCCCTTCACTTCCAGGACGAAGACGCCGTGTTGGGTGAGGAGGACGAAGTCGATTTCGGCGCGGCGCTTGGTTTCGTGGTGGGCGAGGCCGAGGGAGTGGAGGCAGACCCAGTGCTCGGTGTTGGGGGCGTCGCGGATGACTTCGTAGATGCGGCGTTCGGCGTGGCTTTGGACGGTGGAGTGGATGGTTGGGGGGAGCATTCGGGTCATGACGACCGCTCCCCGGACCGCGTCGCGAGCTTCTGAAATCGAATCATTCCCACACCCCCAGGGTCACGGTAGCAACTCGGCGAAGAGAGCGACCAATTCGGTGTAGTCGGATGCAACACCTGCGCGTCTGCTCAATTGGCCTCGCCCAATTCTCAATCGCGCCGTTTCAACGTCGAATCGATCGACTTCAGCGTGCGTGAGATATCCTGAAGCGCACGGGTGTTGTCCTGCGACTTCAGGTTCCTGGCGATCTCTTGGAGCGCGCGCGTCGTGTCTTGTGGGGGATCTGTGCTGTATGCCCCAGCGAGCGCGGGGCCGATGCTCATTCCAATGATTAGGCCCAGCGCGAGAGCGGCGGCGGTTCGTTTCATGGCGTCTCTCCTTTGAAGGAACTGCCTCAGTGTAGCGCGATGGAATAACCAACCGGCCCAGTTGTTGATCTCGCGAAGCGATAGTGCGGCAAGCGTGTGGCAGATCACATTGCGACTCTCGGAAAACGAGCACTGGCTCGAAGCGGAGAGCTCGGCATTCGAGACGGCAGTGCAGACGACCGTGGGAATCGGGGTTGGGTTGTTTCGACTGGCGTTTAGCGCGGTGGTGTTTCTGGTCGTGATGGGCGCGCTGGCGGTCGGGTGTTTGATGCTGCTGAGCTAGGCGGCGGAAGGCTGTTCAGCGCACCCTGGTGCTCGCGCGGATCCACTGGCAGGCCGTAGGTGCCGTGGCCTTCGATGACGTCGACTGGGCGGCCGAGGAAGAAGTCTTTGGCGGCGGCTCTTACCTACAACACCCTCTCCTCATCACTCTCCTGCCGCTCCCGCCACGCACTCTCGCGTTCCCGGCGCCTCTCATCACAATCCTCGTGAACAATCACATGCAACCGCGTGCGCGCGCGCGACATGCCGACGTAGGCGATGCCGCGGTGCCAGTCGGCTTCGATGTCGGTGACGCCGGCTACGATGACGACGTCGTTTTCCAAGCCCTTGAAGCCGGAGACGGGGGACCAGGTGATGTCTTCGAGCGAGGCGCCGCCGAGGTGGGGGACGGGGTCGTGGCGTAAGGCGGTCGACGCTCGTGCGATGCAGGCCGCCCGGCCTCTTGGTTTGCAGTGCATCTGAGCAACAGCGGACGCCCTTGTCCGATGACGGGGTATGTGCGAGCGAGCCCTCCGTCGTCCCGAACCACGAGCCGATCCCGTTGACTATGTTCTCCTACTAGGTGTACACTTCCCATGATCCGGCGGGTGGAAATCACCAGGCGGGCGGAGAAGCAGGCACCGAGGCTTCCGGTGCGCGTCAGCGAGAAGCTCTGGACTTGGGTTTACTTGGCAAGGGAGATCGGCTTGGAGGAAGTTCGGAAGATCCCTGGGTTTCATGATGAGCCGCTGGTCGGCCGGCGGCGGGGCATGCGCAGCATTCGGCTGAGCCGCGCGTACCGAGCGATGTACCGTCTTCTGCGGGAAGGGGACGTCGAGGTCGTTTCCATCGAAGAAGTGAGCAAACATGGCTACTAAGCGAAGAAGCAGAAAGAAGCGCCCCACCCCGTCGGAAGGCCGAATCGACGCGATGGAGCTCTTCGAAAGCCTTCACGGGCCCATGACCCTCGGCGGCATGCTTTGGAGCCTTCGTGTGTGCGACGAGATCAGCCAGTCCGAGTTTGCGCGGCGGCTGGGCGTCAGCCGATCGCATCTCTGCGACGTCGAGAAGGGGCGCAAGGTGGTAAGCCCGGAACGCGCGGCAGCATGGGCGAAGTTTCTCGGGTTCCCCGCTACCGTGTTCGTGAAGCTGGCGCTGCAGGAGCAGCTCGACAAGGCGGGGGTGAAGATGAACGTGAAGGTGGAGGCGGCTTAGGTAGCACTACCGCAAGAGCGCTGGCTCAGGTGTTCGCGGTGGGGGCGACGCATCGACTGACGGTTCACGCCGGGTTCTTCATCAAGACGTCGATGAATAGGATCGTAAACACCAAGTCGACTGTGGCGGCCGCTGCGGTGAGCGCTGTGACTTCGCCGCTGAGCCAGGCGGGGATGATGAGGACGAAGACGAGCGTCTTGCCGAGGATTCCCATCTTGATGATGTTGCGGTTCCTTCGAACGTCCTGCGCTACCCAGTAGTAACCAACCCCGAATACGACGACGATTCCCATACAAGCATAGAACCAAAGAAAGCTCTCAGGGATGTCGTTTAGAAACCACGACAGTGCTTGGAGCTCGAGGGCCGCCAAGCTGGTGAGCAGCACGGCCACGCCCCAGTTCCAGAGGGCACCGACGACGAACAAGCGTCTGCAATAGGTCTCCGACCTCACGCGCGGACTCTACACCTGGCGGCCACCGTTGCGAACAGGCCGCGCGGCTCATGATTGATCACATCTTTTGTGCGATCAGCGTCGTTGGAATCCGATCGTGACGTCGTAACTGCGCGCGCAAGCCCATTGTCTGTTGGATCGTGAGGCTGGAATTCAGCGCACACTCAGACTGCAAAATGATCGTGGCACGAGTTGTGTAGGATCATGAGCCGCGCGGCCTGCTGTCCTTGTCGTGTTTGGGCAACTTCGAGCGGGGGTGGTCGATGAGGGGGTATGCGATGTTGTTGCCCTCCCCTTTCCCGGCGCCTGCAACTACACGGGCTTTGCGAAGCCTTTGTCGATGAGCTGCAGCGAATCGCCGATGAACAGGTGTGCGACCTGTCTCCCCGATTCCAACCCAATGGCCTGCTGGTGTGATGCGACTAGCAAGCTAGTCGTTGACTGACTAGCTCACTAGTCTATAATCATGAAATCGAAGGACATCATCAAACGCATCGAACGGCTGGGCGGCCGCGTGGTCGCCAGATCCGGAAAGGGCTCGCACACGAAGATGGGCTGTCGATGCGGCACCTATAAGACAACCGTTCCCAAGGACGACAACGTGCACCCGAAGACCTGTAAGAGCATCGAGATTGCGCTCGCGCCTTGCCTTGGCGATGGCTGGCTAAGGAGGGACGGCTGATGGGAGACGACGTGCTGCTGCGGGGTAAGGGAACCTATACGGCGGTGTATTCGCGCGAGGCCGACGGGGCTTGGATCGTTTACATCCGGGGGCACCGACATGAAATTCACTCGTTCGCACGGTCGCTTCGGAGGGCGCGCGAGAACATCCGGGACGCTCTTTCGCTTTGGTACGATGACGCGGACAGCGCGACGATTGTCGACCGCATCGAGCTTGCCCCGGCACTCAAGGCAGAGCTTGCGGCCACCGAAGAGCTGGCCCGCCGCCACTCCGTTCTTTCACGAGAGCTCGCGACCAAGCGCCGGCGCGCGGTTCAATCCTTGCAACGAAGCGGCATCGGAACACGCGACATCGCCGAGCTGCTCGAGCTTTCGCAACAGCGGGTGAGTCAGATTGCGCGGGGGACGCGGTAGGCGACGGCTTGTAGACCTATGCCCGGGCCTGGTTCGGGGCACCTCAATCCTGCAAGTTCCAAACGAAGCTAAAGATCAGCCCGTTGTTCGTGTCGAGCACTATCGCGAAGTCGAAGTCGAACTCGTAGGGGCCGGGGTAGGTGCCGTGGCCTTCGATGACGTCGACGGGGCGGCCGAGGAAGAAGTCTTTGACTGCGGCTCTTACCTTGAGGGTGTCGGGGTGGTCGTCTGCTGGCTGGTGGTAGCCGCAGCGGTCGGTGGGGTTGTAGCTGTCGGTGTTGTGGTGGACGGTGGGGCCGCGCTTGGTTGAGCCTGATTCGGTGATTTGCTCGAAGAAGTCGCGGTGCTGGTCCGGCAAGAGGGACCACACGGCCTTTCGGTTGCGCGGGAAGGATGGGGCGGTGCAGGCGGTGACTGCTGCGGGGTCGAGGGCGATGTCGATGAGGGCCCAGTTGTTGAGGAGCTTGATGAGGTCGAGGGCTTGTTGGAGGTCGGTGGGCATGGGGGGTGAGGATAGCGGAAGTGGCGGCGATTTTGCGCAACTTCGGGCGGGGGCGGCCGATGAAGGGGTGTGGGCGGAGGGTTTGCGGTGGGCGGCAGCGGCAGGTATATGGAAGATATGGCATTGCGCACTACAGTGGTGCTGACCGACGAGGATGAGCAGGCGCTGCGGGAGGCGAGCCGGCGGGAGGGGGTATCCCAGTCGGAGCTGATTCGGCGGGGGGTTCGGATGGTGACGGCAGCGTATCGGCGGCGTGGGGGGGTGTCTGTTGGGTGGCTGAGGCTGAGCCGGGCGGAGCGGAAGGCGCTCGAGGCGGATGAGTTTGGGGACTTCGACGGGTGAGTCTTGGGCCGCTCATTTTGGACACCGGGGGGTGGCTCTATGCGCTGGCGGGGGATGAGGCTTACGCGAACGCGTTGAGGGATGCGCGGCCTGCCATCGTGCCGGGGCTCGTGCTTGCCGAAGTGGACTGGCACTTGCGGAAGCGGCGAGAGGATATGGGGCGGCTGCTCAGGGAAGTGACGCAGGGGGCCTATGCGTATGAGCCGATGACGTTCGACGATGTGGAGCGGGCGGCGCAGGTGGATAAGAAGTTTGCGGACCTTGGGCTTGGGATTGTCGATGCGTCGATTGTGGCGTTGGCGGAGCGGCTGGATGTGCGGCGGATCCTGACCATCGACGCGGACTTTGCGGCGGTGCGGATGGGGAAGCGGTGGCGGAAGGGGTTTGAGCTGGCGGTGCCGCTTGGGTAGTGTCGGTGGGGATGACTTCGAAGCCTAGGTCGATGTCGAGCAGGAGGGTGTTGGCGTCGATGACGTCGCGGACTTCGGCTTTGTAGAGGGAGCTGGGGTTGCGTGCGGGCGGCGGATCCCTTCGGCCTGTCTTCTTCTATGCGGCGCCCTCGACCGCGAGCCGGAAACCAAGCTCGCGGAGGACACGGGTCAAGGTTTCGAGCTCGGGGTTGCCCTGCTTGGAGAGAGAGCGGTAGAGGGCTTGCCGGCCGAGCTCCGCATCGTGGGCGAGCTGGGTGATGGTGAGTCCTTGGGCCTTTGCGACGAGCCGAAGGGCGGCCAGGAAGTTGCCGGTTGGGTCTGCGCCTTCGTCGGCAAGGACAGCGTTCAGGTACTCGAGCGCGTAGTCGCGGTCGCGAAGCCTTTCGAGCAAGGTCTCTTCATAATCGCGTGCGCGTTTGCCCATCACTCAGCTCCGGTAGTCATTCCAAAAGGCGATCGCGCGGTCGATATCGCGCCTCTGCGAGCGCTTGGTTCCGCCGCACAAGAGCACGACGAGCGTATCGCGATCTTGGCCGAAATAGATTCGGTAGCCCGCGCCAAAGTGGACCCGGAGCTCCAAGACACCCGCGCCGATGACTTTGCAGTCGCCGAAGTTGCCGCGTTGCAGCCGCAAGAGTCGGGCGTCGATTGTTGCTTGGGCCTTTCGATCCTTGAGCACATTGAACCACTCCAGCCAGGGGCACTTGCCGTCGGGGGTTTCATAGAGGACCAGTTTCCGAGGCCGGACCTCCAACACTAAATGTCCTTTAAAAGGGACACCATGTCAACTCCAGGAAGAGACATATCCTGGTTGTCGGACCGTCTTCCTCCGAGTTTCCTCAAATACTGCGAGCGCTTGCAATCAGTGCCTACATTGCCTACATTAGATGCATGCAGTACACGATCCGCAACCTGCCTGCCCGGCTCGATAAGTTGATTCGGAAGCGGGCGAAGGAAGAGGGGAAGAGCCTCAACACGGTGGCGGTCGAGGCGTTGATGGAGGCGTTTGGGATGCGGGGGAGCGTGGAGGCGCATCGGGATCTGGGGGGCTTGGCGGGGAGTTGGGTGGAGGATGCGGCGGTCGACGAGGCGCTCGCGGCGCAGCGCGGGATCGATGAAGAGATGTGGCGGTGAAGCTGGCTCTCGACACGAACCGGTATGTGGATTTGATGCGGGGGGACCGGGAGGTGCGGGCGCTGGTGGAAGGGGCGCGCACGGTGCTGGTTCCGTTTGTGGTGTTGGCAGAGCTTCGGGCTGGGTTTGCGGTGGGGGCGCAGGGGCGCGCGAACGAACGCTTCTTGCAGCGGTTCTTGGCGAAGCCTGGGGTTGTTGTGGTGTGGGCGACGGATGCGACGACGCATCATCACGCGGCGCTCTATCGGCAGCTACGGCAGCAGGGGACGCCGGTGCCGACAAACGACTTGTGGATTGCGGCGTTGGTGACGGAGCACGGGGCGCGGTTGTGTACGCGGGATGCGCACTTTGGGCATTTGGCGCAGTTGGATGTGGTTTGAGCTGGGGGTACCGGTTGGATCGTTCGGGGCGGCTCACACCGGCTTGGCGAAGCCTTTGTCGATGAGCTCCTGGTTCAGGTAGCGGCCGTTTAAGAACGTGTGCTCGATGCCGCGGTTGTTGAAGGCGTAGAAGACGTGGCCGACGTAGCGGCGGTGGATGTCGTATTTGTGGGTGTTGACGACGACGGTGCGGGCTACTGCCAATTGTTTGCGGACGAAGCGGCGGCCGGCGGCGCCTTGGAGGGTATCGCGGGCGGGGGCGTCGATGCGGGCCAGGCGGATGGATTGGCGGCGGATGACTTCGAAGCCTAGGTCGATGTCGAGTAGGAGGGTGTCGGCGTCGATGACGTCGCGGACTTCGGCTTTGTAGAGGTAGCTGGGGTCGCGGGGGCGCGGGAGGGTGACGGGCTTGCCCTTCTGTTGCCGGCGGGCGGAGGCGTAGCGGGCGCCTTGGATGGCGGTGCGGAGGCGTTGGGACGAGAGGGAGTCTTCGGCGGCGAGTTGTTCGTAGAAGGCGCGCTCGTTTGCGTCCTGGAGCTGCATGAGGATGCGGAAGTGGGCCCAGTTGAGGCCTTCGATGCGTGGGGGGCGTTGGTAGGTTTGGTAGAAGGTGACGGTGCGCTGGAGGGTGCGGAGGTCGATGCCGAGGTCGGCCGAGAGGTCGGTGAGGATGGCGTTGTGGTAGGCGGCGCGGGTGTTGAGCTTTTCCTTTGCGATGCGTTTGCCGATGGCCCAGTAGCTTTCGAGGAGGGCTTGGGCGGCGGCGCGTTCGGCTTCTTGCTTGCCGGCGCCGATGATTTGGCGGAGGTCGGCTAGGAGCTTTTTGTATTGCCGGGTGGTGAGGAGTTGGGAGGTGGGTGGCATGTCGGCCCTGCGGGCCGAGATTAGCATGGTGTGGGGGCAGCCGCGTGCGCGCGCGCGACATACCGACGTAGGCGACGCTGCGGTGCCAGTCGGCCTCGATGTCGGTGACGCCGGCTACGATGACGACGTTGTTTTCCAAGCCCTTGAACCCGGAGACGGGGGACCAGGTGATGTCTTCGAGCGAGGCGCTGCCGAGGTGGGGGACGTCGTCTTCGGAGAGGCGGCGGAGGCCTATGCGTTCGAGGTGTTTGTCTTCTTCGGGGCAACTGGCGCCGCGAATTGCCGATGAACAGGTGTGCGACCTGTGTCCCCTATTCCAACCCAATGGCCTGCTGGTGTGATGCGACTAGCAAGCTAGTCGTTGACTGACTAGCTCACTAGTCTATAATCATGAAATCGAAGGACATCATCAAATGCATCGAGCGACTGGGCGGCCGCGTGGTCGCCAAATCCGGAAAGGGCTCGCATACGAAGATGACCTGTCGATGCGGCACCTATAAGACAACCGTACCCAAGGACGACAACGTGCACCCGAAGACCTGTAAGAGCATCGAGATTGCGCTCGCGCCTTGCCTTGGCGATGGCTGGCTAAGGAGGGACGGCTGATGGGAGAAGACGTACTGCTGCGGGGCAAGGGAACTTATACGGCGGTGTATTCACGCGAGGCCGACGGGGCTTGGATCGTTTACATCCGGGGGCACCGACATGAGATTCACTCGTTCGCGCGTTCGCTTCGGAGGGCGCGTGAGAACATCCGCGACGCTCTTTCGCTCTGGTACGATGACGCGGACAGCGCGACGATTGTCGACCGCATCGAGCTTGCCCCGGCCCTCAAGGCAGAGCTTGCGGCCACCGAAGAGCTCGCCCGCCGCCACTCCGTTCTTTCACGAGAGCTCGCGACTAAGCGCCGGCGCGCGGTTCAAACCTTGCAACGAAGCGGCATCGGAACGCGTGACATCGCGGAGCTGCTCGAGCTTTCACAGCAGAGGGTGAGCCAGATTGCGCGGGGGACGCGGTAGAGGACGGCTTGCAGACCTATGCCTGGTCCTGAGAGTCGGGGAACACGCACCAGCGGTCGTCGTCGAGGCCGCCGCGGAGCATCTCGTGGAGCGTTTGCCAACGCAGTTCCTGGCAACTCGGACCGCGGCCGGCCGATGACAGCATGTGCCAACGGTGCTGCGGCGGGACGGGTTCCGGGTCTTCTTTTTCAGCGACGAAGGATGGGAACCGCCCCATGTGCACGTGGAACGAGGTGGGGGCGT
>JBARTN010000188.1:0-1953 GCA_049645265.1 Polyangiales bacterium
AAAACTCTGTACCCCGCGCGTCGCTTCGAACTGCCGCGATGCATAGCTTCGTCCCGCGCGTTCTTTGTCATTCGACCGGTCGACTCGATGGAGTCCCAGCTCTTGTTCGAGCTCGCTTGCGAGCGCCTTGAATCGCTCGATGTCCTTCCAGGGGTGATGAATCTTTAGCGTCTTCGGATGAATCTTGCTCACGGCGACGTGAAGGTGCTCGTGCTCCTGGTCGCTGTGGCGGACTGCGATGTACTGGTGCTCTTCGAGACCGGCCGCCTCCACGGCGCGGCGCACGACACGTTCGAGCTCCCGTTCGCTCAGGGAACGGTCGTCAGGATGAAGCGAGATCACCAGATGGTAGGTCTTGTCGCGCTTAGCGCGGGTGTTCCGTCGCTGGTAGGCCTCGACGACTTTGATCGCGGTCTCCGCATCTTCACTTCGGTCCAAGCCTTCGAGATTTCCAGCCATGAACCACGTGCAGCGCTCGGTTCCCTTTCCCCGCAGCATGTACTGAACGAGCCCGCGGAACCTTGGGCGGGCCGGTCGCTCGTCCTTCGGTTTCCACGTCTTCGGCTCGATGATCACACGCGCTCCGCGAGCCGCCCAATCAAAGACCGAAGTTGCGCCGAGGTACGCTCGACCTCCGCGAGTGCACGTCGCGTGGCCGCCTTGTCGACGGTGTCCGTGAGCGCCAACTTGAGAAGCCCGCCGAGCCGATTCTGTTCGGCCTGAACCCGCTGAATCTTCTGTAGGCCTTCGAACGTGTCCCCACTCGGGATTGCGCCGCTGAGAATCAAGCGCCTGACGACCTCATTCCGATCCAGCCCACTGTCGCGCGACAGCCCGTGCAAGTGCTCGACGTGCTCGTCACCCAGACGAACGGTGATCCGATGCTCGAACTGTTTCGGTCGCCCCACTTTCGACAAAGCATAGGGAACGGAACTCGCTTGTCGAGCAAGAAGTGAGGTTCGCAACGCGCGAATAAGCCGCAGGCGTTGAGCGCGTCATCACGCGTGAGCGCGAACGAAGTTCGGGTACGAAGCGCGTGCAGTTTTGGTGTCTGCCAAAACTATGCCTTGCCCCAACAAGTTGGGTCCCATCCTGACCCATGCTGTCACACGGAGTGCACTCAGAGTCACACGCTGACCAATCGCCTGCGGGGAGCCCGACGCGAAAAAAATCACGAGCCAGGACAACATTTGGAGGGGCAAAACCGATAACATAGATGTGGACGACGAGGGGAGATCCAATCACGCCGGGCGGCAGCGCAAATCCGCCGACGAAAAGCCATACCCTGCTTCGTGGAGCGCAGCGAGGTGCAAAAGCAGGCGATACCCGCCGCCACTCAAGCGTGCGCCCGGGTGCGTCCCTGTCGAGGGTGAGTAGGGCCATGGTCGAGGTTCACTGCAACCGAGAATTGCGGCTCTTGCAAGACGCGACGATGAGGATCACTCTGCATCGGGGAGTCACGTGAATCTGGGCCCTGACGATCGCCTCTTCGATATGACGGTATCGGACCTTCGTGCCTTGTTGCTAGACACGGTGCGCGACGTGATGGAACAACAACCGACCGGCGAAACAGGTGAGCTCCTGACCACTGAAGAACTGGCGAAGCGCATAAAGGTGTCGCCCGACACGGCTCGCAAGTGGCGACGCCTCGGTTGCCCGCATGTTCCCGTCGGCGAAAGGAAGTTTCGGTGGCGGCTAGAAGAGGTCCTGCGCTGGCGCGAGGAACTGCGCCGTGGCTAGAAACAGCAAGCGCTCATCGACCGGCATCCGTTGGGACGAAGGTAAGATGCGCTATCGTATCAGCTACAAGGACGCGGACGGCAAATGGCGACGTGAACACGCCGGACGCACGTTCGAAGCAGCCAAGCGCCAACTCACGACGCGAAAGCGTCAAGTCCGCGAAGGCACTCTGGACCTCGATCGCGACGTCGGTCCGAACGTGACGCTTGCCGG
>JBARTN010000189.1:0-15468 GCA_049645265.1 Polyangiales bacterium
CTCGGAGTCATCGACGAGTCGCCGTGGGCGGATCTGGGAACCGTAGCGGAGTACCACCGGCTGAATCTAGAGCTCGCCTCCGGTGCGTTCCGTTGGCCCGGGATCGAGCCCCGAGACGGATGCATCCTGCCGAGCTCCGTCGAACCGTCCTCGAGCGTTCGCAGGAGCGTGATTGGCCCCGAGGTCGACATCGCCGCTGGCGTCCACCTCGACCGATGCGTGGTCTGGCCAGGCACTGTCGTCACCCGCTCGGCAGCCAACGCGGTCCTCACGCCGGAGCATCGAATCGAGCTCAGCTGAGTCCCATCACCTTGGCGAGCACCACGGTGATGTTGTCCGGACCGCCCGCTTCATTGGCGCTCTCGATGAGCCTGTTTGCCGCGGTCTGCAGGTCTTGATGGGACCCCACGATGCGTTGGATCTCGGCGTCGGAAACCGGGCCGCACAATCCGTCGCTGCAGAGCACGTAGATGTCACCGATTTCCGGACGGTCGAGCACGGTGTCGACTTTGACGGTGGACTTCATCCCAAGCGCTCGAACGATGACGTTCTTCAGCGGGAAATTGTCGATCTCCTCTTCGGAGAGTCGCTTCATTTTGATGTAGTCGTTCAGCAGCGAGTGGTCGCTCGTGAGCTGCTCCATCTTACCGTCTCGGATTCGGTACACGCGACTGTCGCCAACGTGTCCGATCAGCACACCGTCCTCCACGACGAGGATGGTGCATACGGTCGTGCCCATGCTGTGCATCCGGGGATCTTTTTGCGCCGCCTCGTGAATGCGAAGATTGGCGAGCTTGATTCCGGTGATCAGGCGGTTCTCTTCGTAGCCGCGCGCCTTGTCCATCTTGTACGGCCAGGTTGCCTCGGCGTCGGCGCTGGTGGCGCGGAAAAACTCGCGAAGGGTGTCGATGGCCATGCCGCTCGCCACTTCGCCGGAAGCGTGCCCGCCCATGCCGTCGGCCACGACATAGAGGTTATCCTCCTCGGCCAGCATGAAGCTGTCCTCGTTGTGGGTGCGTTTCATCCCCACATGGGTGTCCCCAATGGCCAAGACTCGAGCCCGTGACATCTTCCCCTTCGAATCCCCCTGGATTACGAGATTAGCGACCCGGTGACGGCCAAGTCAACGAAACCGGCCTATACTCGCCCCGAGGTGTCAAGCGAACCCGAAAACGAGCTTGCCTCGCTGATCGCCAGCACGCGCGAGCTTCTGCTCTGGGAGCAAAGCCTGGGCGCCCAAGGTTTTCCAGAGTCGGAGCTGGCGGTGCCGCACGCGAGATCGGCCGGCAGGGCTTCGCCTTCAGAGGCGGTTCAGGACTGCCAGGCTCGCCTCCAGGTGCTGGCCGACGAAGCCGCTGCGTGCTCGCGCTGTGAGCTCAGCAAGGGACGCACCAAGAGTGTCTTCGCGCGAGGGACGCCGGATACCGATCTGGTCTTCGTCGGTGAGGGTCCCGGCTATCACGAGGACCAGGAAGGCCTGCCGTTCGTCGGGCGAGCCGGGCAACTGCTCGACAGGATGATCACCGCGATGGGCTACCCGCGGGACGGCGTCTACATCTGCAACGTGGTGAAATGCCGACCCCCCGAAAACAGGACGCCCCTCCCAAGCGAGGCCGCGGCATGCGCGCGCTTCCTGGTGCCACAGCTCGAGCTGGTGCAGCCGAAAGTGATCGTCGCGCTCGGCCGCTGCGCAGCGGAGAACCTGCAATGCGTGCCACCGGCGGGGCGCTGGCGAGGCGTTTGGGGAGAGTGGCGAGGCGTGCCCGTCATGCCCACCTATCACCCAGCGTTCTTGCTGAGGAGCCCGGAGTTCAAGAAGCCGGTGTGGGAAGACCTGCAGGCGGTGCTCGGCGTACTCAACCGCGAAGTGCCGAAACGCGACCGCTGAACGCGCCTACTTCCGACGACACGCGCCGAATGCGCGCGGATCACTGTACTGCGAGCCGCCGTTGGTCTCTTCGTGCTCGGTCATGCCCGGCCCGACGCTCACCATGACCGGCGGCTGAGGATCCACGTCGGTCCAGAGCGAGCACTGTAGCCAGTACTCGCAGTCGTTTTCGACGTACACGGTGTGCCGATAATACGAGCCCATCTTCTCGGCTTCGGCCCAGACCTTGTAGCAACTACGGGCGCTGGCTTCGCCGCCATGGAGCCCTGCTGCGAGAGGGGAGAGCAGCGTGAGCAACAACGCACCAGTCGAGAACCGAGCGACTACCGTCTTCGTCATCGACGGCAGTGTGCGCCAGAGGCAGGGGAAACGCCAGCGTGAGTGCCAGCGTCAGCGCTTGCGGTAGGCGGCCCAGGCGCGGAGCAGCTCCCAGCCTCGTAACGGGACGTAGACGAGCTCACCGGGGCGCATCCGTGCCATTTCCCCGAGACGCGAGCCGTTTGTGCTCCCGCGTCGAAGATCCGTCAACTCGCGGAAGCTCAGCCCGCGGCGGAGCGCGGTCGGCGGCTCACGACCGGCTGCCAAATGTGCAATGGTCGCGCGACCGCAGGCCGCGCATCGGCCACAGGGAGGATCCGTGCCTTCGTAACAGGAGTAGGCATACTCCTCGAGAAGCTCGGGGGGAGTCGCCGCGATCAGCCTGGCCTTCGACCAATGGCTAAACGGGCGACGTACGCGGTACCCGACCCCAGGTTGTGCGACGCGCAGGGCCAAGCTCGTGACGAGCGTGAAGGTGAGCCGCTTGTCGGGCGCCCAGTCGGCAGGGGCCGACATGACGATGTCGTCGTAGCCGAGCGCTGCGGCCCGAACCGTCATGACGAGATTTCGAAGCGGCACCCAGCGATCGTCCTGTTCTTTTTCGCCGAGCCAACACATGTCCTGCACCGGCAGAAGTTGCGGAAACGAGGTGCGCAGCTTTTCGTACCGGTCGATTTCAGGAGCGGTGTAGTGCGAGCCCACGTCGAAGTAGACCGCCGCCGGCCGTCCAAGCTGATGCCAGGTGCTCAGGCTGTCGTAGCCCATGCTGAGCAGCACGATCGTTTTCGGCCGTGCAGCACGGGCCATCGGTCAGTCGCCCCGGTACGAGCACCCCGAGGTGCAGGTTTCGCTCACCTCGACACGGCTCAGGATGGGCAGGGCCGGCTTCAAATGGCGCCAAATCCAAGCCGCCAGAACCTCGCTGGTCGGGTTCTCGAGGCCCTCGATCTCGTTCAGGTAGTAGTGGTCCAATCGATGCCGAATCGGATCACAAGCCTCTTTGATTGCGGCGAAGTCGATGACCCAGCCAAGCTCCGAATCCGGCTCACCTTCGACACAAACCCGAACGCGATACGAGTGGCCGTGTAGGCGCTTGCACTTGTGTCCATCCGGCACGTTTGGAAGCAGGTGTGCCGCTTCGAAGCTGAACTCTTTCCAGATCTCCATCCGACGAGGAGTCTGGGCAGTGCGGCGAGGCCGCGCCAGCCAACGAAAGTGGTGCTCGGTTTGGGCCCCGCGCCGGTGTCAGCGCCAGTGTCCGTGTCGGTGGCCCCAGAGGAATTGCTTGGAAATTGGCGGGCGATTGGGGGTCCGGCGCTCCACTCGCTATCCTTGAATCAGTAACGTGGCGCACAACTCGGATATGGACCTGGATACGCTCGAGCTTTGCTTGCGAGAAGGGATCGCCGGCAATGAGTATGCCGACCCTCGGGAGGCGCTTGGCTGCTCGGCGGATACGGATGACACCGCGGTTGCACGCGCCCTGTTGCGCATCGTTGCGGCCCGCGACCTCGCACAAATTGGAATGCGGAGCAATCAGCCCGAGGCCGCGCGTCATCCATCCGTACGCCCTCCCACCGAGGTGACAGCGGACCCTTCCTTTCTCGGCCGCCTGAGCACGAGTGGTGACGAAGGGCTCTCGGTCGAACGGATCGATGACGTTCCCACGCTGCTCGCGGTCCTTCGTGCAGGGTCGAGGCGCCAACGGCGGGCCGCCCTTGCTCGCCTTCGCGAGCGGCTCGCGGACCGGCGCTTGCTCCACAGCGATGAAGTCCGAAAAGCGATTCAAATGATTTCGAAGCTACGGGACGTCGAGCTCGGCTACGAGCTCGCGCAGCTGAGGGCCGAGCTGCCGGGCGCTCCCGGGCGTGCCGCGCGTCAAGAACACGAGCAGTGGAAACGCTTGGCGCAACACACCGAGTTCGAGATTCGCGCGTATTGGGACGGGCAATCGAGCGTCGATGCGATCCGTGTGCTGCCAGGAGACCAGCGGGCTCTGTTGCTGATGCGCGTCTCCGAGCTTTCCGACCTGGTCGTTCATCACATCACGGCTATCATCGAAGGGAGTGACGACTGCGTGCCGTTGGAATCCAGGATTGGGCTCGTCACCTCGCTTCGCTACGCCAGAGATCCCCGGCTGGTGCCCGCTCTGGTGGCAGTGCTCGAGGCCGAACGTGGGAACCTGGTGGCGAGTGCGGCCCGGGTGCTCGGAGGCATGGACGACGCGAGGGCGCAGCCGGCGCTTGCAGAGCGCTTCGAACGAAGCTTCGTCGCCGAAGAACGGATCGCCCTTGCAGG
This sequence comes from Polyangiales bacterium, assembly GCA_049645265.1. Lineage (GTDB taxonomy): Bacteria > Myxococcota_A > Polyangia > Polyangiales > Houyiibacteriaceae > SG8-38. The sequence continues at coordinate 4,505 of JBARTN010000189.1, forward strand.
CGCGCTCGGGTTGCACGGCGACTTGCGCGGTCTGAGCGAGGTACGAAGCTCGCTCGAAGAGGATCAGCCGAAACTGCCGCTCCAAGCTCTCGAGGCGATGGAGAGCCTGGGCTCTCCGGAGAGCACGGACATGGTGACCAAGTTTCTCGACCATGCGGACGCGAGCATCGCGATCCAGGCCGCGCGTACCTGCGCGCGCATCGGTGACGGGCGTGCGCTCGACGCGCTGACCGTCCGGTATAACTCCACTTCGGTGCCCGCACTTCGCGCTGCGATTGAGGATGCCCTATCCGCCATTGCGGCCCGCATGGAGCTTCGGGGCGAGGAGGCCGCGACGATCGACTGGTCCGAGGTCGGCAACAAGCCTGCGCGTCGGAAAGGCCCGCGCGATAGTCTTCCGGCGATTACCCTAGGTTGGAGAGACTACTTCATGGCGCGCCTGTGGCTCCTGCTTGGGCGCGTGACCTGGGCGATTGCGCGATTCGAATCGGCAGCGGCTCGCCGTGACGACTGGGCCGCCCCGCTGATCGGCATCGGGATGACCTTTGCACGCACCGAACAGTACGCCCTCGCGCTACCGGCATTCCGACGCGCGGTCGAAGTCGACCGTCAGCGGATCGAACGAAATCCGATTCTAGTCCGCGCGATGGCGAAGGCGTTCTTACACCGAGCCGAGCAAGTCGAACGCGAAGGGCGCGACGATATCGCGCGAGGCCTCGTCGGAGAGGTGCTGACGCTGGATCTTCGGCGCGCGCCGGGCACCGTTCGCTTCGAGCTGAAACGCAAGCACGACGTCTTGAGGCGCGAGGAGCAGGGCAATGTCGACTCTGCTGCGTGACGCTGCGGTTTGGCACCTGCGCTCGCTCGGGGTGGCGCCGGGAGAGGGGGCGGTTCGGCGACTCACCATGGACATCGAAGCCGAAGGCCGTGTCGAGATGGTCACGCTGAGCCTTCGCGACGGCGAGTTGCAATGCGTGTCGAGCGACGCTCAGAACGACGGTCCGCACGTTCTTGCAGCCCTCCGATTCGTCGCCGGGTTGGAGCCACGCGAGGACTCCTCACCGCCGGGTCAGCGTGTTTCTATCACGGCCCAGTCACCCGAACAGAGTCCAACGAGCGAGCTTGCCAACGCGCTCGACGACCTGCTCACCGCGATCACGCGCGTCGGCGTGGACAAGGCGCAGTACGCGCCGTCCGTCGACGCGGCGCTCGAGCGCCTGATCAGCGTGGCACCGAAACCCACTCCCTCGGGACTCGGCCGTTTCATCGGTCGCCTTCAACAAGCGATCCGGTCGGCTGAGGTCCGGCAGGTCGCACGACTTCTCGAAGGCGCGTCCCAGCTTGCCGACGCGCTTCGCGCCGTGACTCCAACGCCAGAATCCGAGCAGCGTATCGCCGCATGGATGGGGACTCGGGCCGGCTTGATGCCGGAGGTCGAGCTCCTGTACGACCGCATCATGATCGAGGTCGGTCGCGAATGGCTGCCGGGGACCGAACGCGCAAGCCTCGAGCGCCGCTATCTGGTCGACCCACAATCGGGCGGCATCTATCGTGAAGACCGCCTGCGAAACGCAAAAGCATCCCTCGGCCCGTGCCCGCGGCAGCTTCAAGTCGGCTTGGCCGAGGTCGAGTCCGGACCCAACCCGAGGCGAATCCGGGTGCTGCAATACGAGGTGGACCCCGACGTCCCCGCGGAGAGCTGGGACCGCCTCCAGCAAGTCGCGAGCCAGAGCTTCGTCGAGGTCACGGAGGAATACCGAAGGACGCTGCAGGCAAGCCCCTCGCTGTCGGAGCCGTTCGCTCTCATCGCGCCATTTCGCATCGAGCGCAATGGCGTGTTCAAGGCCTTCGACGCGGAGGGACACCAGCTCGTCCTCGATCGGTCCGAACGCCGTGGCGCGGTCCTCGCGTTCTACGACCTGCTGGCCCAGGGCATCGATCCGTCCTGGCTGGCCGGACGCGTCACCGACGCCGGCACCACCGTCCGCCTCACGCCGTTCGCTATTGGGACCTTCGACGGGAAGTACACCCGCCTCTGATTTCTACTAACGGGATCGCAAGCGGCTGCTAACGTTCCGGCGTCGTTCCCGTAGGGCCTCTTGGCTCCCAACGACCGCCGATCCATGTCATCCAATCCGCAACCCCACGCAAACCCAAGGCGCTCACTGCACGCTCGTCGCCTGCCGCTGGCCGAGGCCAGTCAACAGCTCAGGCGGCTCGGCGCGCTGCCCATCGAAGACGACTTCCACGAGGCGCTGAGCAGGGAGGGGCTTTGGCCGCTGCAGGCCACCGCCATCGACATCCTTCAGATCAACGTGGGGAAGCTCTGCAACCAGACCTGCCGTCACTGCCACGTCGACGCGGGTCCCGATCGGACCGAAGTCATGTCCCGGGAGACCGCCGAATCCTGTGTCGAGGCGCTTCGGCGAAACGCGATTCCCACCGTAGACATCACCGGCGGAGCGCCCGAGCTCAATCCACATTTCGGTTGGCTGGTGGAACAATGTGCCGCGCTCGACCGGCACGTCATCAACCGCTGCAACCTCACGATCTTGGAGACCGGCGCACACCGAGATTTGCCGGAGTTCTTTGCGCAACACCGCGTAGAGCTCGTTTGTTCGCTGCCTCATTACCAGGCGGCTTGCACGGACACACAGCGAGGGGATGGCGTGTTCGAAAAGAGCCTTCGTGCGCTACGGCGACTGAACGAGCTCGGGTACGGGGACGGCAGCTCGGGGCTTCGCCTGGTCTTGGTGACCAACCCGGTTGGCGCAGTGCTTCCGGCCGCCCAAGCTTGCTTGGAGGCCGAGTGGAAACGCGAGATGAAACGCCTACACGACCTGTCCTTCGACTCGCTGTACACCATCACGAACATGCCGATCAGCCGATACCTGGACTGGCTGCTCGAGACGGGCAATCTCGAAGGCTACATGCGGCGACTGATCGAATCGTTCAACCCGCAAGCGGCGCAAGGGCTGATGTGCCGCACCATGATTTCGGTAGGCTGGGACGGGCGGCTGCACGATTGCGACTTCAACCAAATGCTCGACATCCCGGTGTCGGACGAAGCGCCCCGACACATCCGCGACTTCGATCTCGCCAAGCTCGAGGCCCGTACGATTCAGACCAACAGGCACTGCTTCGGCTGTACTGCCGGCGCTGGTTCGAGCTGCACGGGCGTGACCGATGGGTCACAATCCCTTCTATGAACGACGCCTTGGCAGCTACTCCGACCATCGATTGCGACCAGGCTGGAGTCGTCGCTTTCGCTAAGGACCACGTTGGAGCTAGCGAGGACCCCCGCGAGCAGGCGGTCAAACTCTACTACGCGGTTCGCGACGGCATTCTCTACGACCCCTACGCGCTGGTCTTGACCATCCCCGGCTTGAAGGCGAGCAGGTCGCTGGAGCTCGGCCGCGCATGGTGCGTACCCAAGGCGATTCTACTTGCGGCGGCGTGCCGGGCCCTTGGAATCCCTGCACGGCTCGGGTTTGCGGACGTGAAGAATCATCTTTCTACGGAGCGCATGCGCCAGACCATGAAGACCGACGTGTTCTACTGGCACGGGTACACCGCGATTGAGCTCGGTGGCAAATGGGTGAAGGCCACTCCGGCGTTCAACATCGAGCTTTGCGAAAAATTCCGCATGAAGCCCTTGGAGTTCGATGGGATCGAGGATTCCATCTACCACCCATTCGATCTCGATGGCCATCAACACATGGAGTATCTCCGGTTCCACGGCGAGTTCGACGACCTGCCATTCGACAGGATGATGAACACCTTTGCGACACACTACTCCCGAGAGATGTATGAAGGGCCCGTCGGCGATTTCGATCGCGACGTCGACGAAGAGACCCGCGACAAGGCGAGTTAGGCGCGACGCTCGTCGCCAAGCTCGACCCGCGCCGGCGCATGGTCTTCACCAAGGTAGATGACCGCATCGGCGCGCCCGGGCATCTCTTCCCACATGAAGCGGGTGATGCGCTCGAAATGCATGACGAAGCGCCTCACCTCGGCCGGCGTCATGACCTCGGGGCCGCCACCCGCCACGCGCAGGCGCGCTTCCTGTTCATCGCGCCAGGCATAGACCTCTTCGAAGCTCGGGGGACGCAGCATCAGAAGCATGTCCAGCTCGGCGAAGAGCGCCTGGTAGCGGCCGCCGAGCTCGCGATTCACGTACCAGCGCCAAGACCCGGTCGGGTCCTCCACACGCTCGAGCTCGTTGACTGGCGCTTCGAGCTCGTCTGCGCGCTGCGGTCGCGCGCCCATGCACCAGCCCTCGAAAATCACGAGGTCGCAGCGCCCCTCCCAAGGAGGCCAGTCGGCAACCCGATGGCGCTCGTCGTTGGCCTTGTCGAACCTCGGCAGAGCGATCGGTCTGCCCTCCCGCAGACAGCGCAGAACACGAATCCCGAGATCCACATCGTGCGTGCCGGGCACCCCGCGCGTGGCCAGCAAGGGATGAATCGTCTGGGCGCGCTGAAGCCGCTGCGCTCCGGTGAGATAAAGGTCATCGAGCGACAGGATCGCCGCCCGTACCCCATGAACGCGCCCGAGAAGCCGTTGCAGCAGTCGAGCCAAGGTCGACTTCCCGGTGCCTTGCGCGCCATTGAGCCCAAGCACGAGCGTCCGATCCTCGACGTGATCCGCCACCCAGGCCGTCATCGGCAGATAGAAATCCGCAATCAACGCATCCGACGACCGAGCAATCCCTTCCTCGATACAGCAGGCTTCGACCTCCGCACGAATATCCGGAGCCCTCCCATGAATGCTGCCACCAATCGGCCGAGGCCAAAGCATGACGGGGGTTATACCATCGCCGACACGGACACGGACACCAGCACTGGCGCTGGCACGGTCACTGACACTGACACTGACACTGGCACTGGCACGGTCTCGGCCACGGCCACGGCCACGGGCCACTGAGTCTGCCCCTGGCGCGGCCCCGGCCGCTGAAGTAAACCTTCCCCCGATGCCCGCCCCCAAGATCCGCATTCTCGTCGCCAAGCCCGGTCTCGACGGTCACGACCGCGGTGCCAAAGTCGTCGCACGCGCGCTACGCGATGCGGGCTTCGAAGTGGTGTACACGGGGCTTCACCAGACGCCAGACATGATCGCCGTGGCGGCCGTCCAGGAAGATGTCGACGCCGTGGGGCTCTCGGTGATGTCCGGCGCGCACAACACCCTGTTTCCGGCCGTGATAGAAGCCCTTTCGGCTCGCGGCGCCGACGACATCCTGGTTTTTGGTGGCGGCATCGTCCCGGAGCAAGACCTGGCGGCGCTCCTCGCCAAGGGAGTCGGCGCCATCTTCACCCCGGGCGCGCCGCTCGATGAAATCGTCCAATGGATTCACAGCAATGTGAAGCCCCGGTCGCTCCAACTCTGAATCGGGCCCCGCGGACGACGTAGCGCGTCGGCTTCACCCCGGCGGAAGGCCGTGACCGGGAACGACTAAGGTCTTCTTGTAGCCTTCGTAGTCGAAGAGGTCGCTGTGCTGGGCGTTGTGACACTGCAGGCAGGTCGACTCGGGCGTGTCGCGGAGGCTGCCGAACTTCTCCGGGTCCTTCGCGTGTGCGGCCCCGGGCCCATGACAACTCTCGCATCCGACATTCACCAGCCCGAGATCGAGATTGTGGGTCACCGTCGATCCTCCGGGCTGCTCATAGCCCGTCACGTGACATCCCACGCAGTCGAGGTTGTATTCCTTGTTGCGCTCCTGCAGCGTGCGATACGCGAGCCCATGCGCATGATTGCGCCACCAGGAATAGGCAGGCTGGTGGCAAACGCTGCACGCGGCCGACCCCACGTAGGCCATGTCGCCCGGTCCAAGCGGCGGAGGTTTGAGATTCGCAAACGCGACACGATTGGCGTCGTTCACGACCTTGTCGTGCTTGCGCATGAGCGCCTCGATCTGGGGGTCTTTCGGCGCCTTCTTCGGGAGAGGAATCCAAGTCGCGGACATCGCATTGTCGTCCGTTTTCGTCGCAGGCGCATCCAGGACCTGCCGCTCTTTTTGAAGGTCGGCCAAGCGGGCGCGTTGCGATTCGAGGTCGGCTGCGTCGACGTCGCCGGACTTCTCCCAGACCGCGATCTTCTCAGCGAGGTCCGAGAGTTGCGCATCCAAGCGGCGTGCGCGTTCGGCACGCGACCAGTCGCTTCGATCGACGAAGGCTTCGCCCTTCCTTTTTTGGTACACGTCGACGACGGTGAGCCCTTGGCCCTGCCGGCTCGCATGCAAGAGCCACGAACGGCCCGTCTGGCGGGGAGAGACCGGGGCATCCTCGTCGAGCCCGCCTTGAATCACGAAGTCGACGCCGTCGATGGCGCCGATTCGATTGGCGTCACGGCGCGACCCGTCGACTAAGGCGATCGTCAAATCGAAGTCTGCCTGCGCTGACGCGACCAGCTGCTTGACGGCGTTTCGGTCGGCGCCGGGACGCACCCCAACGACGGCAAGGCGAAGGGCGCCAGCCTTCACGCGCAGCAGCTCGACGTCGCTCTGCATCGCAAGCCAGGGGAAATCGGACCCCGCCCTCAAGGCGTCGAGAGTTTCGGAAGGCTGCGCGCGATCGCTGCGGCCGGGCAGAACGGCGGCGACCTCTAGGCCATCGAGAATCCCAGCGAGGGTCTTGGCGTTGCGGCTCGCCTGGTCGACGCGCACCGCCGCTAGCGTGGCTGTGTCGAAGAACGCATCGCCGGCCATCAGGAACACCACCGGAGCAGGCCCTTCGCGGAGGGCTCGAATCTGAGCCGCGAGTCGGTCGATGCCTCCAAGTGGGTCGCTCGTACAGCCGCAGGGCTCGAGATAGCCCTTGAGGTCGGTCACGAGCGCGATCCGAACGCTGGGCGTCTCGGTGCCATCCGCGCCCTTCGGCTGGCCACGGCTGCAGCTAAGGGTGAGGCTGAGGGCCAATACCGCAAGGAAGCAACGCATCCCATTGGTTCTAGCAACCGAGCGCCAAGCCGCAAAAGACCGGGCAGGGCGGCGGCTTGACGGCGAGGCAGGCTCTGACTAGCTTCCGGCGTCTTTTGGGTGGGCTCGACCCGCCGCTTACGAGGAATCCATGGTCAAGGTCCGACTGTCACGCGCCGGCGCCAAGAAGCGTCCCTACTATCACATCGTCGTCACCGATAAGGAAAAGCCTCGCGACGGGCGCTTTATCGAACAGATCGGCACCTACGATCCCAGCCGCCCCATCGGGGAGGCCAGCGTCAACCAGGCGCGTCTCGACTACTGGGTCGGCGTGGGCGCCCAGGTCAGCGATCGCGTCCGCGATGTAGTCAAAGAGCACAACAAGGCCGTGGCTGCTGCCGCCGCTTCCTAAGTGAGCAACGAAGTGGCCGGAGACAAGCTGCAGGATCTGATCGCGTACATCGCGAGCTCACTCGTCGACGACCCCGACGCGGTCGAGGTAAACGTAGTCGAAGAAGACCGCGCCGTCGTGCTGGAGCTCACCGTCGCCCCCGACGACCTCGGCAAGGTCATCGGCAAGGAAGGCCGGACCGCCCGCGCCATGCGAACGCTGCTGGCCGCCACCTCGGCGCGCCTCCACAAGCGAGCCATCCTCGATATCCTCGAGTAACCCTGTACCCCGACGGGGTATGAAAGGCACCTGTGAGCAAACGTGCCGAACCGGTTTCCTGGATCGAGCTGGGTGTCATCGCACGGCCGCAGGGCGTGAAGGGTGAGATCCGTGTGCACGTCTTCAATCCGGACTCGACGTTGCTCGATCAACTGACCGAGGTCTTTCTCCTCGGCGAAGAGGATGAGGAGCCGGCGTTGGTCGAAGTCCTGTCCGCGCGGCGCGGTCCGAAAGCATTGCTCATGCGCTTGGAGGGCGTGTGCTCGCGCGAAGACGTCGAAGCACTTCGCGGCTACACAATGTGCATTCCGCGCGCAGCGTTACCCGAGCTCGACGACGGAGAGTACTACCACGCAGATCTCATCGGACTCGAAGCGTTCGAAGGCACCGAATCGATCGGCAGAGTGGTCGATGTCCTCGACTATCCGAGCGCCGAATGCTTGAAGATCGAGCGCCCAGGTGGTTTCCTCGAAGTGCCGATGCTCCCCAAGTGGCTCGATCGAGTCGACGTCGAGGGCGGCAAAGTGCTCCTCAAAGACCTGGATGACATTCCCTTGCAGAAGCCTCGCTGATGCGATTTGAGATCGTCACCCTCTTCCCGGAGCTCTTCGACGTCCTGCGCACGGGACTGCTCGGGAGGGCCCAGGACACCAGCGCCATCGAAATCCAGGCGATCACGCCGCGCCAGTTCACCGGCGATCGCCATCGCACCGTCGATGACTCTCCGTATGGCGGCGGTAGCGGGATGGTTCTCATGCCAGGCCCGATTGCGGAGGCCTTGGACCATCTCGACGAAGCGAGGGGAGGGAAGCCGACCCACCGAGTTCTCCTCACACCACAAGGCTCGCGTTTCTCGCAAGCGCACGCGCGGCGATTCTCAGAGCTTGGCACACTGACTCTGATTTGCGGTCGCTACGAGGGCTTTGATGAACGCATTCGCGGGCTGGTCGACGAGGAGGTTTCACTGGGTGATTTCGTCTTGCTCGGCGGAGAGGCGGCCGCACTTGCGGTCATCGAAGCGACCGCGCGCTTGCTGCCAGGCGTCCTTGGGAACGACGAGTCGGCCGCGAACGAATCGCACGCCGACGGTCTGCTGGAGTACCCGCAGTACACGCGCCCCGAGGAGTTTCGCGGCGAGAAAGTTCCCGACATCTTGCGCTCCGGAAACCACGCCGCGATTGCACGCTGGCGGCGGAAGGAATCGCTGAGGCGAACGCTGGAACGGAGGCCCGACTTGTTGGAGACGGCGGAGCTGACTGACGAGGACCGGGAGCTGCTCGAGGAGATCCGCACTGGCGACTAGGTGTGTCGCTGCGAACATCACCCAAAACAAATACGTATGCGACCGCAACAAGTACGTATGTGACCCAAACAATTACGTACGTGTTTGCACCAATTGCGTATAGATACGCACCGTCGCGTTGAGATACCAACAAGATGTTCATCCCTTGAAGAGCCAGCGCTCGTAGGAGGAGTCATCATGAAAAGGCCATCTCGACTGTCGTTCGCACCAGCCGCGTTCAACGGCTACGTTTTCCACGATGTGGCTCAATCGAATCGCAAGATCTCGGGCGCCACGATCGACCGGAAGATCAGCAACCTAGACATGGACGACGATGATCTGGTCGTGGATGCTCATACGCTCCGAGCCAATTTCGCAGGCTTGCCCTTCGACGAGACGACGTTCGTCAAAATCGACCTGACTTTCGACTAGGCGCTCCGGTCTCGGCCACCGCCACAGACACCGCCCTACGGACACGGTCACGGTCACGGACGCTGACGCTGGCACTGACGCTGGCCCTGGCACTGGCACTGGCTCTGGCGCTGGCACTGACCCTGCCCCTGACGCTGCCCCTGACGCTGCCCCTGTGATAAGCCCCCCTCCGTGCCCTCCGTCTACTGCGCCCTCATCCACCACCCCGTCATCGACCGACAAGGCCAAGAGGTCACGACTTCGGTCACCAATCTCGACGTCCATGACATCGCTCGCAGCGCGCGCACCTACGGCCTCCGTGGCTACTTCGTCGTGAGCCCCATCGAAGCGCAGCATCCGGTCGTGCAGCGAATCCTCGATCACTGGTGCACGGGGGCCGGGACACATCGTTTTCCGGAGCGGGGGGAGGCGATTGCACTGGTTCGGCTTTGCCGCTCGCTCGACGATGCGATCGCCGAAATCGAAGCCGAAGAAGGGGAAGCACCGCGGCTGGTGGTGACCTCGGCAAAGTCGGGGCCCGACCGCAGCACCTTTGCCGAAGAAGCCGAACGCCTACGAACCGAGTCCCGTCCCACGCTCCTCCTCTTCGGTACCGGGCACGGCCTGAGCGACGGTGTTTTGCAGCGCGCAGACGTGTTTCTGGAACCGATCGTGGGCCCGACCGACTTCAATCACCTTTCGGTTCGGGCGGCGGCCGCCATCACGCTGGATCGGCTTTTCGCAACGAAATCCGCGGCGAACAGCCCCGTTTGACCCCGTTTTGACCCCGTGCTACCTCCGGGCTCCGATTCGGAAGAGGCTTAGTGATGAGTGGAACCGTTCCTGAAATTGAGGCGATTGAGAAGTCGCAACTGCGTGACCTCGCCCCGTTCCGCGTGGGTGACACGATCAACGTCCATTTCCGTATTCGGGAGGGCGAAAAGGAGCGTATCCAGGTCTTCAAGGGCGTTGTGATTCGCAAGAGCCGCGGTGGAGCGGGCGCAACCTTCGCGGTCCGCAAGGTCTCCGGCGGCGTCGGTGTCGAGCGTATTTTCCCGCTCCACTCGCCACGCATCGAGAAGGTCGAGGTCGCCGCGCGCGGTCACGTCCGCCGCTCGCGTCTCTACTACTTGCGCGACCTGCGGGGTAAGAAGGCTCGTCTCCGCGAGCGGCAGCGGCACAACGACTGAGTCGGGAGAGGGGCAGTGTCGGTGTTTGGTTACGCCGCAGGTTTGGTTACACCGCCCAGTTTGGTTACACCGCCCGCCCACCCCCACCCGTAATCCTCCCTCCGCGCGCTTCGCTACGCTCGCGCTGCCGCGGGTGGCTTGCGGGGTGGGGGTGGGCCGGTCGGATGTAATTGAACCAAAGCAGGTCACGACCTCACCCGGGCTTCCAAGACATGCGCGGCAGCGCGAGCCCGCAGGGCGAAGCCCGGCGCAACGCGCCGCCAAGGCAAAGCGAAGCGCCTGCCGCGGCAGGGAGGACTACGGGTGGGGGTGGGCGGGCGGTGTAATTAAAACAAACCACCCAACCAACCCATCCCCCGCCCCCAAACATGCGCGGCAGCGCCGCCGAAGGCAGCGACCGCGTCAGGGCTCTCGAATCGTCAGCGTCGACTCCCGGAAACCGTTCGTCCCGGGCACGTGGACCCAGAGGCGCCGTTCTGCGAGCTCGCCGTTCATGAC
>JBARTN010000190.1:0-13467 GCA_049645265.1 Polyangiales bacterium
TCCGATCATCGCCGAGCTTTTTGACCAGTGGCTCGACGACATCGACGGGACCGTGTCGCAGCGGTACTGGACGACGCAAGCGAAACGAACCATCGTCCTCGCCGAGCGCTTCGAGTTGGTGTCCAACGTGACGCCGCAGGCGGTCCGGAGATACATCAAGGAACGACTGAAAGAAGTCACCGCAACCACCGTGCGGCGCGACCTCGTCCCACTTCGGGAGTGCTTGCGCTGGGCGTTCGATGAGGGGCTGATCGAGGCGCCGGCGTTCATTCCGCTTCCCAAGAAGAGAGCGAGAGGGACACGCGCGCTCGACACGCGACGGGTTGGGCTGACGGCCGCACAGGTCGAAGCGCTGCTTTGCGCGCTTCCCGCTCGCACGCGGAAAGCACATCCTATCCGCGACGTGTTCACGGTCGCGTGGGACACCGGGCTACGGCACGACGGGATCTTCCGTCTCGAGGCGGGCCGCCATTTCCGCAAGGACCGAAGAACGCTGCAAGTCACGAGCGACATCGACAAAAACGGGTACGAGCGCGAACTCCCCCTGACGGATCGCGCCTACGAATCGCTTGCAGCGCAAGGCGTCGACATCGGTCCGATCTTTCAGCGGTGGGACTACCGGAAAAGCCTCCGCACAGCAGCCAAGGTGCTCGGCCTTGACCCCGACGACCTAAAGTCCCTAGATATGCGGGATTTTCGGCACGCCGCGACCGATGATGGGGCCCGAAAGAGTGGACATTTGAGCGGTTTAGCGTATATGGCCGGCCACACCGACAAGCACACCACGAGTCGGTACATCCACCCGCAAATCGATGACGCACGAGAGGTACTGAACAAACGATTTCCTTCTATTGGCACACCGAATGGCACACGGACCAATGGTAGCGAAGGAAGCCAGTGAAAATACTACTGGGATTTCGGGTACTTGGGCTGTTAGCTCAGTTGGTAGAGCAGCGGACTTTTAATCCGACGGTCCAGGGTTCGAATCCCTGACGGCCCACCCTAGAGGCGCAAGCCTCTCTTGCTTATTGTCCCCATCGTCTAGTGGCCCAGGACCCCGGCCTTTCACGCCGGTAACCGGAGTTCAAACCTCCGTGGGGACGCCGGTCCCGAGATCATGAATGGTCTCGGGGCCTTTCTGTGTGCGACGAGGCCCGCGGCGCGCTCGCTCTGCCCCGGAAGCGCCGCGTGAAGATGCTGCTCTACTTCGAGCCGGGGCTGGAATCCGCAAGCCGCTAAGAGAGGGCCGATTCAGCAAAGAGAGCTCGAGGTGGACTGTCGAGAGGTCGCAGTCGGACGACTTCTCCTCGTCCACCTCGAGCCACGCGATTCGGGAGCTGAGCGGGCTTCGTTCGTGCTCAGTCCGTCAGTTGTCCAGCGCTCCTTCGTCAATCCATAGACTGAGGATGTCGACAAAGGCCGCGTCGTCGGGACCGTTCCGGTGGTTGGAAAGGAGTTGCGCTATCAGGATCGCCGCCGGGTCGTTCGAGTTCCCGGGAACCAGCAGTGGGCCGCCGTCGCCGCCCGCCAGGATGTTGTCGTAGCTTTCGAGGTTCACACCTGCGGGGCCGCCACCGCTGTGGCAGCCCACGCAGTCCGCCAGGCCGGGCTCGAAATAGGGTTGGATGTCTGCAGCGAACGAGATGCCCGTGCCGCCGCTGCCTGCTGAGCCGCCGCTACCCGCTGAACCGCCGCTACCTGCTGAGCCGCCGTTACCCGCCGAGACGCCGCTGCCCGCTGTGCCGCCGCTGCCCGCTGAACCGCCGCTACCGCCCGATCCGCCGGCGCCAGCGGTGCCGCCCGATCCGTCGCTGCCACCGGAACCGACGTCACCATCGTGATCGCAGTCGTCGTCGTCGTCGCTGTCGTCGTCACCATCGCGATCGCAGTCGTCGTCGTCGGCGTCATCGTCGTCGTCGTCGTCGCTGTCGCCGTCGTCGTCATCGTCATGCCGGGACACGCAGTCGAAACATGCTTGCTGGAGATCATCGCAGAAGGCCATGTCCTCGGTCTTGGTGAGACAAAGCTCATGGAGCTCGGTGCAGTCCTCATCGATGTCTTCTTCGCGAACCCCTTCGCCGTCGACCGCGTTCATGCACTCCATGGCGCTGGCTTCGCAAACGTCGGCCGGAGCATTGCACTGCGCGAGCTCGTCATGACAGTCATTGATGGCCTCCTGGACGGCTGCAGTGCTGTTTCCGGTTGTGTCGGACCCACATGCGCCCAGAGAGCTCACCGCAGCAAACGCGAGCGACCAAAGTATCCATTGTTTCGACATGCTTTTTCCTCCCGCGAAGCCAGCACGCCGATCGCACCGAGCCGCGCTCTAGTGCTTAGTTGATCGCGCTGCTGAAACCGGCTCAGATCTTTACAATTCAGTACAAATGAGCCGAAAAGAGGACACGATCTCCCTGCTATCCCTGCTTACGTGCGCTCTTCAAGGTGGCGGATGGGAGCTCGCCGTAGATGCTCTCGCGCATCCAACGGGCGGCCGACGCCGATGACCTGCGTCGCTCACGCCTGAACGCAAACGGCTCGGATAGCTCGCAACCATTGGGCGACCGACCGGGAGACTCCCAGTAGGCCTTTAGTCGGCAAATGGCGAAGAACGCATGATCGGTTCGCTTTTGCGACGGAGCCGTGTCCGTTTCCGCCTACTATCCGCTGACTACCCATCAAACCGGAGGAATTGAGCCATGATCTTCATTACTACCTACAAAATTAAGCCCCACATCACCAAGGAAGAGACGAAACAACTGATGGGCGTATTTGCCACGGTCGGCACCACGCCCGGAACCCAAGCCCACTATGTGAGCGCCGACGGCGGCGGTGGCATCGTGATCGCCGAGAGCGATGATCCGGCCGAGGCATACGCAAACCTGCTCAACTACCAGCAGTGGATGGAATTCGACAGCAAGGTCATGCTGAAAGTCGAAGACGCCGTTCCGCTCATCGGCGCCTATCTCGGCTGATGCCCGTCGAGGCAACTGGTTCCAACTCGGAGTGATTAGGGACGCCGTCAAAGCCCGGCTTCGGCCGGGCTTTTGTCTTTCGAAGCCGTCTCCCTCGCAGGCTGGGGCCTCAATCCCTCCACTTGGTCTTCGAGCCGGCACCCACCAGACCGAGATCAAGCAGGACCGTCACGACGACGAGGACGAGGTACATGCCGTCGACCGAGCCGTTGCTGTGGATGGCGAACGCGTAGGAGAGCGTCGTCAGCGGCATGAAGAAGAATCCGAGCAGTGGCCAGATCGTCGTCTCGTATGCGCTCCCGATGTAGTCGCTGAAGATGACGACCAAGACAATGGCGAAACGCGGCGTGCCCAGTGCCAAACAACCCACGAGAAATGGCATCGGGCCAGGATATCACGGAGCTGTCGCGCTGTACTCGAGCAGCGGACTCGCTGGCCGTTTGATCAGACCGTGCCAACGGCACCACAGGGATCGTGCCTCACGGTCACACCCACACCCCAGTCGGCCCCGGATCTGCAACGAAAACTCCCGGCATGTCTTTTGCGTACAAGCCAGGCCATGCCCCGAGCTCATCTCCGAAACCACTCGACCGTGATGGTCCTCCGAGAGCGGCTCTTGCTGTGGATGTGGAAGCACGGCTGGGTCTCCCGGCCGCTCTGATCCACCCGCCAGGACCGCCATGCTACCGTCGCCGCTCGTCGGAGGAGCGAATGCGAGCGGCATGGTATGAAAAGCAGGGGCCCCCGAACGAGTCGCTCGTCGTTGGAGAGATGCCCGAACCGATCCCGGGCGCCGGTGAGCTCCGGATTCGAATTGCCGCGTCCGGGGTGAATCCCGGCGATGTGAAGAAGCGGCAGGACACCTTCGGGGTCGGGATGCCCTACCCGCGGGTCGTGCCGCACAGTGACGGTGCAGGAACCGTCGACCAAGTCGGGGACGGCGTCGACGCCCAGTGGATCGGGAAGCGCGTTTGGTGTTTCGGCGCGCAGAGCTATCGACCGTTTGGAACCGCCGCCGAGCTCTGCATCGTTCCCGAAGCGCACGTGTCCGAGTTGCCAGCGGACGTCGGCTTCGAGCAGGGTGCGCTCCTGGGGATACCCGGGCTCACCGCACATCGGGCGATTCATGCGGGCGGCTCGGTCGATGGACGCACGGTTCTCGTTCAAGGTGGCGCGGGGGCAGTTGGCACCTGCGCGGTGCGACTTGCGCGGCTCGCGGGCGCCACTGTCATCGCCACGGTGCAAAGCGCGGGCCAGTCGGATATTGCGAAGGAAGCCGGGGCGCACCACGTGGTGCAGTCCGGAGAGAAAATCGTCGAGCAGGTTGCAGCCCTCGCATCGGGCGGCGTCGACCACATCGTCGAGGTGGCCTTCGCGGCGAATATCGCGGCCGATGAACGGATGCTCAAGCCCGGCGGCTCCATTGCCGCCTATGCGAGCAACGCGCCTGAGGCGACAATTCCTTTCTGGCCTCTGGTGTTCAAAAACGTGCGCGTATTTTTCCTCGGCAGTGATGACTTCCCGCTCGAGGCCAAACGCCAGGCGGCGCAGGACTTGAACGCCGCGATCGAGCAGGGCTGGGTCGGCCTACCGATTGGAGCACGCTTTGCGCTCGAGGACATCGCCGAGGCCCACGTATTCATCGAAGAGCGCCGGGGACCGGGCCGCGTGATCGTCGTTTCGTAGCCGGGAGGCCAGAAGCGCGGCGGCAGTGGTGTTCTGGCCGACTCAGCGTTGCTGCTCCTGCATCTTCTTCATCCACTCTTCTCGCATTTTCTCGGCTTCTTCCTGGGTGGTCGGCATCTTCATGTTCGGCATGCCTTCCGGCATGTCGGGGACCTCGGTGACCTGGTAGCCGGGCGGAACCGCGAACTTCCCCGCGGCCACTTTCTTCTCTCGCATCCGGATCACTTCCAAGCCGCTTTGCTGACCGCCCTTGTCTTTGGACAGCATCTTCATGACGAACCCGGGTTTGAAGCCGTACTCCTTCTCCATGATCTGCGTCCATCCACTCGACGGACTCTTCCCGCCATCGCCGCTACGCGAGAAGATCGTCTGCCAAAGCCTGGCGGGGTACCGGTCGCTCAGCCAGAGATCGGCCGTGCTCCCCTCGTCCTTGTCGATCACGCGCAGGTGGCGGGTGCTCTGCCCGGCAACCGTGTCGGTTCCGAGCTTCTTGATCTCGACGTTCGCTTTCTTGCTCTTCTGCTGCTCCGATTGGCCCTGGGCCATTTTCGTGATCGTATCCTTTGGAATTTTGGTGGCCTGCTTTCGGTCGTGGTCGAGCGCGTAGTCGTACTTGCCCTTGGCAGGCTTGATGTACGAGGCACGGTTCGCCTGCCCCTTGGCGCTCTTCGCCGAGGTATCCACGCGCACGTCTCCATTTTTGGCGACGTAGATTTCGAGTTGAACGGCCCCAGCGGACGTGTCGCCGATCGACTTCGCTTCGATTTCACCCTCGAAGGCCAGCGCAGGAGCCGCAATGGCCAGGACTAGAAAACCCATCGACCAACGCATCAAACCCTCCATGGCTCTTTCCCCCTCGATTCTCCGTCAGCGCTCCGCGACTTGAAGGCCGGCGACCTGCGCGTCGGGTATACGTTTGAACTGGACGCGCTTTTTGAAGATGAGGATGTGCGCGGTCAGCTCGAGCTCGTTGGCGTGAGGGACCTCGATGTCGATCGGAACTTCGCGCTTGCGCTTGATCGAGTACGCCCGGCCGTGCCAGGTGCCTGCTTCTTTGTCGTACCGGAGCTCGCGGAACACTTCGATGCCCACCGTCTCGGGCCGGCGTTCGCTGGTCACGATGATGCCGTGGTAGCCATCCGCCTGCCGCCTGACCTCGATGATCGCTTCGCCCTCGCCTCGCTGCCAATAGCCCAAGATGTTCGCGTCGGTTCGAGGGAGGTCCGCCGCGTAGGCCATTGTGTGGAGGCCACCTAGGATGAACCACCCAGCGAGCAACACGAGCGACACTGACTTGGACCGGGGGATGGGCCTTCTCCTTTTCGACGACGGGAAAGGCTGATGTTCCCCCAAAACGGTGGTTTTTGCATTAGAAAAATGACATTTGTGGCTATCGGAGCGAGATCGCCAATGTCATCGATCTCACAACGGGGCGTTGCGACGCGTCCTTGGTGGGGCGTAGCATGGCCGCCGTGAAGAAGATCATTCGGGGAATCGGCTGGGCCCTCGTCGCGTTTGTGGTTCTCGTCGTCGTCGGCGGTGGCATCGTCTGGCTGCGACTCCATCCTTCGCCGCCCGGGCTTCAGGTCTGGACCAACGGGCGGATCCTCACGATGGACGCCGAGGGCAAGCAGGCGACCGCGCTCGTGATCGAAGACGACCGAATCGCGGCGGTCGGCAGCGACGAAGACGTGCAGAGTTGGCTGCCGAACGCGGATCTCGTGCTCGACCTCGAGGGGCGCACAGTCGTACCTGGGTTCATCGAAGCGCACGGCCATTTTCCGGGAGCCGGGCTCGTCGCAGTTGCAGCGGACTTGAACAGTCCCCCGATCGGCACCGTGAAGACGATCCCGGAGGCGCTCGATGCGCTCAAGCAGACCAACACCGACCAACCAGGGGACGGCTGGCTGATCGGTTTTGGCTACGACGACACGATGCTCGAGGAGCAGCGCCACTTCACACGCGAGGATCTCGATAGCGTGTCCACAACCCGACCCATCCTCGCGATGCACATTTCGGCGCACATGGCGGTCGTCAACTCCCTGGCCCTAGAGCGATTTGGCATCACGGCGGAGACGCCGGACCCGCCCGGCGGGGAGATCCGCAAGGACCTGGAAACCGGGGAGCCCACCGGCTTGCTCCTCGAGACCGCCTCGCGCCCCCTTCAGCTGGAGGCGCTCAACATGCCGCCGCTGCAGCAGATCGCCGTCGTCCGTTCGGCTGCGGCTACCTACGCGGCGCAGGGATTCACGACTGTCCAAAACGGACTCGCGACCCTCGTGCAAATCAAAGGAATGAGCGGCGGCTCGAAGCTAGGTCTGATCCCGCAGCGATTGGTGATCTGGCCGAAGGACGAGCTCGGCCTCGAGGTGGCGGAAGGCACGCTGGACCTCGGGCAGTACGCAAGCGAGCGCGTACACATCGGCGCAGCAAAGTTTGTGGGCGACGGATCGATCCAGGGATACACCGGCTTTCTGAGCGAGCCCTACTACCGACCGGGCGAGCACGCTGCGGACTACCGCGGGTATCCGAACATCGATGCCGACACGCTGAAGGCGCAAGTCAAAGCGATTCATTGCTCCGGTCAGCAGGTTGCGGTGCACGGCAACGGGGATGCGGCGATCGATCAGTTTCTCGACGCCTGGGAAGCCGCGCTCGGAGCCTGTCCTGCAAAAGACGCTCGGCCGGTTCTGGTGCATGCGCAGATGGCGCGCCCCGACCAACTCGAACGGATGAAGAAACTCGGTGCGACCCCGAGCTTCTTCAGCGCGCACGTCTACTATTGGGGCGACCGGCACCGCGACATTTTCCTCGGCCCGGAACGCGCCGCCCGAATCAGCCCGGCGGCGAGCGCAGCAGCCCTCGGGATTCGTTTCACGACCCATCTCGATACGCCGATCGTCCCGATCGACTCGATGCTCCAGCTCTGGACACCTGTCGCGCGTGAAACTTCGAGCGGCCAAGTCCTGGGCCCCGATGAACGCGTCTCCGTCGAACAGGCCCTTCGCGCGATGACCTCCGACGCGGCCTGGCAACTGCGGCTCGAAGAACAGGTCGGTTCGATTGAACCCGGCAAGCTCGCCGACCTCGTGATCCTGTCGGAGAATCCACTCGAAGAAGGAGATCTCCGTAATATCGAGATCGACCAAACGCTCGTGGGCGGCGTAACCATCTACGAGAAGGCCCGCTGAGAGCTTCGGCTACAGTCGCTCGAGTCAACCGGTACGGAGGCAAGTCATGGCAAACAAGGAAGTTATTGCGTTTGGGCCCTTCAAGGATTTCATCGCGGACGGCGTGCGCGTGGGCGATACGATCCATCTCTCGGGCTCCGTGAGCATCGACGCGAAAGGCAACGCGCTGCACGCCGGCGACATCGTCAAACAGGCACAGCAAGCCTACCGAAACATCGCCGCGGTTCTCGAGAAGTTCGGCGCCACGATGGACAACATCGTGTACGAAACACTCTTCGTCACCGACATGAGCGCGGTGATGGGGAGCGAAGAGAAGATGGGGGCGTTCTTCGGGGCGCGCGCGGAGGCCTATGGCGGGAACCCACAGGTCAGCCAGAGCCTCATCGGGGTCGCCGAGCTCGTGATGCCGGAGCTTCTGATCGAGATCAAGGTCGTCGCCCAGATGTAGAGCGCTAGCTGTCGCCGATGCGCTCGTACTCGTCGATCAGCTCGTCGACGAGCGTGTCCATCCACAGGCGGGCTTGTGGGCTAGTGAGGACAGACGTGAATGCCGGCCAGGTCGCTTCGGCCAAGGCCTCGAGGGGAGGACGCACCTCGAGGCCTTCGAGATGGAGGGCTTCGCCAAGGTTTATGCCTGCGGAGTACGCCATCGCGCGATCGATCCACGCGTGGACATCCGCACGTACTTCGGGCATGTCCGCGACGTGTCGCGCGCTCAGCACCGCGACGGCTCCGATGTCGTCGAGCAGCTGGTCGTCCGCGGCTCCCACGAGAAAAGCAGGGGATTTGGAAAGCACGAAGTTGATGAAGTTGGCGCGAAACTCAATCGACGCCGGATCGTCGAGCTTGGCGATGGTGAACTCCGCCGCGCGCTCCAGGATGTGCTCCGACCGGTCGGCGAGAAACGACTTGATCTCGGGCTCGATCCGCCTCTCCAAGTCCTCGATCAGCTTCTCGGCAAAGGCACCGGCACTGCCTAGAACCCCTAGGCGCCCCATCGGGGAAACCTTCACCATCAAGCGCGGCAACAAGGTGGAGAAGTCCTTCAGCGCGCGATACAGGGCGTCGTTGAGCACGGCCTCGGCGGCCTCCCCTCGAAACATGGCCCGAACCCAGTCGGGGTGAACCAGGCCAGGTCGAGCGATCGCGGCTTGGAGCTTGGCCTGAGCGTCGCGCGGCAAGAAACGTTCGAGCGGACGCTCGTCCTGTCTCAGCTCCGCAATGACCACGGGTGCGACGGCCGCCACGATTGGGCGCGAGAGCTCCGTGACGAGCTCTGCGTTCATGACACGGTCCGCAGCAGCCTTGGCCGTGTCGGCGTCGATCAAGTCATGAACCGGTGTAACCAGAAGGTAATCCCAAGTGGCCTCCAGAAGCTGGCGCCACTCCTTCTTGGGTTGCTCCCCATCGGTCAGCCGACCACGAAGCCATCGCTTCAGCGCAACGCGCTTGTCCGGTTCGGCGCCCATTCGACCGACCCTAGCCCGGGGCACGGTGAGAACAAGCCAAGGGCGCACCGCCGGTGAAAAAGTTGGCCGGCGAACGTTACGCTTGATGTACGCTGCGGCACGATGAGGACACGATGGACGAGTTGAGCTACCGCTCTGCCTCGGGGATCCCGACCGACCTCGTCGCGAAGAATGCCGTGCGCGGCATGCTGCAGTCAACGGCGAGAAGCGCCCGTACATGGATCACGTTTGTTGGGTCGCGCTCGCCACCGCCGCGTACTTGCCGGACGCTGACGCTGGCGCTGGCACTGGCGCTGGCACTGTCGCTGCCCTATGACACCGGGATGACCAACCTCCCCCGTGCTCGCGATCGCTCTCGTGAATTCGACATCGTTCTCTGGGGCGCGACCGGCTTCACTGGGCGCCTCGTGGCCGACTACCTCGTTCGCAACTACCTCGGCGGCGATACCGGGCTGCGCCTCGCGCTTGCCGGGCGCAACAAAGAGAAGCTCGAAGGAATCGCCAACGAGATCGGGGCCTCGCAACTTCCGATCTTGGTCGGCGACAGCTTTGACGCCGAATCGCTCGATGCCATCGCTTCGAAAGCGGAGGTGCTGATCAGTACGGTGGGGCCGTACGCGAAGTACGGCGCCGATATTGTCGCGGCATGCGTACGCAACGGGACCGACTACTGCGACCTGACGGGCGAAACCCATTTCGTGCGCGCGATGATCGACGCCCATCACGAAGAGGCGCGGAAGACCGGCGCGAGGATCGTGCACTGCTGCGGCTATGATTCGATTCCATCGGACCTCGGCACGCTCATGGTGCAAGAAGCGTTCAAGGAGCGGCACGGTAAGTACGCCTCGCAGGTCAAGATGGCGGCGGTCGACATGCGTGGCGCGGCAAGCGGCGGCACGATCGCCAGCATGATGAACATCGTCGATGAGTTGAAGGAGAACCCGAGCATAAGAAAAGTGCTCGGCAATCCGTATGCGCTCAATCCCAAGGGCATGCGCGGTCCCGACAAAGGAGATCAGGCCGGCGCACGCTTCGATAAGGACTTCAATATGTGGACGGGGCCGTTCGTCATGGCAGCCATCAATACCCGCATCGTTCGGCGAAGCCACGCACTGATGGGTCAGCCCTGGGGAGCGGATTTCCGCTACTCCGAAGTGATGGGGACCGGCAAAGGCGCCAGAGGGTTCGCGGGCGCCCTTTCGATCGCAGCCGGTGTGGTGGCCTTCATGGCATCCCTGGCAATTCCGCTCACGCGACCGCTCGTCGAGAAGCGCCTGCCTTCCCCCGGCGAAGGGCCGAACGCCGAGGCTCGCGCCAAGGGCCGCTTCAGGACCGACTTCGTAGCGCTTGGCGATGGTCATTCGCTGCGCGGCACGGTCGCCGATCAACGAGACCCTGGTTACGGCTCGACTGCCGTGATGCTTTCGGAGGCCGCGCTTTGTCTCGCACTGCAGGGCCAGGAGCTCGAGGCAGAAGGTGGCATTCTGACGCCAGCTCCAACGATGGGCATGCGACTGGTCGAACGCCTTCGCGCGGCTGGCCTGACGTTCGAGGTCCAGGGCTAGACCAAGTCACCGACTATGGATCGAATACGTGCCAAGCGCCTTGGCAACGGGTCGGTCTGACTCGAAGATCTCTGACTCGAGCACCGCCACCCGCGAGCCTTTGCGGATGACGCGGGTGTCGCAGACGAGCTCTCCTTCGCTCGCACTCGAAAGATAGACGATCTTGATCTCGATGGTCGCGCAGCTTTCGCCCTTTTCGAGCAGCGGGTACAGCGCTCCGCCCATCCCAGTGTCCGCCAACGCATAAGCCACCGCGCCGTGAACCACCCCATGCGGATTGAGTAGCTCCTCACGAATGGTAACGCGGCATCGGCTAGCGCCTGGCTGGGCCGGTTCGAAGCTGAGGCCAACGAGGTCGGCAAACGGATGCGGTGGCCAGTTGTGTTCCGTCATCGAACGCGAGGGTGCCATACCAGCGCTAGACGCGAAATAGCGATGCTGACATTGTCGCCGTGGCTGATTGATCTCGTCCCCCCTCTCCGATAAAACCGCCCCATGACCTCCCCCCTCTACGACGTCGCCATCGTCGGCGCCGGACCCGCTGGCGCAACCTGCGCCTGGTATCTTGCCAAGCAAGACATCCGCGTGCTCTTGCTCGACAAGGCCAAGTTCCCTCGCGACAAGTTCTGCGGCGATGCGGTGATCCCGCGCGCACAGCGGCATCTCGAGCGGATGGGCGTGCTCCAGCAGATGATCGAAGCCGGGGAGTGCCTGTTCACGACCTCCGGCGGCTTCGTGAGCCCTTCAGGGATCGAGTGCCTCAGCGACTCCACCGAGAACCCAAATGGCACGCCGATGTCGGTGAAGCGGATCATCATGGACGAGCGGATCGTCCGCGCTGCACAGTTGGCGGGCGCAGAGCTCGTGGAAGAAGCCGCGATCGACAAGGTCAGGTTCGACGACCGCGCGGGCACCTGGACCGCACACGCGGGCAGCCGGAAGTTCGCGGCGCGGACGCTCGTGCTGGCCGACGGTGCCCATTCGAAGCTCGCTCGCTCGCTCGGCATCGTCAAAGACAATCCAGGCGCGATCTGCAGCCGCTCCTTCATCGAGGGGGGAACGCATGCCTTCGAAACCGACGGCATTTGCTACATGGAGCGGGACTTGCTCCCGGGGTACGCCGCGATCTTCCGCCACCCGAACGACGAGTTGAACTTCTGCACGTACATCATTCCAGGCGGCAAGGCGGTCCCGTCGGACCTGAAAGCGATGCACCACGACTTGCTCGAGAAGAACGCGATCGTCCGCCGGCACCTGGGCGCGGGATACAAAATCGAGCCCATGAAGGGGGCTTGGCTCCGGCTCGGCGGCATCCCAAAGAGCTACGCCGACCACCTCCTGATCATCGGCGATGCCGCGGGGCACATCGACCCGCTCACCGGAGAAGGCATCCAGTTCGCGATGGAAGGCGCGGAGCAAGCCGCCGAGACCTTGATCGAGGCCTTGCGCGTCGGGCGTTTCGACGAGAAGTTCCTCTCGGCCTACCAAGACACGTGGCAAAAAGAGTTCGGCCACAAGTTTGGGCTTGCCGAGAAAGCGTCTCAGCTGATGGCCCGCTACCCGGAGCTCGTCGATGCGATGGCCAAGGTCGCCAACGAGCGGGACGACGAATTCTTCTTCGCCTGGGCCGACATCATGATGGGCGAGGCGCCGTGGAGCGCATTCCTCAAGCCGAAACTGGCGATTCCCATGGCCGCTGCGGCCATTCGTGAGCTTTGGACCCAGCGCGTGTCGCCGCTACGACGGCGGATCGCCGCGACGGGCGTTGCGCGGCCCCCCTAAATGGCCGTATGACTCGCTCCTATGACGATGACACGAAAGCTGGGGATAGCGCTGGCGGTACTCGTGGCGCTGCTCTTTGCAGCGACGCTCTACTACTTCATGCCCCGGGCGACCAAGGTGCTGATCACGGGAACCGAGGTCAAACGGATGGACACCAAGGACCCTGCGACCGGCGATCACCGGAGCCGCGACGTCCGGTTCATCTACGCGGAGGAACGAACGACGCGGAAAGCACTTGTCTTTCGCAACGAGGACAACGGCTGGTACTTCAAATGGGACTCGGGTGACATCGCGGCCGAGGCATCGAAGCTCGCCAAAAACGACGTCGAGGAGACGGCACTCCTCAGGTACTACGGTCTGCGCATCGCGATCCTGGACTCCTACCCGAATGTCCTTTCCTTGAAGGAAGTCGGACCGGACTACGTGTACGTCCCCTGGGTCAACATGGTCGTCCTGGTGTTGTTGCTGATCGTCTTCATTTTGGCGGGGGTGAAGGTCCGGCGGCTGTTCAGCAGTGCAAAGGCGAAGATCAGCAAGAAGCCGAAGGCTTCATAGGTCGAAGCGCTGGCAGTAATCAATTAGACGCCCTCGAATCTCGTCGGCGCTAAGCCCGAAACCCTCGGGGCTGTGAATGTGCACGTCCCGAACCTTTCGATCTTCGGCGTCGACCATCGCAGCCATCGCCGCTCGGGCGGGCTCGCTCAGCTCCATCCCGAGGTCTCGATACGCCTGCGCCATCGTGCCGATTGGGTCGTTCCGCACGTCCACGTGACGCATGTGGGCCACTCTCCCCGGCGGTAGC
>JBARTN010000191.1:0-11034 GCA_049645265.1 Polyangiales bacterium
TCGGCATGAGGTCATTCGAGAACCACGGGTGGTCGATCTCGATGTAGTCCGCAGAAGGCTGACCCTTCGTCCCGTCCATTCCGACAGCATACTGCTTAGGGCCTCACCCTCCAACGTGCAGCGGAGCCGGGAGATCTGAACCTTCCCAGGTTGAGACGTCAGTGGACGTTCCAACGCCCTCGCAAGAGCGCTCAAATACGAGTTTTCGCGGTGCGCCCCTCAAGTGCTTGAAATCAGACCGCTCGCAGAGGGGGAGCGTGTCCCCCAATTCCGAAAGTCGGTCCACTGGCGTCGGTTTTGCGAGCTTATCGGATCACGTCAGGCATGCATACCGGTTGCGGGAGGCAGGGTGCACGCACGCAGACGACATCCTCGAGTACGCAGGAAGACCCTGGATCGCACTCAAACGTGTCGCAGGGGTTCGGCGGGCACGAGCGGAAGGACCAGCCGCAGATGCCTTCGTCGTTGCGCTCGCAGACAGGGCCGCCGATCGAATCGTCCCAGCACAGGACATTCGGCGCGCCTGGCGCCGGTCCGCATTCCTCGTCGCTGCAGGGGAACTGTTCCGGGCATTGGAGCGGGGCGCCGAGGCACGCGTCGGTGAAGAAGCAGGCGAACTGACCTCCCTGGCAGCCGCAAACGAAGGCGGGGTGCGTTTCGCCGCAGCAGGTTTCCTCGCCGTACTCGCAGCGGTCATCGCCGGTGCAGGTGGCGCCAGGGTCGGGTGCCTCCATCGGACACGTCAGCGGGTTCTGGCGGGGCCCCGGGTTGCTTTCGGTGCCCCCACAGGCGGCGACGGCAGCGGCCGCGAAGCAGATCATCAAGAGGTTTCGCTTGGTCATCGGTTCAAATCCTTCTCCTACTCAAACTAACGGATCCGGAGGAAGCAGGTATCGTGCCGGCGTTGAAACTGCTGGCTCCTGCCAACATCTTGCAGATCTGTGGTCGTTTTGGATCAGGGCGTGGCACAAGTTGGCGCGCCGACGCCCAGGTTTTTGTGGGGTAGATCGCGCAGCCACCACGAAAGACCCGGTCACGCTGGGACTCGGGGCGCTGCAAGGCGTTGACCGGGTCAACGGGGGATTGCGGCGGCGAGGAGGAGTACGAGGAGAGCGATGGCGACGAACGTGGGCTGTAACCATGAGGCGTAGCCGATGAGGAATAGCTGCACGGTCATCCAGCCGAGGAGGATTGCGCCGGCGGCAAATGCTGCAGGACGCGCCGACGGGCGCCGGCGGAAGACGGACACCGCCGAGAGGAGGCACGAGCCTCCGACGGCCACGAAAAGCACGACACTTGGAACGAGGTAATCGCGGAAGGGCGTGCCGTGCAGCCATTCGGTCGGAATGTCTTTTGCGCCGAGGACGCCGTACAAGCCGCCGCCGAACGCATTGAGCGCAACGAACGTCAGCAGGGCCCCAAGGGCGCGACGCGGAAATCCATCTCTAGACCTGGCGATGATGGCGCTCATCATCGCACGCCGGGCCCGAGTGGGTCGACATGGAAGCCGGCAAACCCGCTGCTGAAGGAATTGTCGCTCGAGCCGTGACGAGCGAACGTTACTCAGTTTGACCTCAGCTGCCGTGCCGCTCGAACGGTGAGCGCTACGGACATCGCGATCCACACCGATGCGATCAGCCGATCGAGGTTCGACATGAGGAGGTGCGGGCTGTGCCCAAGGAGGATGTTGGGCATGTAGTAAGCGACGGTCCCGGCGACGTAGAGGCCATTGAGGAACGACTCGACGACGGGGCGGATCTTCGCTTGGCGGAGATAGAGGGCAGTGACGAACAGGGCGAGCGGCGCTTCGACGAACATTTCGAACCAGTAGATGACGTCGTAGTAGACCCGGTCAGGGTGGTGCATCGGCAGGTTGTGGACGTCGTTGAGCGCGATGTACGACTCGGTCATGTTCGGCATCACTCCGAACAGGCCGGACATGATGTCGCACCCGGTGTGAAACCACGTCGCGTTCAACAGGAACCACAGCGTGGCCAATTTGTCCGTGTCCGTGAACCCGGGCTTCCCTTGCCAACTCCGACGCGCGTACACGATGCCTGCCACGCTGAGCCCGAAGAAGATCCAGAACACGGGCGAGGTGAGGCTCGCGACGATGCGCGAGGGGTCCCATGAGAACGGAAGAAGCACCTCGAGTTGCGCTGGGTCGTAGAACCACCCGATCACGGCAGTGGACGCGAACAACAGGACCGGCCAGTAGACATAGAGGGCGCGAGAGAGCTTCATAAGTGAGTGGGTCCGAGGTAACCTGCGGTGCGCGACAATGCAATAGAAGCCTGACAGGAGAACCCCATGCTCACGTTTTACGGCAACGCCTTCAGCCCATTCGCACGCAAGGTCCAGCTCATCCTCGAGCACAAAGACATCGACTACGAATACATCGACGGCCTCGCGCGCGACAACCGCGCACAGCTCGCCAACGTCAACAAGCGCATCGAAGTGCCGGTGATCGACCACGACGACCTCATCGTCGTCAACTCGGCCGACATCGCCGCCTACCTAGAGCGCGTCTTTCCCGAGCGGCCGATCTACCCGACCGACACCCAGACCTGGGTCAAAGCACGCGCCTGGGAGCGCTGCGCCGACAGCACCATCGACCCGATCCTCGTCGACATCAGCTACTGGGTGTGGGCCATCCGACCGGACAAGATGCCCGAGGGCCTCCTCGAGGCAGCGCGGACGGACCTCGGGCAGATTTACGATGCGTTGAACGCCGAGCTCGAAAGCCGCGACTGGGTGTGCGGCGAGCTCTCGATCGCAGACCTCGCGCTCTTCCCCCATTTGAGCGGCACGCGCATGCTGCAGGTCGCGTTCGACGAAGCGCGGCACCCCAACCTTCTCGCTTGGTACAAACGCTGCCGCGACACGAAGATCTTCGCCGACGACATGGCGCGTACCAAAGCCTTCCTGTCGAATCCCAGCAACATGAGCGGCGTCGAGCGTAACAAGATCTTCTGGCGCGGCGACCGCATCGAATGGATCCTCGCCAAGGGCTACCACGGCTGGTTCATGAAAGAGATCGCCGAGGGCCGCGTCATGTGGCCGGAGTACGGCGCGCCAGCGAGCTGACGAACTGTTCGTCCAACGTAACCTCTGATACGTATCCGAGGAGGCGCGATGGCAAAGACGCGGAGGCTGAGTCGAAGGGAGTTCGTGGAGTGGATCGGTGCCGGGGCCGCGGTCTCGGCGGGCTCGCTGTGGGTGCCCGGCTGCTGTGACGCCGGCAACGGCTCGGGAGGCCAAGGCGGGGGCGTGGATCTCGGGGCCCAACGGCAATCCGGCGGCAATGCCTATAGCGGGTACGTCCACGGCGCAGTGTTGACCGGGATTCGTGAAGCGGAGCGACTGCTCGGTAGAGAGGGCCAGGGCGTCCAGCTCGAGTCGGGGCTCGTGATCGAGCTCGGCTGCGACGAGGAAGCCTGAGGGCAACGCGAGCGCAACCGGCAGGAGCGACCCGGCGACCCCAGCCGGGGTTGGCGTCGAGGGGCAACGGGGAGTGCACGAACAAAGCGCCCTCTCGCAACCGTACGATCGTCATGCGAGCTCCGGTTTCCACACCCCAGAACCGCAGGGGTTACGTGATGCTCCACAGCCCATCGGCGATCGGCGTCAACTGCCCCACAGCGCAAACCTACCGTGCTGGGTCTCGTCCACGGTGGTCCCTTGGTGATTGTATTCTCCGCGTGGGGATACGAAGGCCGTCTTGGGCGCACGGATGACAGCGACCCGTCACCAGGAGCCGGGTCTCGCCGACTTCCAAGACGGCGCCGCGGGCGACTTCAAGATTGAATCCACGAACCGCCAAGTTTCTTCGCGTTTGGCTGAACTCGACCGGACTGCTCAGCAGATTCTCGAGTACGGAGAGGTGCTCGTGCTGAAACAACGTGACCGCACGTTTGCTAGACCGCCGATGATCGGCGTCTGAGCGTAGATCCCAGGCTTCGAGCTCCACGGTGGGCGCAAGACGCCGGGGCCGCACTTGGATGATCTCCACGTGTCCACGCGGCATCGTCTCCTCGACGCGGATTCGTGCGAACCGAGGAAGGCGTTGGTTGCTCTGCGTCACAGCCGGAGTGTGGCACGACGCCGACTAGCGGACATCGAAGGGAATTTGCGCTAGGAAGTCGATTGCCACCCTCGCTGCCACATCGGCTGCGAGCTACTGGGGCGACCGACAATGTCGGATAGGAACGAATACAACATGGCTGAAGGTACAATTAAGCGTCTCACGGACCGGGGCTTCGGGTTCATCGAAACCTCTCCGGGCAACGACATCTTTTTCCACATGTCCAACGTGGATGGCGTGCGATTCGAAGACTTGCGCGAGGGGCAGAAGGTCTCATTCGACGAAGGCCAAGGTCCCAAGGGCCCACGCGCAGAGAACGTCCGGCCTCTCTGAAGCTGACGGCCGACCTCGGTCGGAGAGCATGGGCAATTCAAAGTCCCGGCTTGCGCCAAACTGAAGCGAGCCAGGGTTGGAGGTGCCGAGGTTTGCCTGTCGGTCGATAGTAGTGCTCCAACTCGACGAACTGAGCATCAATCATGAAGCGTCGGTAAGTCGGGAGATCCAGATAGCAGCAATAGCGATCCCCGGACCAGCCTTCGCGATTGGGACCGTGGGGGTTGATGCTCTGCGCCATCCAAGCCAACCACCCTGCCCGCCGCTGGCCGCCTGCCCCTTGGTCCCCATCTGGAAGCGGACATCTGTGCTTAGCAGAACCACCGGACACGAACGTTTGGTTTTGACATGGGGTGCAGAAGCAGGACCGTTCCCGCTTGCAAGGATGAGGGTCGGGGCGCAGCATCGCTGCACAGGTCATGGACGTCACCGCTTCTCGCGCTGCCCTAAACAGCCCTCATGCCAGCGTGGTCGCCCCCGAATCGTTCGAGCCGCGCAACCATTTCTATAGCCGCGTTCTGAATGCGCAGATTCACCCGCTGGTCTCTTTCTTCCTGCGGATGTCGAATCGACGCATCGTGAATCGTTACTGCCATCTCAATCCGAGGGTCGACCCCGACTACCTGACGACGGCATTGGCCTACACCCCGAAGTACTTCAGGTGGGCGGGCGCGGACCTCTTCTGTACGACGACCGCTGCGGGAAACAGGCGACTGGTCGTCATCGAGACGAACTCCTGCCCTTCGGGCAACAAGTCGATGCCCATTCCTTCCGACGACGATGAGCAAGCCGGCTATCGCAAGCTCATCGAAACGGCCTTCCTGCCCCTCATCTCGAAACGCAAAGCATCGGCGGGAGGGTTGGCAGTGCTTTTCGACAAGAACTACATGGAAGCGTCTGGCTATGCCGCGGTCATCGCCGATCTTACGGGTGAAGATGTCTTCCTCACCCCATTTCCAGACAAAGCCGAAGACCCACCGGCTCGATTCAGGGACGGCTGGCTCGAAGTGCGCGACACGGAGGGCCAGTGGAGGCCCATGCGCGCGGCGTTTCGCTATGTGACGCAAAAGCCTTGGAATCGAATACCGATTCGGACACGCACCCAGATCTTGAATCCGGTGGTGACCTGTCTCTCAGGCGGGCGAAACAAGCTCGTCGCGATGAAGGCCTACGAGATTTACAACGCGGAGCTCGAGGCGTCGGGCCTTCAAATCCGGACGCCGCAAACGATCGGTGATGTGGCCAAGCAGGAAGTGCCTCTCTGGGTGCAGCGATTCGGCGGGCACGCCGTCGTGAAGGTCCCGTACAGCAACGCTGGGCAAGGGGTGTTCACGATCGTCAACCAAGGGGAGCTCGATCGGTTCATGGAGACGGAAGACCCCTATGATCGCTACGTCGTTCAGAGCCTCATCGGAAACTACGTCTGGAGCTCCGTCGAGCGCGCGGGACGCTTCTATCACGTCGGCACGATCCCCGACCGGCATGGTCACATCTACGTGGCAGACCTCAGAATGATGGTCTGCGGCGGCGCCGATGGCTTTCGTCCTCTTGCGGTTTACGCGCGGCGTTCGAGAAAGCCGCTTCCTGCCGAGCTCGACGACGGGCAATCCTCTTGGGACGTCCTCGGCACCAACCTTTCGGAACGCCAGCCCGATGGGAGTTGGGCCGCGTCGACGGACCGGCTCTTGTTGATGGATCGTCGCGATTTCAACACAGTCGGCATTGGAGCGGACGACCTCATCGAGGCTTACATCCAAACGGTGCTGGCGACGATCGCCATCGACAAGATGACGGCGAGGCTCCTCACCCAGAAAGGAGGCCTTCGGCGCGGACTGTTCCGCTCCCTGGACGACGATCCTACGCTCCTCGAGGAGATCAAGCTGGGGGCGCATGGGCGGAAGACGGTTCTACCCGACGCGGTGCGAGGCTGACGATCAGACCCGGCGCTCGAACGCCTCGATGACAGCCCCGCTGAAGTCCCGGGCATAGAGGCGCTCACTCGGATAGAGGCCGCCCGGACTGAACACGTTGAGCTCGAGAATTTGGCCGCCGACGAAGTCGACGCCAACGTGGACCAGGCCTTCCTGCTCTAGGTACGGGGCACATCGAGCGACGGCCTCGCGCATCGAAGCGCTGACCTCCACAGCGTGCGCGGTTCCGCCTGCATGAAGATTGCTGCGAAAGTCATCTTCGCCAGGCACGCGGGCGACGGCGGCGGCTCGCCCATCCACCTCGACAATCTCGCCGCCGACGACGGTCACCCGGACGTCCCCGCGCTCGGCACCGGGCACGAACTCCTGCACCATCGCGTACCCTTGGCGAAGCACCACTTCGATTTGCTTCGTGTTGGCCCGTGATTCGCCTGGCTCGAGCGCAAACACGTCCCGCCCCCGCGTCCCGTCTAGCGGCTTGATGACGATGCGAGCCGACTCCCGTTCGAGAAATTGCTCGATCGCAGCAGGGTCTCTGGTCACCAGGGTTCGGGGCCTCAGGCTGCTGGGCAGGTCGAGGAGCGACAACTTCGTGAGCGCCCGGGAGAGCCCCCTCGGGCTGTTGATGACCCGGACCTGGCGTTCGTCCAGGCGCTCCAGGAGGCGAAGAGCGGCCACGTGCTGAGCCCGGCGCGGTTCATCTCTGCCAGGATTGGTTCGAACGATGCAAAGGTCGTAGTCGTCAAGCGACTTGCGTGAAGCCTTGTCCGACGAGAGTTGGACGACCAAACCGGCCGGCTCGCTCCCGCTTGGCGTGCAACCCTGGGCGAACAATCGACCGTCCTCGGTCGCGCTCAAGTCACCGACACCGCAGACCAAGACTTCGTGCCCTCGGCGCAGCGCGGCGTGGATGAGGAGCGTCGTCGTCTGCTCAACCGAAGGCTCGCGTCGGTCATTTACGACGAAAGCAATACGCATCAGGCGGTCACTTCTAGCTTCGCGCGACTGGGGGCGCGTCGTTGGAAACCGTGGTCCTCAGGGGCAATCACCCCGAGGTGCAGAATGCGCGCGCCCGTCTGTCCGACCGGGTTGACGCTCTTGCCAATCACGATGCCGTCTTCTGGGGCGTGGTACTCTCGGATCACATCGCCGAAGGCGTTCCGAAGCAGGGCCACCCGCTCGCCATGGACCACTCGGTCGGTGGGGCGCGGAAGCACTTCCAGGAGGCCACCCCGATCACTGTACATCCAATAGGAGCGTTCACAGAGCACGGGATCTGGGCCTTCGGCGACGGGCCGCCGAGGAAGCATGCCGGCGGCAGCAAGCACTGCTCGAAGGCCGATTCTCGATGATCGAACGTAGTTCGGCTGGAACTTCTGAGGGTCGCCTATTTCGAGGGTGATCGAAGGAGTGCCGAGATCCATGGCGGCGCCACGTAGGGTGTAGTCGGACGGAGGATTGTGAACGATGATCTGGGGCCGTTGAAGATACGCCATCGTGGCCGTAGAGGGATGGGTCATGTCCGCCCGGACGTAGACAGAATTGACGCGGCCGAAGCTCGCGGTGTGCAGGTCCACCAAGTAGTCGAATCGGTTGACGATGCGGTGGACGATTCGGTGCGCGTACGCTTCGGCGACGTTACCGTTTTCCCGACCTGGGAAGATGTGGTTCAAGTCGCTTCCATCGACGAACTCGCGTTGATGTCGATGAAGGCCCGGCACGTTCAAAACGACGACAGCAACAACCGTACCATTGAGCTGCTTCGGATCGAGCTTGTGCATGAGATCGTGAATGACGCGAATGCCGTTGAGCTCATTGCCGTGAACGGCCGCCGTCAATCCGAAAACGGGGCCGTCTCGCCTTCCGCGGGCAACCAACACCGGCAGCAGAATATCCTGGGCCAACCCATTGGCCACCAGGTCGACATAGAGGCGCGACACTTCCGCGCGTGGGAACTCCTCGATCACGAGCTCCCGACGACGATGAATGGGGCCCGTTACGCCGTTGTGAATGCCTCCTTCCATGCCGCTTCGCCGAACTCTGCCACCGGCCACGAAAAGACGCACGTGAGAAAGGGGTGGTGGGGTGGGACCAACTGCCGCGACGAAGGCGCGACGGACGCGCTCAGCGGCGGCTGGCGTGTAGCTTCGACGACGAACGCCTCTTCGAACGTCGTCCCAGGGATCCTTCGGGAGCCGGCGAACAGGCCACAGGGGGTTGGGCGCTAAGCTCGAGGACACCTGGCCCCGAGAACACCGCATCGACGAACATTGCTCCGGACTCGGGTCCTCCCCAGGTCCCACAGCGGTGCATCGTGTCTCCGATTTGAAGGGCTCGTACGACGTTGCGGCCTTTGAAATCGAGACGAATCGCCCCATCGGGTAGACCTTCCGCGACACTGAGCGTGGCGGAGTCCGCGATTGCAGGCTTCTGAAGCGTCATCGATCCACCACGGACCACGACGTCGCCGAGGCCTAGCGCGGTTGGCGACGCTGCAATCAAGTCCGCGGACTGCACGACCACGCCCCCAGAGAAATCGTTCTGACCCTTCAAAACGAGCCGTCCGCTGACGAGTCGAAGACCGCCCGGTCCGGTGAGATGGACCGGCGCATCCCCATAGGGGGCACCATCGAACTCAGAAGGAGAGTTGTCGAACACACGCACCAGGAGAGCGCTTCCGTCATCTAGAATCGCCTCATCCAGAGCGATGCGCCCGCGCAGGCGAGCAGCACGCGCCAGCACAGGGCGATACTTCTGGTGGGGGCCCAGGCGTCGCTGAAGGACGTGCCCCTCTCTGCTCAGAGCGAACCAAACGGTGCCGGTACCCACGCCGCCCGCCCTTGCACGAGAATGAGGACGGAACTTCGGCAAGGAGTAGCGCCCTTCCTCGTTCTTCCTCGAATCGGGGTCGAAGTGAATGGTCGCGCTCGAGTCGACAACCGGTACAGCGATGACTTTCGCCACTTCTTCCTTCAGCGTTCTGCGGCCGTCGTAGCCTTTGGTCGTGGGATCGACCACGGTTGGCGGGCCCGCCACGACGAAGACGTGTCCCGTATCTCTGGGCTTGGGACGGCTCTCATCGGACGGCTTGGCGTACCGTCCCATCGCGTAGGCACCGATGTCGCCTGGCTGCAAGTCCTCGAAGTTCGTCACCGGGTCGAAGCCGGTCTCCTTTGCGTGGTCACTGCGAAGGTACTGCGCCACCACGAACGCTCGCGGCCATGGTCTCCGACTTTCCCGCAAGGCGAAGTCCTCGGAATAGACGCGGTTGTGCTCATCCCGGCGCCGCTGCGAATGCAATACGGCTGCATGGAGGGGCGAGACCGTGTTGAGCACGAAGCTGAGCCAGCCGGAGCAGTCGGTCGACGCGAGTATAGAGTGTGCATCGGTCGACTCCAGTTGAACCTGCGGCTCACCCAGCCGCTTTCTCGGGCCTAGTAATCTCTGGTGACTATAGCTGTTGCTCGCAGGCGGCTTCGTCGCGTCGTCGTTCAACGCCTGGATCACCGAGGTCGAAAACCGGACCATTCCCTCGGACAGTTGCTCGGTTGAATCCGTGGTCGCACGGCGCGGACTCCGATCCTCGACCGTGGTCGGTCCGCGGTGTGGCGAAGCGCACGATGCGACAAGGAAGACGATCGCAAGACATGTTTTCGATAGCAAGACTCGTTTCCTGTTTCCCAACTCAACCGAGGCAAGCACCCCGGCTAAGAAACAGGCTAGTTCGAGTGGATGACCTGTACCAACATCCCTGTCCGCGCGGCGAGCTGCTCGAGGCATCGAATCGGCCACGAAAGCAACGCTTTTGAGCTCAATCTGGCACGGTCTGGCCGCGGCTCAGCCGACGGGCGCGCGACCCCGCGCCTTTTCCGGGTCGCGCATGTCCATGAGAGACACGCCGACGCCGTACGTCACGAAGTGACCGGTTGGACGAATCTCGAGCATGCAGTTTTCGGCGATGGTCCCGTGCTGGTCGATCATTCGTCGCATGAGGGTTTCGAGGAGCTTCGGATCGAGATCGCTCATCGGAAGCACACGCGCAGTGCCGCTGAAGGCGATCGTCGCGTCGGGGATTTTGATCCAGGGCATGAACGGAACGCGTTTTGAAATCGTCACATTGAGCGCGACGTGGGGGTTGAGCAAGATGTGCTTCGCCTTCCACGAAGCCTTCGCCACCCGAACGTACAGAACCCCGTCTATCACGACATAGACGATACCTGCAGAACGCGCCTGGCCTTTGGGATTCACGTAGGAAAGCACGGCGAACGAGCGCTGTTCGATTTCTTTCCAAACGAGGTCCGAGCTAATGGGAGCTGGCATGGGGGAGTCGTAGATCTGCGTCGGATCCTGTCAAGCAGAGCCAGATGAGGACCAGGGGCGCTTATCGGTCCACGTCAGCCCGGGTTTCGCGACATCTCGACTTTCTGGTCAACGTCGGTCGGATCTTCCCTGGCAGGCGAGCCAAGAAAGGCGTGTTCATTACCACGAGCGCCTTTACGCGAGAGGCCAGGGACTATGCCAACCAAGTATCGGACAGCATTGTCTTGGTCGACGGCGCACGCTTGGCGCGCCTCATGATCGAACATGGCGTCGGGGTTACGCATAGGCCTCTCAAGATCGCACAGGTCGATAGCGATTACTTCGAGAACGTGCCTTAGCGGAGCTGATCTGGCCGTCTAGGGCACT
>JBARTN010000192.1:0-5275 GCA_049645265.1 Polyangiales bacterium
TTGATCGCCGGCCGTGCCGGTCTCGACGAGCACCGAACAGGTCGTCCCCACCCGCAGTGCAACGCCTTCGGGCACCTCGGTGAGGTGTACCCTCACGGGCACCCGTTGTGCAAGCCTAATCCACTCGAACGTTGGCGACACGGTGGGCAGCAGCTCGAAACCCGTGCTGCCGTCGTCCTGCGCAATGCCCCAACCGATGCTTTCCACCCGGCCCTCGAGCGGCTTGTCGTGGTAGCTCATCAGCGTGATGACGGCCCGATCGCCAGGCGCGATATTCTCGATGTAGTTCTCTCGGAAGTAACCGGTGATCCAGTAACTGTTGACGTCGACGAAAGCCAGCTGCGCCTCGTTGGCCACCATCTGGCTCCCCAGACGAAGAAGGAGGTTGGTGACGTAGCCGTCCACCGGCGCCCTCACCGTCGTGAATTCGAGATTGAGCTCGTCTTGCTTGACCGCCGCCTGCGCCGCTCGAATACGCGGATTCTCATCGCCGGCCGCGCCGAGATTCGCCTTGGCCTCTGCAAGATTCGCCTCGGCCTCGTGCAGATTAGCCTCCGCTTGCCTCAAGCCGGCGACGGCGGTCCTGCGCTGCTGCAGAGAAACCTCGGAGTTCGACTTTGCTTGATCGACCGCCTTCTGTGAAGTCGCCCGCCGAGGGAGCATCTCTTCTTGGCGCTTGTACTCGGCTCGGTTCTTGACGAGATCCGACTCGGTTTCCTTGATGCCACTTGCAGCCTGCGTCACGGCATGACGTGCCGCGTCGACCGCGGCCTCCGCCGCGGCCACCTGTTCGGTGAGCGCGTCGTAGCCATCCAGTGTCTCGGCGAGCTCTGCCCTCGCCTGCTCGAGCGCAACCTCGAACGTGCGCGGATCGATCTGGAAGAGCACATCGCCGGCCTTGACGAACTGATTATCCTCGATCGGGAGGTCGACGATGGGGCCCGAAACCCGCGGTGCGATTTGGATCACTTCGGCTCGCACTTGCCCATCTCGGGTCCAGGGGTTGACGACGTAGTCCCAGTACTTGAGCAGCACGATCACGACAGCGAGCAGTACGATTGCTCCCGTCGCGAGATATTTCTTGTTCTTGCCCATGTGCCTCTCACTCAAGAAGTCCGCTAGAATAGGATGAAGGTCTCGATGATGACCGTGTAGATGGCCGCCATCGCGACGAACACCAGCGGCGGGTAGAAGAAGTAGCGCGACAGCCGGTATCGATTGAGCAATCGAGCCGTCAGCACCGCCAGCGCCGTGCCCAGAATCGCCGCGATGAGCATTGGGGGCATGTAGACCCCACCGATTGCGAACTCGCTAGGTATCCGTTCCATTACGGCGAAAGCCTCTCTTCCTGCCCTGAGCTTACGCTACTTTCAGCAGTTCTTGTGGACCTTGCCTGTCTTTTTGGGCTGCTTGGCTTTGTAACCCGGCTGCGATTCGAAGTGCTGGATGGCGTCCTTCAGGTCATTCATCAGTATCTCCGCCAGGTCTCGGCTGAGGCCCTCACGAACCACGATCCGGAGCACGGCGAGGTCGTCGACTTTCGGAGGCATCGTATACGCCGGCACTTGCCACCCGTGCTCACGAAGCTTGTCCGAGAGATCGAAAACCGTGTAGTGACTCGAATCTTTGAGGGCGAACGCGAAGACCGGAATGGTGTCACCTCGACTCAACAAATCGAAACGCTCGGTCTTCTCGATTGCCGCGGAGAGATACATCGCTGTATCACGCATCTGTTCGAAGGCGCGCGTGTATCCCTCGCGACCGAGCCGAATGAAGTTGTAATACTGGGCGACTACTTGGTTGCCTGGCCGGGAGAAATTGAGGGTGAAGGTCGGCATGTCGCCGCCCAAATAGTTGACGTGAAAGATCAAATCTTCGGGAAGATCTTCGTGCGAGCGCCAAGCCACCCAACCAATGCCCGGATAGACGAGCCCGTATTTGTGGCCGGACACATTGATCGATTTCACGAGTGGCAATCGGAAGTCCCACTTCAAATCAGGGTGCAAGAACGGGGCGACGAAACCACCGCTCGCCGCATCGACATGCATCGGAATGTCGTGACCCGTCTTCGCATTGTGCTCGACCAGCGCATCATGGATCTCTTCGACCGGCTCGAAGGCGCCCGTGTAGGTAACACCGAGAATCGGCACCACTGCGATCGTGTTTTCGTCTACGGCATCGAGCACGCCTTTGGGCGTGATAGTGTACTGGTTGGGCTGCATTTCGATGTAGCGCGGCTCGACATCCCAGTATCGGGCAAACTTTTCCCACACCACTTGCACGTTGTTGCCCATGACGATGTTGGGCTTGTCCGTAGGCTTGCCCTTGGCTTTCATGCGTGCGCGCCATCTCCATTTCAACGCCAAGCCCGCGAGCATCACGGCTTCCGAAGACCCGATCGCGGAGGCACCCACTCCGGTTTCTGGCGCGTTGAAGAGCCGCGTGACGATGTTGATGCAGCGTTCCTCGATCTGGGCCGTAAAGGGGTATTCGTCCTTATCGATCATGTTCTTGTCGAAGGATTCAGCCATGAGCTTTTCAGCATATGGTTCCATCCAAGTCGTCACGAACGTTGCCAGATTCAGGCGGGCGTTGCCGTCCAACATCAGTTCGTCGTGAATCAAGTCGTAGGCTAGGACGGCCGGGAGCCCACCTTCCGGCAGCTCGTACTTGGGAACGGGGCGGTCCATGGCGGTGCGGCCGTAGAGCGGTGTCAGTAGCTTTTCGCGATCGGATAGCTCGCTGAGTTTGTGCTGCTTGGTGACCATAGGGGGCGTTCCTTTCGTGGGCGACCATCATGGATCGATTCGACGCGGTCCGTCTAGGGGGTTTGTGTCGCAGAATGCGCCGTCATCTCTGGAAGCAACAAATAGGCGCCTACGAGAAAGCAGATAGCGCCAACGAATGTCCACAAGTTCGAGGCGTATGCACCCAAGACCTGACCCGTTTGGACAACGACAACGGACGCAGCGGCGGAAATCCCGAACGCGACCGAACCCAATAAGTTAATGACGGCAACCCACCACGAGATGTTTCTTGGCTGCCAAGCGGTCCAGCGCCGACAGACCTCCGCATACGCCAAATAGCTCGCCACCAGGAAGCAGATCGAGCCAATCGCATCCGGTGCCCATACCAGGCGGTCTTCTGCAATCGGGCTGAGCGTCCGCATGGCCTCAAAGGTGTTCATGTTGAACAAGAATGTGCCGACGAGTTGCACGACCGCCGCCCACCAGCCGATCTTGTGTGGCTCCCAGCGCCAGAGCGCGATTCGTGGGCGTTTTTGGGTCAAGGCATCGGGTTCGTTGACCACTTCAAAGACTTGGAGATACGCCGCGCTCGTGAAGAAGATCGACCCGACGAAGAAGACAGTGCCACTAGTTGGTGTTCCAAGCAGCGCGCTTCCTGAGCCAATGGCGAAAAGCGCGGATCCGATCATGAAGAGAACCGAAATCCACCACGTGACGCTGCCCGGGTTGATCAGAAGGGCATGCCTTGGTCGCGTTTGGGCGACTTGGTGGGGGGGCTCTGCGTCTAGGCCCTTGCGGTTGCGCCTCGAATGCCAGACCCATTGCTGACCTGTTGGGTCTTGCAGAACCAGGGTCGTCGTGAAAGGTCCGGGACCGCTACGGTCCATGATGTGAAGTTCGGTTGCAGAGCTCTTCGCCGTTCCTCTATCGACCCCTGTCATGACCGCTTCCCTGTTGCGCTTCTGTTCTCTCGCATGCGAACGTTGCGTGCAACATGGACGCCACCGTAGCAGCATTGAGCCGGTGACGCCGCTGCGACCGAGGGCCGGTACACACGATGGACGATCTCGAGTTCAACAAGACCTGCGATTTCATCGTCAAGCTCGGCGCGACGGCGCTTGGGTACGGCGTGTCGTCCTTTCGGCTCGAGTCGCATCTGAATCGCTTGACGGCGGCCCTCGGTCTTTGCGGTGACTTTCTCGTGACGCCGGAGAAAATTGTGTCGGTTCTCTGGCGAGCGGGCGATGAGCGGCAGCGAATCAACGTCACTCGCATTGCAGATTCCGGTCTCAATATGGCCGGCCTGGACCGGGTCGATGAGCTGGTGCGCAGGGTCGCGTCCGGAGAGGTCTCGGTCGAGGCTGGAATTGGTCGCCTCGCAGAAATCAAAAAGACGCCGGCGCCGTTCGGCCCCCTCATGACCGCCGTCTCCTTCGGCCTCATCGGTGCGGGTTTCGGGGTGCGGCTGTCTCTGCCTTGGCACGACGTCATCATCGGGGTCGTGCTGAGCGTGGTCGTCTTCGGCGTCGTGTTCGTGCTGGGACGCTCGCCCACGACGGCCAGGATGATCAATCCGGCCGCGGCGTTCGTCGCTGCGATCCTGGCCTACGCGATCGCCGCGACATGGGCGCCGAGCAGCAAGCACGCGATGGTCACGCTCTGTGCCATCATCGCCCTGATTGCGAACCAAGGGCTGATCCTCGGGCCCGGCGAGCTCTTGTCGAACCACGTCGCGTCCGGCACGGAGCGGTTGATCTCGGCCAGCGTCGCCTTGATCGAGCTGGCCTTTGGCGCATTCCTCGGGACGGCGATCGCGAGCGCGGTGTGGACCATTCCCGCGGGCTCCGCCGTGGCGAGCATGGGGCCGGGCTGGGCATGGCCGGCCGTCGTGGTCCTGGGTGTAGGATTTGCCATGATGTCCCAAGTGCGCCCGAAGGAATTCGGTTGGGTCATTCTTGGATGTGTTCTCGCGTTCGCCGGGACTGTGGTCGGTGGCAAGCTGTTGGGAAGTGGGCCGGGCGACTTGCTCGGCGCGTTGGTCCTCGGGATCTTCGCCAACGGCTATGCGTTGCGGACGCGACGCCCGGCTACCACCATTCTGCTCCCCGGCCTCATGGTCCTGGTGCCCGGGTACGCCTCCTATCTCGGACTCGGCACCTTGCAGACCATCGGGGTCGAGGCCAGCCTCCTCGACGAATTCAAGTTCTTAGTCAGCATCGTCTGGATCATTGGAGGCTTGTTCATCGCCAACACGATCATTCCCCCGACGCGCACCGTCCAACCCCCGCCCACCTCTCAAAGGAAAGACCCATCGGCATGGACGCCACCGTAGCAGAAACGAGGCGTATCTTGTTTGTCGCTTGTGTGGTTGGTTTCGTTGGTTTTGGCGTTCCCGCGCGAGCCTGCCCGACGGACCAAAACGGCGGTGGCCCGTGCACCGAAGCGCCGAATCCTCTCCAGAAAGAGCCAGCAATCATCGGTGAGGCCTGGCGCAACGGAAGAGCCGAAGTCGAGGTGGGGCAGGGGAT
>JBARTN010000193.1:0-3490 GCA_049645265.1 Polyangiales bacterium
GCGACGTCGTGCTCGAAGGGCTCGGTGCCTGGGCAGAGGCGTTCGAGCGACACGAAGAGCTCAGCCAGCTGATCGCTACACAAGACCCTGGATGGGAAGCGTACACCGAGCCGCAGGCGGCCGCTGCGCACGAGGTCGAACGGCTCGGGGGTTGGGAGCACAGCCTTCGTGTCGACGTGCTCCTGCAGCAACTCGGTCTTGGCGAGATCAATCGCAGCGTCGATGAGATGAGCGGCGGGGAGCAGCGGCGCGTGGCGCTCGCGCGGCTCTTAGTCGAAGAGCCCACCCTCGCGATTCTCGATGAGCCAACCAACCACCTCGACGCCGACACCATCGAATGGCTCGAGACCTACCTGCGCGAGCAATACCGCGGCGGGCTCATTCTGATCACGCATGACCGCTATGTCCTGGACCGGGTAGTGAACCGAACGCTCGAAATCGATCAGGGCAGGGTGTTCAGCTACGAGGGGGGTTGGCACGCCTATTTGGAGGCCAAAGCAGACAGACTGGCCCATGCCGATCGCGCCGAGGCAAACCGTCAGAACCTCCTCCGGACGGAGCTCGAATGGCTCCGTCGGTCTCCCAAGGCCCGAACCAGCAAGTCGAAGGCGCGCGTCGATCGCGCTGAGGCGCTCCGCGATGCCGCCGGTCCGAAGGCCGAGGAGGTCGCGCGGTTCGCAGCACAGCATGAAAGGCTCGGCGGTACCGTCCTCGAAGCGCACGGCCTCGGGGTGCGCCTCGGCGCGATCGAGCTCGTCGATTCACTGGACTTGATCTTGTCGCGCGGGGATCGCCTTGGCATCGTTGGTCCGAACGGGGCCGGCAAGACCACTTTGCTTCGCGTGCTCCTCGGCGAGCTCGAACCTACGCTGGGTCGGGTGGTCATCGGCGCGAATACGAAGCTCGCCTACTTTGATCAAGTCAGAAGCGGCCTCATCGAGGATGAGTCCGTCCAGCAGAACGTCGCGCCGGATCGGCCGCAAGTGACTTTCCAAGGTCGCTTGATCGACATCCGGAGTTACCTTAAGCGGTTCCTCTTTGCGCCTCATCGCACACGGGACAAGGTGTCATCTCTGTCCGGAGGCGAGCGCGCGCGTGTGGCCTTGGCAAAGTTGCTGCTCGCTCCGGCGAACGTGCTCGTGCTCGACGAGCCGACCAACGACCTCGACGTCGCCACGCTTGCGGCGCTCGAAGCGATGCTGGTCGAATCCAATTCAACCGCCCTCATCGTCAGCCACGACCGCTATTTCCTCGACCGGGTCGCCACCAACATTCTTGCCTTCGAAGGTGACGGTCGGGTCATCGCCTATGCGGGGAACTACAGCGACTACCGAGATCAACGCGCAGCGCGCCAGGCAGAGCGCAAGCGAACCGCTGACAAGAGCGCCCCCATGCCCAAGCGCGGCTCGAATAGCAAAGCGAAGAAGCTCTCGTACAAAGAGAAGCAGGAGCTACAGCGACTCCCGGGCGAGATCGAACGAGCCGAAACGGAGGCAGCTGAGGTCGAAGCCCTCCTGAACGACCCGACCCTCTACGCCGATCGCGCCGAAGAAGTCCCCACAATTGTGGCGCGCCAGGGCGAGCTCCAAGCGCAAATCGACCAACTGATGGCACGCTGGATGGAGCTCGAGTCCAAAGCCACGGGCGAATGACCGGATGGGGGCCCCAGGGGTGGGGCTTGCGGTCGACCGTAGGGTAACGCTACAACTAGTCCGCTATGGCCCAAACCGCTCAAATCCGCTCGATCCAATCCGTCGAAAACGAGGCGCAGCGCGTCTACAAGCTCCAACGCGAGGCGTACCTGCGGGATCCATACCCGAGTCTCCAGGAACGAAAGGCGCGCCTCGACGCAGTCGAGCGAATTCTGCTGGAGAACACGGAGGCGATCGTCGAGGCCATTGCCCAAGACTTTGGGCACCGCTGTGCAGAAGAGTCGAAGATTCTCGAAATCTTTCCAGTCATCGACGGGCTTCGTCACACGCGGAAGAAGCTTCGCAAATGGATGAAGCCCCAGCGCCGGCCGATATCATGGCTCTTTGCAACCGGCTCCAACCGGCTCATCCCGCAGCCCAAGGGGGTCGTGGGAATCGTCTCGCCGTGGAACTACCCGCTCTTCCTCACCTTGAGCCCTCTCGTTAGTGTCTTGGCCGCCGGCAACCGAGCGATGATCAAGATGGCGAGTAACTCGCAGCACCTTTGCCGACTGCTCGCGGACAAGTTCAGCGAGGTGTTTCCAGAAGAAGTCGTCGCCATCCTGCCAGGGGTTCGTGCCGGAGACTTCTCCACGCTGCCCTACGACCACATCATCTTCACCGGCTCGGCGGACGTGGGTCGTACGGTCATGCGATCCGCGGCTGAAAATCTGACGCCCGTCACGCTCGAGCTCGGCGGCAAGTCGCCGACGATCGTCTGTGACGATTTCGACATCGACGAAGCTGCTTCGCGAATCATGTACGCGAAGCTCGTCAACGCGGGCCAGACCTGCTTGGCACCGGACTACCTCTTCCTTCCGGAGGGCAGCGAAGATCGATTCGTGGCTGCCGCTCAACGCCTGGTCGCGGAGCGCTATCCGGATACGAACGACACCAGTTACACCTCGGTCATCGATGACAAGGCCTACAGGCGCCTGCGCATGACGCTCGAGGACGCCGAGGCAAAGGGCGCAAAGCTCGTCCCGTTGGTCCCCCATGCGTCGTTCAACGATGTACTTCGCAAGTTCCCGCCCTACCTCGTGCTCAACGTGACCGAGGACATGATGATCATGAAGGAAGAGATCTTCGGTCCTCTTTTCCCCTTAATGACGTACAAAGACCTGGACGAGACCATCGACTACGTGACCCACCGGGACCGGCCGCTCGGGTTCTATGTGTTCACCAACGATCGCGCACGGAAGGACAAGCTCCTCTACAGCACGATTTCGGGTGGCGTCACCATCAACAACTGCATCATCCACGTGGCTCAACACGACCTGCCGTTTGGCGGCGTCGGCGCGAGCGGCATCGGCCACTACCACGGCTACGAAGGCTTCGTGGAGTTCAGCAAGATGCGCCCCGTGTTCACCAGCCCGTGGTTCTCGCTCCTGCATTGGTTCTACCCGCCCTACACCGGCAAGCAGGAACGCATGATCGACATGGCGATCAAGCTGAAGCCCTAACTATCGCTCAAGCCGAGTCCGATGGCGCCCAGCGGCGGCGCCGCATCATCGCAAGGCCGAGGAGTGTTAGCGCCGCCAATGCTGCGCCCGATACGCGCTCGCGTGGACTCGGGCCCACGACACAGCCGCATCCGCCGTTGTTGTTCTCCGTGGTCGAGCCCCCCGAACCACCGGAGCCACCGGAGCCGCCGGAGCCGCCACCTCCGACGCCGCCGTCGCCGCCCACGCCGCCGTCGCCGCCCGTTCCGCCGCTACCCATGGGGTCCACGCCCGCCATCCGT
Organism: Polyangiales bacterium; assembly: GCA_049645265.1. Classification (GTDB taxonomy): domain Bacteria; phylum Myxococcota_A; class Polyangia; order Polyangiales; family Houyiibacteriaceae; genus SG8-38. The sequence continues at coordinate 3,436 of JBARTN010000193.1, forward strand.
GCACCGGAGCCCGGTGGTGCACAGGTGAAGGTCAGGGGTTGACCCGGCACATCGG
>JBARTN010000194.1:0-57147 GCA_049645265.1 Polyangiales bacterium
CAGCGCCAGCGTCAGTGCCAGAGCGAGTGTCAGTGCCAGCGCCAGTGCCAGCGCAAGCGTCAGTGCCAGCGCCAGTGCCAGCGCCAGTGCCAGCGCCAGTGTCAGTGTCAGTGTCAGCGCCAGTGCCAGTGCCAGTGCCAGTGCCAGTGTCAGTGCCAGTGCCAGCGCCAGTGCCAGTGCCAGTGCCAGCGCCAGCGAATGACAGCGCTTAACGGCAAAAGGCCGGCTCCTGTGCGCCGGCCCTCTGCCTGTTCATGCCTGCAACCGAGGCTTAGTTTCCGATGAAGGCGGTGAAGCCCAGGATTGCAGCGTAGTTCTGCTTCTTGTTGGGATCGCCCGTCGCCGCGGCACCGACCAGCGACGACCTCGAGAAGTAGATCTCACGCGTATTCCACTCGCCGCGACCCTCGAGGCTGAGCACGAGGTATTGAACGGGCTTGTAGCGGAGCGTGATGGTCCCGGTAGCGAGCCCCGTGTCCCCGCTGGATGCGAAGTCCCGGTACTGTGTGTTTCCGCTCAAGTGCTCGCCGCGAAGGCCAATCGACCAGTGGTCGCTCGCGTCGAAGATCAGCTGAAGGCTGTGGCCGTAGGCGAAGGCCTTTCCGGTTACTACGATTGGCGGTATCGCGATCGGGTCGTTCAGGGGCCCGGTCGGACTGATCTGATAGTCGCCGTTGGCGATCAACGTAAAGATGCCTGCGTTCCCGGTGAGCACCCAGTCGAAGAACTGCTCCCAGTTCTTGTTGTCGTTGTCGCCGCCTGCACCGTGCTGACCGCCGAAGAAGAATCCGACGTGCTCGTCCTTGCCGCTAAACGCGAACTGCCAGCCGAGGGTGGGCGTCTCGTTGTTGTCGACCGGTGTCCCGCCAAGCACGCCGCCGTTGGTGACCATGACGGTCATGCCCACATGTTCCGAGATTTCGAAGGCCGAGCGGATGCCCATGTGGTTGAACGGTTGACGCAAGAAGTAGAGTGCGCCGCGCGTGTAGTTGGCGTTGTTCCACTCATCGACGACCTCGCCGCCGAAGATCGTGTCGAAGAAACCGAAGTCCAAGCTCACCTTATCGCTCGGCATCCAGCTGACATAGCCCTGCTTGATCGGGGCGATCGGGCTCAACAGGAAGGAGCCTTCGCCAAAGCGAAGGTCCAAACGCACCGCGAACTTCTCGCCGGTGTACATGAGGTCACCACCGGCAAAGTTGAGGCCGAAGCCGTTGTAGTTCGTGTAGGGGTATCCGATCGAGTTGTAGGTTCCGGCGACGACGCCGTCATTCGTGTAACCGCCGACGCGGTAGAAGGCGCTGGCCATTAGCATCCAGGACAGGCCGTCCTTCCAGGGGGCCTCCTCGCCGGGCTCTGCAGCTACGTCGTCGGCGGCCGTCTTCGGCGACTCCGGCATGGCCATCAGGGCTTCCTTCGGAGGCGCTTCTTCCGGAGGCGCTTCTTCGGTCCCCGTTTTCGCGGCCGCCTCTTCGCCGGACTTCGCCATGCCCATGTCGTCGTCTTCGGCCTCTTTGGGCGCCTCGGGTTGCGCAAGGGCCATTGCGGGGAATGCCAAACTGCACATCACCGCCAGGGAAAGAAACTTACTCATCACTACCTCCACTCCCAACGTGTCTCCACGCTCAAAATCCGTATCCAATCAACATTGAAAAAAGGGTCGAGAGGAGGGGCAAAGCAGACCGGGGAGCCGCTCCACCCCTCCTCTCGAAGCTCACTACTCCGCGGGCGCCGCCGACATCGCGATGGCCCCGCCCGTGTGGTAGCCCTTGAGCTCCTCGTTGTACGCTTCAACCCCGCACTCGGCGATGTCGAGGCCCTCGAGCTCGTGCGCTTCGGAGACGCGGACGCCGCCAGGCACGAGGAACTTCATCGCAAGCCAAACGCCGGAACCGACGACGAAAGCAAAAGCCACGCCGGCTCCGGCGCCGATCGCCTGATTCATCAACTGCGAAGCGCCGCCACCGACGAGCAGGCCGATCGGCTCTTCGCCCGCGGCCGCGTTGCCGTAGCCGACGAGGCCGACGGCAAGCGTGCCGAAGATGCCGCAGACGCCGTGAACGGTGATCGCGCCGACCGGATCGTCGATTCTGATCTTGTCGATCAGAAGGACGCCTTCGACGCAGAGCATGCCGGCGGCGATGCCGACGACGATCGACCAACCGCCCGTGATGTTATAGCAACCGGCGGTGATGCCCACGAGGCCGGCAAGCGCGCCGTTCAGGGCCATCGAAAGGTCCAGCAGGCCGCTGCGGATCCGAATCCAGGTCAGGGCGCCGACGAAGCCGGCGGCAGCTGCGAGGTTGGTCACGAGGACGATTCGGCCCACCTCGGCGTCCATGGCGAGCTCCGAGCCGCCGTTGAAGCCGAACCAACCGAGCCAGAGAATGAGCACGCCGAGCGCGGCGAGCGGGAAGTTGTGCGCGGGCATCGGCCTGACCGAGCCATCAGGCATGTACTTGCCGATTCGCGGGCCGACCACCAGGGCGCCTGCGAGTGCCATGCTTCCGCCGACACCGTGAACGACCGTGCTCCCGGCAAAATCGATGAAACCCATTTCAGAGAGCCAGCCACCACCCCAGACCCAGTGACCGACGACCGGGTAGATGATCATGGTCGCGATCGCGGTGAAGAGGAAGAAGGTCAGCAATCGAGCGCGCTCGGCAATTGCGCCCGACACGATCGTGCAGGCGGTCGCCGCGAAGACGAGCTGGAAGAAGAGAAAGACATAAGGCGGTAGGTCCGCATCTGCTCCCCCGTTATTCGGGAAGAAGCTCGCGAGCCCCACGAAGGCATTGCCTTCGCCAAACATCACGCCGTAGCCCACCAGGTAGAAGATGAGCGAGGAAATCGCGACTACGCCGAAGTTCTTCATCAACACCATCACCGCATTTTTCTTGCGGCAGAACCCGCTCTCGACGAGAGCGAAGCCCGCGTGCATGAAGAAAACGAGTGCGGCGCTAACGAGAACCCACAATGCGTTTGCATACGTCGCCAGTTCGTCTGCTCGCGTCGTCAGTTCCGAAAGTTGTTCTTCCATGATCTTTGCACCTCTTGGTCATGGCCGCGGCGCACCCTCGGCAGCGGCACGAGGGGATCTATGGCTGCGCCACATTTCCGGTGTGTTTCTCCGAGGCATCGGTTTGGGAAAAACCGATCCAAGTATCCGCGAGTTGCGCCCCGGTCGGCTGGGCCGCATGTTCGGATCATGAGTAGTTTCCCGCATTTGGCGTACGGAACGCCACGCAAGCTGCCTAAGCCTGGCAGTCTGCCCGGGCGGGTGGTGGTGCTGGATGTGGCCTTTGCCGCCAATGCGGGAGGTGCAAGCTACGAAAAGACGACGTTGCCTTTCATCTCGGGCCTGGGGTCTCGGCTGGCGATGTGGATCGATCACCATGACCACGATCGGCACGCGGACTATGCCGACGACGCCCGTTTCGTTCTGACGACCAAGGCGCAGCACGGGGCTTGCCCTGAATTGGTCACGCCGGAGCTCGTGGCGGCCGCGGGTGACGTCGACACGATCTGCTGTCACGTGGACTTTGACGGGCTCTGCTCGGCAGCCAAGTGGATTCGCGGCGGGGTCGAGCCTTACGAAGGAGCCGACGATGATGCTCGCGCCATCGATACTCGCCTCGGCGAGCCGAGTGAACGCGCGCGAATTCTCGACCGTGCGCTGCGTGCACGGCCGCGCGACGAAGCCCTCCGCGGCTTGATGGTGCGTTACTTGGCCGACGGTGCACACGACGCGGCGATCTACCGAGAGTTCCAAGTCGTGGCCGAGGCCCTCGAAGAGAGGGAACGCGAGGCCAAGCGGCTTTCGGGCCGCTACGAAGTTCGCGGCCGGCTCGCGATCTGCGACGCGACGCGGCGCGACGGCCCGTACGATAAGACCGAGCTGCTCCTGATCGGCCAGCGGCTTGCCCCTATTTCCTTGGTTCACGACGAGACCACGGTCACCGTGGCGGCGGGCTTCGACAGTGGAATCGACCTGGTGCGCGCCCTTGGCCTCAACGGGGGTATGCCCACACGGGTTAGCGTCGCGGCAAAGCGACTCGGCGAAGTCATTGAGGTTTTGGGCCGTTTCGAGCCCGCGGGTTAAGGCTGCTCAAACCCGGTATAATGAGGGGATGGAGCTGACGCTCTCCCAGATTCAAGCCCTTCCGAAGACCGACCTGCACGTTCATCTCGACGGTTCGCTGCGGCTGTCCACGATGCTCGAGCTCGCCGAGACGCAGAACATCCACTTGCCCGCCGACAATCCGGAGGCTCTGAAGAAGGCCCTCCGCTGCGGGGAGCACGCCGGCTCGTTGGTCGAGTACCTCAAGGCGTTCGACACGACACTCAAGGTTTTGCAAAGCGCCGAGGCGCTCTACCGGGTCGCCTACGAGCTCAGCGAGGACGCCGCCGCCGAAAACGTCCGCTACATGGAGGTGCGTTACTCGCCCATCCTCCACACGCGCGGCGGGCTCCGGCTCACGACGGTGGTCGAAGCCGTGCTCACCGGACTCTGGGATGCGCAAAAAGACCATGGGATCGTCGCGAACGTCATCCTTTGCGGCATTCGGAACATCTCACCCGAGTCGTCCTTTGAGATGGCCCAGTTGGCGGTCGCCTACAAGAACCGCGGCGTCGTCGCGTTCGACTTGGCGGGCGCCGAGTACGATTACCCGGCCAAACACCATCTTCGAGCGTTCGAGCTCGTTCGCGACAACAACATCGCGGTGACCATCCATGCAGGGGAGGCCTATGGCCCCGCCTCGATTCACCAGGCGATTCACGTCTGTGGCGCGCACCGCATCGGTCACGGCTGCCGCCTTCGCGAGGACGGCGACCTGCTCCATTACGTCAACGACCATCGCATCGCGCTCGAATGCTGTCCGTCGTCGAACGTGCAGACGGGCGCGGTTAAAGACCTTCGAACCCACCCACTCAAGCTCTACCACGACCTCGGTTTACGGGTGACCATCAACACCGACAACCGTCTGATCGCCGACACGACCGTGTCGGGCGAGCTCTGGCTTTGCCACAACCGACTGGGCCTCGATCGCGAAGACATACACCGCATGATCATCAACGGCTTCAAAGCGGCGTTCCTGCCGTTTCACCAGAAGCAGACTATGGTTCGCGCGGTGTTTCGGGAGCTGTCCAACGCAGGACAGGCTTCCGAGCAGCCTGGGTCTCGTCCAGCCGACGCAAACGCGTGACCTGGGGCGCCGACTTGGGAAGGTCGGGCTCAGCGGTCGCCTCGGCGCTGATCGTCTTCATGGCTTCTACGAACTCGTCGAGGGTCTGAAGGCTCTCGGTTTCGGTCGGCTCGATGAGCATCGCGCCCTTCACGACCAGCGGGAAGTACACCGTCGGTGGATGAAAGCCGTAGTCCATGAGCCGTTTCGCGACGTCCATCGTCGTGACGTGTGACTCCTTGAGGTGGCGGTCACTGATGACCACTTCGTGCATGCAGATTCGCGGGTAAGGAACGTGCCAGACCTCGCCCAGGCGGACTCGCAGGTAATTCGCGTTGAGCACCGCCAGCTCCGTGGCCTGCTTCAAGCCCTCGGCGCCCATCTCCCGGAGGTAGGCATAGGCCCGGACCATCATGCCGAAGTTGCCTTGGAACGAGCGCAGCCTGCCGACGGACGCTGGACGGCTGTCGTAGTCGAGGACGAAATGCCCCTTTCGCCGTTCGACGACCGGGACGGGTGCAAAGGGATCGAGAAGCGCCTTGTAACCAACCGGGCCGCAGCCGGGGCCGCCGCCGCCGTGGGGGGTCGTGAAGGTCTTGTGCAGATTGAACTGCATGACGTCGATCCCGAGGTCGCCCGGCCGCGCCTTGCCCATCAAGGCATTGAGGTTCGCGCCATCGCCGTAGACGAGACCGCCCTTGCCGTGCACGAGCTCGGAGATCGCCGCCATCTCCGATTCGAAGAGGCCCACGGTGTTTGGGTTGGTCGCCATGACGGCCGCGACGTCGTCGTCGACGAAGGGCGCCAGGGCTTCCGTGGTGACGATCCCTTCCTCGCCAACCGGAAAGGGCACGGCTTGCAAGCCATTGAGCGCACAGGAGGCAGGATTGGTTCCATGCGCAGTGTCGGGGATCAGCACCTTCTTCGGGTCGCGCCCCTGGGCTCGGTGGTACGCGCGAATCATCATCAGGCCTGTCAGCTCGCCTTGCGCACCTGCGGCCGGATGGAGCGACACGCGATCCATCCCGCAAATCTCGGCTAGCCCCTGCTCGAGCCGCCACATCAGCTCGAGGGCGCCTTGGACGAGCTCGTCGGGCATGTAGGGGTGAAGGTTGGCGAACCCAGTCAGGCGCGCCGCCCACTCGTTGACCTTCGGGTTGTACTTCATCGTACACGAACCGAGTGGGTACATCCCGGTGTCAATCGCGAAGTTCTGCTGGCTCAACCGCACGTAATGGCGGACGACCTCAGGCTCGGACACCTCGGGAAGCAGGGGCGGGCTCTGCCGCGCCATGTCCCCAAATGCACGCTTCGGGTCGACGTCCGGTAGGTCGTCGGCGTTGAGCGACGCACCGTGGCGACCGGGCGAGCCCTGCTCGAAGATGAGCGGTGTCTGAAACGAAAGACCTGACGTAGCCGAGCCGGGCATGATGACCTCGACGCGCAAGCTAGTGGATTGTCGACTGCCCGCAAGCGATCAAAAGGTCCGCAGGAGGGCTTCGCTCAGCGCATCGATGGCGGCCGCGTCTTTTTCGAGACCGCTGTAGTAGGGCAGCTCGCTGCAAGGGGCGTCGATGTGGGTGCACACCTGCCGCACGGCCCGCGCCTGGACCGTTTCGCGAAGGACGCGCCGCTTGCCAGCTATGGCCAGCCCCCGGATCTCGCTATCGTCGGCGAGCTCCGATGGGAGGCTTTCGAGAACCGGGCGTTCCTTTTCGGCGAAGAGCACGTTGAGCACACGGTTGATGACGAGTTGCAGCACCGGGATCCCTAGCTCGTTCGACAAGGCGTCCGAAAGCTCGATCGTTTCGCTCGCGGGCATGTATTCGGGGAGCGTGACCAGGACAGCGCCGGATCGTTCGGGGTCACGGAACATATCGACGGCGCGCGCCGCATCCCGTCGCAAAAGGCCCGGCGGTGCGACGCTTTCGATGACGAACGGCACCCGAAGCATGTCGAGCGCGTGTCCAGTTGCCGGTGCGTCGACGATCACCAGGTCGTAGTCCGGCTCTCCCCTCGGGGGGCAGGCATGATAGAATGCCTTTCCGAGCATCGACCACGCTTCGAGACCGGGGGTGCCCTTGAGGAAGGCTCGCACCAGTCGATTTCTGATGACTGCGTTGAAGACGGCCTTCACCTTCAAGATCATCAGCCCGTATTCTTCGAGGGCCGCGTCCGGGGTCATGTTCACCGCGTCGAGGTTCTCCCGAATCGTGACGATTTCCGAACCGATCGGATCGGTGTCGAGGAGCTCGCTCACGCGCTCTTGGCAGTTGACGAGCGCCAGTAGGACCTTCTTGCCGCGGCGACTTGCCGCAAGCGCAAGCCCGGTGGCCACGGTTGTCTTCCCGACGCCACCCTTGCCCACAACGAAAAGGAACCGCCGGTCGAGCAAATCCATTAGCGCCGTCTTTAGCGGCGCACTGCAAAAGCAGCAAGCCCGACCGAATCTATTGCAGGAATTGGCGGGGCTGGAGAGGCTGACGCCCCCGCGGCCGCATGCTAGCGTCCGACCGAGCTCAATCATGAACCGCCCACGCCAATCCGGTAGCTCGACCGTCTGGTCGCTGATCTCGTTCGCAACCCTCGCGCTCTTCGCCGTGACCCTCTACATGATTTTCGTCGTCGCCCCTGTGGAGCAACAGATGGGGATCGTGCAGAAGATCTTCTACTTCCACGTTCCGAGCGCATACGCGATGTATATCGGCTTCGGCGTATCGGCCGTCGGCAGCGCGGTGTACCTCCTCAAGCGTGACCCCAAGTGGGACGCCTTGGGAGTCGCCGGGGCGGAAGTCGGCTCGCTGTTCTGTCTCATCGTCTTGCTCACCGGTCCGCTCTGGGCGCGCAAGGCCTGGGGCGTTTGGTGGACTTGGGACCCGCGACTCACGACGACGCTGCTGGCTGGAATGATCTTCGCGGCATACCTCTCGCTTCGATCGATGGGCAACGCGGGGGAAGTCGAGAAGCGGTTCGCAGCCGGCTTGGCGCTTTTCGGGCTGGTGGACCTGCCGTTGATTCACTACAGCGTGCAGCGTTGGAGGGGCGTTCACCCGACCGTCATCACCGGCAAGGGGGGCGGGCTCGAGTCCGAGATGTACTGGGCGCTTGGCCTCAGCTTCGTCGCGTTCACCGGCTTGGCCGTGCTCTTGATTTGGGCGCGGGCGTCCGCGGAACGACAACGAGAAAAAACCGCCGAGCTACGATTCGAGTTGATGCACCGATGAAGGAACTGACATGCGAGCTCTGATCGCCGCGCTCGTGCTGGGAGGCACGATGCTCATCACTCCCCTCGTTCTCGCAGAAGAGCAGCCGGCCGAGCCGGATGGGGGGTCCGCCGAAACGAAGGAAGACGCGGCCGAGGAGAGGGCCACACAATTTGTCGGCGTCCGCGGGCCCGAAGCCGAGAGCGTTCCTGGCGGTGCGCTCATGCTGGCTGCCTACGCGATCGTTTGGGCGCTGCTTTTTCTCTATCTGATGCGAATGCGCGGCCTGCAGCGCCAAACGGCGGAGGAGCTCGAGCGGCTCAGTGCCGAGATTCGAGCAAGCGGTGGCAGCTGATGCCATCCATCGCTCACATCATTTACATTCCGGGCATATTGCTGATCGGCTTTGCGCTGGGGTTTCGAATGGGAGCTAAGGCCGTGAGGGCCGAGCTGGAGCGTCGCGAGCAAGAACGGCGCCGTTGATCGAGAGGTAGCAACATGTTGGATTTCGAGTTGACCGCCGAACAAAAGGCCCTTGTGGAGGAGAGCCGCCGCTTCACCCGCGAGAAGATCATCCCCATTGCCGGCGAGGCGGACAAGACCCACGAGTTCCCGATGGACGTCTTCAAAGAGGCCTGGGAGCTCGGCTTCGTCGGGCCGAACATTCCTGAAGCGTATGGCGGCGCAGGCATGGGCGAAGTCGACCACGTGCTTCTCACCGAAGAGCTCGCGTTCGGCTGCACGGGCATTCAGACCAGCATGACCGCCAACGTGCTTGCTGCCACGCCGCTCCTCATCGCAGGCAACGAAGCGCAAAAGAAGAAGTACCTCGGGATGCTGACCTCGGAGCCCGTCTTCGCGGCGTATGCGATCACGGAATCCGTCGCGGGAAGCGATTCCGCGGGGATCCAAACGCGCTGCCGCAAAGACGGCAATGACTGGATCATCAACGGAGAGAAGGTCTTCATCACCAATGCCGCCTGGGCCAGTTGGTACATCGTGTTCGCGACGGTCGACCCATCGCTCCGCCACGGCGGGATCATGGGGTTCGTCGTCGACCGTGATGCGAACGGCGTCACCATCGGAAAGACCGAAGACAAGCTCGGCCAGCGCGCCAGCAACACCGCTGTCGTCAACTTCGAAGACGTTCGCGTCTCATCCGAAAACGTGCTCGCTGAACAGGGGCACGGCTTCAAGCTGGCGATGCAGACCTTCGATCGCACTCGACCGGACATCGGCGCGGGCGCTTGCGGCCTCATGCGGCGCGCCCTCGAGGAATCGATCGCCTACGCGCTCGAGCGAAAGACCTTTGGCGTTCCAATCGCCGAACATCAGATGATTCAGGCCATGATCGCGGAGATGGGCATCAAGTACGAGGCCACCCGACTCTTGGTCTGGAAGGCGGCCTGGCAGATCGACCATGGTGGCCGAAACTCGCTTGTGGCATCCTACAGCAAGGCGTTCGGAGCAGACAGTGCAATGCAAGTCGCCACCGATGCGGTTCAGGTCTTCGGCGGCAACGGCTACATCACCGAGTACCCGGTCGAGAAGCTGATGCGCGATGCGAAGATCCTCCAGATCTACGAAGGTACTTCCCAGATCCAACGGATGGTCATTGCCAAGAACCTGTTCGCAGGCGTCCGCTAGCTTCACGCTCACGGCGGCCGCGGTCATTTGGCTGAGCTCGGTAGCGAGCGCCGAGTTCGGGCCGGTGCCCAGGTTCGTCGGAACCGAGCTCGAACAAGACGAGATCCTGGAAGTCATTTCGTCCGCCGATTCGCGGAGCTTCAAACCCGTCGGTCACAGCTCCGTCGTTTTCCGGATGCGGACGGTAGCGCGAGTGACCGCCGCCTTGAGGATTCGGACCCACGAGATCCAGGACGGCTATCGCTACGAGATTGCCGCGTATCGAATCAGCCGGCTGCTCGGTCTCGACAATGTCCCGCCCGCGATTTACCGCCGCGCGACCTGGAAAGAAATCAATCAGCGGTTTGACGAAGACCTGCTCGCTCGTCGAGGGGCGATTCGACGGGCGGTCTTGTGGGACGAAGACGGCTCGGCGCCCGGCGCTGCCGTCTATTGGATCAAGGGTCTCCGATCGGTCGGACTCGAAAACAGAGCAAGCTGGCAGAGCTGGCTCCAAGACGGAGACATTCCTCGAGGCAAAGCCGCGCTTGCCCGGGACCTTTCGACGATGACGGTGTTCGACTTGCTCATCGGGAACTGGGATCGGTTCAGCGGTGGAAACCTCCCCACCGATCGAGAGCGGCAGCGCGCATTCTTGCGAGACAACGACCGCGCGTTTTCGACGCCGCTGCTAAGAGGACGCTATGAGAAGCTGCTCGAAGGCCTCACGGGCGCCAAGCGCTTCTCCAAGGATCTGGTCCTTCACCTGGCAGCCCTCGACGAAGCATCGATCCGCAACGAGCTCGACCGAGACCCGAGTCAGCAGTCGACCCCCCTCTTGAGCGACGCCCAAATCGCCGAGGTTCTGAACCGCCGGGGCGCGATTCTCTCGTACATCGCTGCGCTCATCGATGAGCACGGCGAGGCTAGAGTGCTCTTCTTCCCTTGAGTTATACGCCGTGGTAAGGGCATCGGGTGGTGAAGCCCAAGGAGATCGATGCGGACGAGATGGGCCACGTGTTGGGTCTGCTCGTTCATGACCTTCGCAACCCTGCGGCCACGATCAGCGCCAACGTGGATTTTCTCCAAGAGGTTGGTCTAGCCGACAACGATTCGATCGACGCCCTGCAAGACGTGAAGCTCGGCGTGGGAGAGCTCCGCCGAGGCCTCGACATGCTGGCTTGGATCAGCCTCTGGCTCACGGGGCATGTGCCGCTAGAGGCCGCCAACGGGGATGTGGGCGTATTCTTGGAGCGTCTCGAGCGGGCCGACACACCGGTTCCGGTGACCGTCGAGATCGCCAGGGAAGATCAACTGTACGCACACGGTGCACAGGTTGCTGTCGAGGTCGTCGACCTTCTCCTTCACAACACGCGCGCCAACGTGCCCGATCCGCACGCGACAGTCCGCGTCTACCAGCGAGGCAACCGCGTGGTGATCGAGGTTCAAGATGCCGGCGAAGCCATCGCCCCCGAGCTTCGCAAAGCCGCGTTCGCCCTCGAGGGACAGCAAGCGCTGAAGGGACGACTCGACGGCCGCTACAGTCGGTTCGTGGGGCTCTTCGCAGCAGCGGTGGTGCTGGACGGCGTGGGTGGCACGATCGAGGCTGACGGGGAGAAGGGTGCAGCGATTTTCAGGGTTTTCCTCCGCGGGGCCCGCCCGACCCGTCCCCCTTCGTCTTAGCGCCTGCGCGGAGCGCGTGAAGCCGTTCGCGAATACGGGCCTCGAAGCCCTGGTCCGTCGGATGGTAGTACTTGCGGTCGACCAGCGCGTCCGGAAGATAGGTCTCCTCCGGGCTGAAACCGCTTTCGTCGTGTGGGTATCGATAGCCGTCGCCATATCCCCAGGACTTCATCGCTTCGGTGGGCGCGTTGCGGAGCTTCAGAGGGACCGGCAAGGCCCCATGCTCCCGCACGTCGGCTTGGGCCATCTTCCAGGCTTTGTAACTCGCGTTGCTCTTCGGCGCGCTGGCCAAGTAGGTGCAGCACTGCGCGATCGGAAAGATGCCTTCGGGCATCCCCAGCCGTCGAAACGCAGCATCCGCGGCCACCGCGACCTCCAATGCTTGCGGGTCGGCGTTTCCGATATCCTCGCTTGCAAAGATCAGCATCCGTCGAAGGACGAACAGCGGGTCTTCGCCCGCTTCGAGCATGCGCATCAGCCAATAGACCGCGGCGTCGGGGTCGCTACCGCGCATCGATTTGATGAACGCACTGATGACGTTGTAGTGCTCTTCGCCGGACTTGTCGTAGAGCAGCGTCTGGGTCGCCAACGCTTCTTGGACGATCGACACGGTGACTGCTTCGACGCCCGCCGACTGCGCGAAATCACTGGCTAGCTCGAGAGCGGACAACGCGCGTCGGGCATCGCCGCGCGCGTTTTGAGAGATCGCTGCTAGCGCGTCGTCATCGACCGCCTGTGGGATATGCTCGATTCCGTGCTCTTGGTCTGCGAGGGCGCGTTCGAGCAGCTGGCGCAAGTCGGCGGCTTCGAGTGGCTTCAGATCGAAGACCCTCGCGCGAGACAGCAAAGCGGAGTTCACCGCAAATGATGGGTTCTCCGTGGTCGCGCCGATCAGGGTCACCGTGCCGTTCTCCACATGGGGAAGGAGAGCGTCCTGTTGCGCCTTGTTGAATCGGTGAATCTCGTCGATGAATAGAATCGTCTTCTTGCCGTAGTAGTTCTTCTGCTCTTTTGCGGCGGCGATGATCTTTCGAAGCTCCGGCACACCGCCAAGCACTGCGCTGAAGGGAACGAAAAGCGAGTGCGTCTCGTTGGCGATCACATGGGCGACCGTGGTTTTCCCCGTGCCCGGCGGTCCCCAGAGAATCATCGAGGGAATGCGGTCGGCGCGAATCGCGCGCGCAAGGATGTGACCGTCTCCGAGGAGGTGCGCCTGGCCGACCACGTCTTCGAGGCGCCGGGGCCGCATCCGGTCAGCGAGAGGGGAGCCGGTTTCCGCTTGTCGCTCGAAGAGGTCCACTGGGAAGCTTATAACTCAGCGGAGGATGCGGAGTCTCTTCGGACCTTCGCCTTGTGGAGCGGTTTCGCCCCCGCCGCGCTCGAAGTGGTCTTTCGCGATGCGTTCGGCGAGAGCGTCCGCCACCGCCGCAAACGCTTGTCCGGCGACAGACGCAGGGGCCGCCTGCACGATCGGGGTGCCCTGGTCGCCCCATTCGCGAACCAGGCCGTCAATCGGTATCTGACCGAAGAGAGGGGCCTCGGCGAATTCCGCGATCTTCTGACCTCCGCCGCTGCCGAAGAGCTCGTGCTTCACTCCGGCGCTATCGACGAAGTGGCTCATGTTCTCGACCACACCCAGTATCGGAATGTTGAGCTTCTGACACATCGAAACCGACTTGTAGACGTCCTGAAGCGCCACCTCTTGGGGGGTCGTCACGATGATGGCGCCCGTGATTCGGAGCTTTTGCGCCAGCGTCAGGGCGACGTCGCCCGTTCCAGGCGGCGAGTCGATGATGAGATAGTCGAGCGCGCCCCAGTCCACGTCGGTCACGAACTGCTGTAACGCGCCATGAAGCATCGGCCCTCGCCACACGATCGCCTGCTTTGGGTCTTCGAGCAGAAAGCCGATGCTCATCAGTTTGATGCCAAAGCGCTGAAGAGGCTGGATTCGCTTGCCATCCTTGGAGGTCGGCTGCCCTTCGATGCCGAGCATCGTTGGGAGCGACGGGCCGTAGATATCCGCGTCGAGGAGGCCGACGCGCGTGCCGAGCCGCCGGAGCGCAAGCGCCAAATTCGTCGCTACGGTGCTCTTGCCCACGCCTCCTTTGCCGCTCATCACCAACACGACGTTCCGCACTTCCGGAATCGGATCGGTGCTCGTCGCTTCGCGCGTGGGCACGCTCACCTCGATTTCCAGCTCGACGAACTCGACCCCGAGCGGCTCGAGCGCGGCTTCGATGCGCCGGCTGATCGTCTGCCGTGCCTCTTCGGAAGGCGAGCTCAACCGTACCTTCGCCCAGACTCGACCATCCTCAATGCGCGCATCGAGCAGCGTCCCCAAGTCGCCGAGGGGTTTCTGAAAGATGGGATCTTCGACGTTGCGAAGAGCGAGATTGACTGCGTCGAGGGTAGGGGACCCCATCGAAACCTCCAGGCCGGTACAACCGGAATGCTTTAGAGCGGCAGTTTACCTCAGTCAAGGTGGACAAACTTCGGCTGGCCGCTTGGTCCGGTTATGCTGCCGCGGTGTCGGTTTGGGAGCGACGGTGGGCAGTTCCACTCGTGATCTTCGTCCTCTGCGCGGGGGTGTACGGGGCGACCTCCGCGGGCAGACTCCTCCGTCCTTCGCCAAACAATCACTACGTCTACTTGGCGGACGCGTGGCTGCAAGGCCGCCTCGACATCGGGGGCGACCCACCGGGCACCAACGACTGGGCTTGCTTCGACACCTTGAATCGAGGGCCCTGTCCGCCGGGACGCTATTCGTTCTCTGGACCCGACGCCGAGCGCTACCGCTGGTACGTCTCCTTTCCGCCCTTGCCTGCAATCCTGTTGCTGCCCCTGGTGGCCGCCTTCGGGCTGGATACCTTGGACGCGCTGTTCTGGGTGCTCTTTGCCGGATTCGGGCCGATGCTGCTGTTCCTGGTCCTACGCTTGTTGCGCGAGTCGAGGCAGAGCCGGCGCAGCGTGCGCGACGATCTCCTCGTCACCGCGCTCTTCGCCGTCGGGTCTGTCTACTACTTCGTTGCCGTGCAGGGCACGGTTTGGTTTGCCGCCCAGGTCGCGGCCACCACGTTTGTCTGCCTGTACCTGCTCTTTGCCTTTGACGCGCGCCGCCCCGCCGCCGCAGGATTCGCGCTCGGGCTTGCGTTCCTCTGCCGCCCAGCGACCCTACTGCTCGCTCCGTTCTTCTTGTTTCAAGCCGCCAGCGCAGGGAAGGAACAAAGCCGGCGAACGTCGAGCTCCCCACTCCGTTTTTTGCAATCCTTCGCCATGTTCGCGCTTCCGCTCGCCCTGATCGTAACCGCCACGATGTGGCACAACGCCGCCCGCTTCGGGGACCCATTCGAGTTCGGGCACCGCTTCCTGCAAATTCGTTGGCGGTCGAGAATCGAAACCTGGGGCCTTTTCAGCGCCCACTACCTGCCGAGAAACCTGACGGTCTTCTTCCTCTCGATGCCTTGGCTGATGCCATCGAGCCCCTTCGTTCGAATCAGCCGGCACGGGCTCGCTCTTTGGTTCAGCAGCCCGAACTTGCTCTGGAGCCTATCGCCGAAGAAGCTCGACGCGACGACCCTCGCGCTTTGGGCGGGCGTTCTGCCCACGGCATTTTGCACACTGCTCTACCAGAACACCGGCTGGATTCAGTTCGGGTACCGATTCTCCCTGGACTATCTACCGCTTCTCTTCGTGCTGGTTGCGCTGAGCGGGCGGCGGTTCGGCATTGCGTTTCTAAGCTGCGCGCTCTTTGCCATCGTCGTGAACACGTTCGGAGCCGTGACGTTCGACCGCTTCGCACAGTTCTACGACGACGACCCGACCCAGCAGGTCATCTTTCAATCCGACTGATCGGCTTCGTTCAACAATTGCTCCGCCAGTGGGCTCGCTGGCCCGCGGGGCAATACGACGCGCTCGAGACCGGAGCGCCCGGCCTCCTGTTCTAGCGAACGCAGCTCTTGGAGCGCGTCCTCGGTATGACCGCGTTTCGCCAGGACATGCGCATGCACCAAGCGATGCGAGGCGCGAAGCGAAGGATTGTCGTCGGTGCTCTGTCCGCCAAGGTGCGCGAGCGCCTTTTCCGACTCGCCCCTCACTGCCATCAGTAGAGCCTCCATCGCGACCAACCAGACCTCGATCGAGCCTTCGGTCGGCCGCCGAATCCGATCGATCGCGCGCTGCGCCGCCTCCGGGTCGTCGAACTGAAGCTCGCAAGCAGCGAGAGCCTGGTCGCGCAGCACCGCCTGCGACTCCGAGAGCGCAACCTCGTCCAAGCCTTGCAACTGCTCCCGAGCCTTAGTCCACATACCGGCCTGAGTCAGCGGTCCGGTCGCCATGAGCACCAGTGCGACATAGCGCTGCTCGTCTCTACGACGCTGCCGATTGAGGAGCCGGTCGAGCTTCGCCGCCGCTTGTGGCCTCGCATCTTCTTCCTGCAAGCGCTGGCAGAGGATAGAAAGCCCGCGGACGTCGCGAAGCCGTCGTGCAGAGGCGAGCAGCAAGAGTAGGGCGACCACGCCGCCGATCGAACCGGCAAGCCAGTTGACCTGCGCTTGATCGATGGGTGTTACACGGAGCGCAAAGAGAGCCACAACGCCGATCACCAGCACCGTCAGCGCCGAGCCAAAAAACGACCTGAGCACCGTGGCGATCGACAAAAGGCCGAAAGGAACGCCCCAGACCCAAGCTCGGATGAGCGGAGCCGCCGCGCCTACGAGGACAGCGACGATGAGCGTGAGAGCCATCGGCTATGGCGCGCTTCCGCCGCGGTAGGCGTAGTAGTGCTTGAGGACGCGACGAACATAGCGCTGCGTCTCTTTGTAGGGCGGGATGCCATTGTGCTTCTCCACCGCGCCCTCTCCGGCGTTGTACGCCGCGACCGTCAACACCAGATCACCCCTGAATCGGTTGGCCAGGATCCGCAGGTAACGCGCGCCGCCGAGTATGTTCTGGCGCGCGTCAAAGGGGTCCGACACGCCCATCGAGCGGGCGGTGTTCGGCATCAGCTGCATGAGCCCCATTGCGCCGGCTCTGCTGACCACCTCGGGATTGAAGTCGCTCTCGACTCGCATGACCGCTCGAATGAATGAATGGGGTAACTGATAGAGCTGCGCTGCCTCGTCGATTAGGCTGCTGTAGCGGCTGTATCGAGCCGGGTCCTTGCTCCGCTCACCGCTCGTCGCCGACGCGCGTTTCTTTCTTGCGCTGGTATTCGGCTTCGACTTCTTGCTGCCTCGGACGACGAGCTGACACCGACGACCTGGCTCCCGGATGTTCGTGTAGTGATGCGTCCCGTCCCTGCGCTTGCATCGGTAAATGTCCGCGCGGGCGGGCGAGGTCGCCACCAGGATCAGGCCTGCCAAGCCAACTGCTGCCAAGAGGCGCAAAACCATCGCTCGGAAGTGTATCCCCGTGTCCCGAGTCACGCCAAAATGAGCCCTCTAGTGCCTGACGAAAACCACATTCGCGGCTGCAGCCTAGCCTGTTAGACTGCGCAGCTCATGCGAGCGGAGTGCGACTATCTTGTGCTGGGAAGTGGGGTGGCCGGCTTGAGCTTTGCGCTCGAGGCGGCTCGCCACGGCCGTGTGACCATGGTCACGAAGCGAAGCCCCACGGACTCCGCGACGAACTGGGCGCAGGGCGGGATCGCCGCAGTGCTCGATCCAACGGATTCCTTCGAGGCTCACGTCAATGACACGATGGGCACCGGTGGAGGCCTTTCGCACCGCGACGTCGTCGAAATGGTGGTTCGGGATGGCCCCGACCGAATTCGCGAGCTGATGGACCTCGGCGCGCAGTTCAGCCGAACCGAAGAAGGCCTTTCGCTCGACCTCACGCGCGAGGGTGGTCACAGCGCTCGACGCGTCGTCCACGCAGGGGACATCACCGGCGAAGAAGTCCAACGGGTGCTCGTGCAGGCAGCGGTCGCGTCGCCCAACATCCACATCGCGGAAGACCACATGGCGATCGACCTCGTCGAGGCATCGAAGTTCGGAGGCCCACGCCGCGTCGTAGGCGCTTACGTGCTCGACGAAACTAACGGCGAGGTGAAGACCTATCTCGCGCGAGCGACCGTATTGGCCACAGGCGGCGCAGGGAAGGTCTACCTCTACACCTCGAATCCCGACGTGGCGACGGGCGACGGTGTCGCGATGGCCTATCGTGCCGGCGCGGAGCTCGCGAACATGGAGTTCTTTCAGTTCCATCCCACCTGCCTGTTCCATCCCAAAGCAAAGAGCTTTCTCATTAGTGAGGCCTTGCGTGGGGAGGGCGGTGTTCTTCGCCTCCAGAGCGGCGAGGCGTTCATGGAAAGTCACCACGAGATGAAGGACCTCGCTCCTCGTGACGTAGTTGCGCGCGCAATCGACTACGAGATGAAGCGCCGCGGCGACGATTGTGTCTACCTCGACATGAGTCATGAGCCCGAATCGTTCATCCTCGAGCGGTTTCCGAACATCCACGGGCGATGCCTTCAGTACGGCATCGACATGACCAAAGATCCCATCCCGGTCGTTCCCGCGGCGCACTACATGTGCGGAGGCGTCGTCGTCGACGACAAGGGCAGCTCGACGCTTCCCGGCCTCTGGGCGGTTGGCGAGGTGACCTTCACAGGTCTTCATGGGGCCAATCGCCTGGCCTCCAACTCTCTTCTCGAAGGCCTGGTGTACGGCCACCGCGCCGCGATCGCCGCTCGAGAGGCATTGGAGTCGAGCGCTGAGCTGGAGCTCTCCGACGTCGTCGACTGGGACGTGGGCGAGGCGGTCCCGAGCGACGAGGCGGTGGTCGTGTCTCAGAACTGGGACGAGATACGCCGATTCATGTGGAACTATGTGGGGATCGTGCGCACGGATCGGCGCCTGCGGCGCGCCTCACGCCGGATCGCGATGCTGCAGGAGGAGATTCGTGAGTACTACTGGGCGCACCTCGTCAATCGCGACATGTTGGAGCTCAGAAACATTGCCGACGTTGCGGAGCTGATCATCCGTTGCGCTAGCGCGCGAAAAGAGAGCCGTGGGCTTCATTACAATTTGGACTACCCTCATGCCGGCGCCGAGTGGCAAGGCGACACCCGCATCTCGAAGGACAGCGCCCCCTACATTGCCGAGTCGTGAGCATTCGCTTTGTCCGGCTGCTAACTTGTAGGAGCACGATTTGTGCGCGGACATACTTTCGGGGGAGAGATGCGTTTCCTTCTTATCCTGGCTATTTCGTTTCCATTCTTGGTTTCTGCAGAGTGCGTAGAGGCGCAGGGCTCGCCATCAGGTGATCAGCGAATCGCTGAAGCCAAAGAGGCGTTCGCCGTTGGTACACGTGCCTATGCCGATGGCGAGTTCGAGACCGCGCTCGCAAGTTTTCAGCGCGCATACGAGCTGACGGGCAGTCCTGATCTTCTCTACAACATTGCTGCCGTTTCGGATCGGATGCGGCGCGACGCGGACGCCCTGCAAGCCTACGAAGGCTACCTCGAAGCACGACCGAAGTCCTCGGACCGAGAGCATGTCGAGAGTCGAATCGCCGTATTGCGCACTGCAATCGAAGCGCGTCGCCGAGCGGAGCTCGAAGCCGAGATCGAATCCCGCAGGGTCGCCGTCGAGGCAGCCGCCAGAGTCAAGGCGGAACGGCCTCTCACTGAGTACGTGGGACCGGGCCCGGGACCCTGGATCACGATCGGTGTCGGGGGCGCTGCGCTCGTAACCGGAGCGGTGTTCGTCGGGCTCGGGAAGCGTGACCAAAAGAAGGTGGAGAACCCAGCTCCGGGGTCGAGCTTTTCGACGGTTGAAGAGATGGCGGACCGGGGACCGAAGCGCAGCAAAGCCGGGGTGGCGCTCATGGCCGTCGGCGGCGCCGGTATCCTTGGTGGCCTGATCTGGCAGCTCACAGGCGGCCACGACGAAGCAATCCCCGAAGTGAGCATCGGCCCCACGGGCATTTCGGTGAAAGGAACGTTTTGATGCGGCTTTGCTTTACTCTCGTCTTCGGTATCGTCCTTCTCGGCGGCTGCAACCTCTCCATCCCAAACGGCCTCTTCGGATGCGGGCAGCCGGCGGACTGCCCCTCCGGCTACTTCTGCTGGAGCAGCGACAGCCGTTGCTACGACGCGAAGGAGCCAGACTGTGCACCCGGGACCTGCGAGGAGATCATTGCCGACTTCGCCTCCCTCGGAATTCTGATCGAATGCGGCGCTCTGCCCGATGGCTGTGAAGGGTCGATCGAGTGCGGCGGCTGCCCTGAGGGTGAAGCCTGCGGTGTCAACGGCCAGAACTTCATCTGTGGATGCGAAGAGAACAGCTGCGCGAATTTCGCCGGAGGCGCCGAGTGCGGCGTGGTGCCGACCCGTTGTGGCGGGGAGGAGCAGGCCGTGTTCTGTGGCACTTGCCTAGGGAATCAGGTTTGCGTCGAAAACCGGTGTGTTTGTCCGGCTGGCGCGGACTGCGGCGCGGGCTGCGGCACGCGTTGCACCCCGGAAGAGGTCTGCGTGGAAGGCGTGTGTTGCGTGCCGGCCTACCCGTGCGCCGACAATGAATGTTCGCCTCCGGGCGGATTTCCAGACGGCTGCGGAGGCATTACCCACTGCCCATCGTGCAGGGACGGTGAGGACTGCGTCCTTTCCAATGAGCTCGTCTTCGAGTGTCTCGGCGACTGTACCTGCGAGGCGCAAGGCGTCGAATGTGGGAACGCGACGATCTGCGGATCGCCAACCCTTTGCGGCACCTGCCAAGACAACGGCTTCGAAGATGGCTTCCGCTGCCAGAGCGGCCGCTGTGTCTGCGCAGACCCGTTCGAGGCCAACGACCAGGTCAAGGACGCGACCCTGCTCTGCGGACCCGGCGCCGGATTCAACTGCATGCAGGACGTCTGGGGCGTGGAGGTCCAGGCGACGCTTCACGACTCCCAGGACCTCGACTACTACGAGCTGCAAGTGCTCGACGCGCCGACACCGATCATCGCGCAGGTCCTAGGCGGGCCCGGCGGCCGCCTCCTCTATTTGACCTATCTCTGCCCCGACGGGAAAATCGGAATGGACGACTGCTCCGGCTGGCAAGAAGAGATCGAGGGCATCAAGCACTGCATCTCGGAAGGCGAGGCGATCGCCATTGGGCGCCAGTGCAACTCCGGCTCGACTGGCGGTCCGGAGCCGGCGACCGGCACCGTACGGGTCATCGTGGCGCCCAAGCAGTTCGACGGCACCTGTGACCCCTACGAGCTCCAAGTTCTGGCGACGTATCAGCTCGAGCTCCCGGGTGGTTTCTGAGCCCCGCCGCCGACCGATTGACTAGCGGCACCGTCGACGATAAGAGGCATCGCCAAGATGAGCCAATACCTGTTCACTTCCGAGTCGGTGACCGAAGGTCACCCCGACAAAATCTGCGATAAGGTCAGCGATTCGTTGCTCGACGCCTACCTCGCCCAAGACCCAAAGTCGCGTGTCGCGGTCGAAACCATGGTGAAGACCGGTTTCGTCGTCTGCGGCGGCGAGGTGACTTCGAAGGCGACCATCGACCTCGCGAAGATCGTCCGAAAAGCGATCACAGAAATTGGTTACACCGACTCCTCGATGGGCTTCGATGCCGGTACCTGCGGTGTCTTGGCTGCGGTCGAGCAACAGTCGCCCGACATCGCCCGCGGTGTCGATTCGAGCGCCAGCAAAGAGCAGGGGGCCGGCGACCAGGGCCTGATGTTCGGCTACGCGGTCGACGAGACGCGGCAGCTCATGCCGATGCCGATCGATTTGGCGCACAAGCTCGCGCGTAGGCTCAGCCAAGTTCGCAAAAAGAACATCATTGAAGGGCTACGTCCGGACGGAAAGACCCAGGTCACCGTCGAGTACGAGGACGACAAGCCGCGTCGTTTCGACGCCGTCGTCGTCTCGACGCAGCACGCCGAGAGCGTCAAGCAAAGCGCCCTTCGGGAGGCGATCATCGAAGAGGTGATCAAGCCGACCCTTCCGGCGAAGATGCTCGACAAGAAGACCAAGATTCACATCAACCCAACGGGACGCTTCGTCGTCGGTGGGCCTTTCGGTGATGCTGGCCTGACCGGGCGGAAGATCATCGTCGACACCTATGGTGGCATGGGCCGGCATGGCGGCGGCGCCTTCAGCGGCAAGGACCCTTCCAAGGTCGACCGGAGCGCGGCCTATTTTGCTCGCTACGCCGCCAAGAACATCGTCGCGTCGAAGGTCGCATCACGTTGTGAGGTCCAAGTGGCGTACGCCATCGGCGTTGCGAGGCCCATGGGAGTCTACGTGACGACCTTTGGCACCGGTGTCGTTCCTGACGAGAAGATCAGCAAAGTCGTTTCCAGGCTTTTCGACTTTCGCCCCGCGGCCATCGTCGAGACCCTCGACCTGCTTCGTCCGATTTACGCGCCGACGGCCGCCTACGGGCATTTCGGCCGCACCGAGAAGACCTTCACCTGGGAGCGTACAGACCGGGCAGACGAGCTTCGCAAGGCGCTCCTGCCCAAGCGCGGACGCTAGGGCTCTCACTGGCATCGCGCTACACTACTGACGCCATGCCTGAAATACCGCTTTCGACGCTCCAGGGCTGGGGCCGGCATTCGGCTCAAGGGCGGGAGCGTCTGGGCGAGGATCTCGAGCGCATCAGCAGCCAGGTTCATCTGTCGCGGGGTCTCGGGCGCTCGTACGGCGACGCGTCCTTGCCGCCCGAGGATCAGCCCGATGTCCTGAACACCAGATTTGCGGATCGGATCCTGCGGTTCAATGCGGACACGGGGCTTCTCCGCGCCGAGTCGGGCCTTGCTCTCAGCGAGCTCAACCGGCTGTTCATGCAGCGCGGCTACTTCACGCCGGTCTCCCCGGGCACCAAGTTCGTCACCCTTGGAGGCATGGTCGCCGCCGACGTCCACGGAAAGAACCAACACCGGGACGGCGATTTCGGCGACCACGTGACGTCGCTCAAGATGCGCGTCGCCGACGGACGCGTGCTCGAGTGCTCACCGGAACAACATCCCGACCTCTTCCGTGCGACGATTGGTGGGATGGGGTTGACGGGCCACATTCTCGAGGTCGAGTTCGGCCTGCACCGTATCCCTTCGCAGTGGATTTGGCAGGAGAGTCGGCGCATCCATGACATCGACGAGTTTCAGGATGCGCTCGAAGATGCGGCCCCGGACTGGCCCTACACGATGGGCTGGATCGACTGCCTCGCGCGCGGCAAGACGATGGGTCGCGGGGTTCTCATGACCGGTCGCTGGGTCGACGCCCAAGAGGCTCCGTCCCGGCCTCCCAAGCAGGGCTTTCAGCCGAGCCTTCGATTCGACTGGCCGGCGTGGGTCCTCAACGGCCTCACGATTAGGCTCTTCAACGAGCTCTATTATCGGAAGCAATGGCGACGGCGTTCGAGCGGCGTCGTCAATCACGAGTCCTTCTACTATCCGCTCGATGCGATCGGGTCCTGGAACCGCATGTACGGCCGACGCGGGTTTACTCAGTATCAGTGTGTCTTGCCGCGCGAGGCTGGCCGAGGCTCCGCACGACGCGTACTCGAGGTGCTTACCGCGCGCGGCGGTGCTTCGTTCCTCTGCGTGATCAAGGATTTTGGGCGTGAGGGCCGCGGCGTTCTCTCCTTCCCGCGACCAGGGATCACGCTGGCTCTCGACATCGCAGTTCGCGATGACACCCAAGCGCTCGTCGACGCCCTGAACGAGCAGGTGCTCCAAGAAGGCGGGCGGATTTATCTCGCCAAAGATTCGTTCACGCGGCGCGAGCACTTCGAAGCGATGGAAAGGCCTCGCCTGGACGAGTTCATGGCGATCCGAGATCGTTGGGACCCCAATCGCCGATTTCGAAGCGCACAGTCGGTGCGCCTGCTAGGGGACTGAGATGAGAGTTGCCATTCTGGGTGCGACCAAGGGGATGGGGCGCGCGCTTGCGCGTGTGGCCGCAGAGCGGGGAGACGAAATTTGTATTCTCGGCCGTAACAGCGTCGATCTCGAGCGCAGTGCGGCGGACCTGGGCGTGCGCGGCGCCGGTGACTCGGTTGGGTCGGTGGCGTGTGACCTCGAGAAACCCGAGATGTTCGGCCCGGCGATCGACGCGGCTCGGGAAGCTCTCGGTGGCCTGGATGCCGTCGTGGTGACCGCCGCGATCTTCGCCAGCCAGGAAGAGCTCGAAGCGGATCCCGACCTCGCGGAGCGGCTGCTGCGAATCGACTTCTCGAATACCGTCTTGTTTTGTGAGGCCGCGAAGAAAGCTCTGCTGCAAGGTGGCGGCGGCACCTTGTGCGTCTTCAGCTCCGTCGCCGGAGAACGAGGTCGCAAGCCTGTCATCATTTACGGCGCGGCGAAGGCCGGCCTGACTCACTACCTCGAGGGCTTGGATCACAAACACCGCGCGGATGGTCTTCGGGTGATCACCGTCAAGCCTGGCTTCGTCAAGACGAGCATGACCGCCGGCCTCAAACCACCTCCGTTTGCCGGCGAGCCCGATGCGGTGGCTCGACGTGTGCTTGGCGCGATCGACCGAGGCGCGCCAGTGGTTTATGCGCCAGCGCCGTGGCGACTGATCATGGCCGTGATCCGAGCGCTTCCACGCGCGATTATGCGTCGCATCAACTTTTAGTGACGGATGAGCGGATGAACTCGGCGACGTCCGGTCGTGTCGCTCTGTAAGCAGCGGCAACGTGAAGTGCCGCGCTGACCGTGCTGAGGACGACCACGCTGCCGATGAGCGCCGACAGGGTCTCGTCCTGCGGCTCGGCCGGTAATGGCACGAAGGTCAAATTGACATGGGAGACTAGAGTGGTGGTGTAGGCGCCGATCCAAATCAGCTTCGCCGCCACCGCCTGCCTGATCCACCATTGCGCGAGCCTGCGTCGCCAGCTCAAGAGGAAGCTTCCGACGAGCACCAAGCCGGACACCACCACGTTGGCGGCGGCCATCGGTCTTCGGTACGGATTGCTGACGCGAGCTTCGAAGAGCTGAACCTCGGCGTCGCTGAGCTCTTCATTTACCTCGGAGAGCTCACGAAGATCCTCGGGGAGCGGAGCCATCGATAGGTCGTAGGCCCCGGTGAGAACTCCGGCGATGCCCAGCATCGTCAACAAGGTCGACGTCAGCAGGATGGCAATGATCATCCTTCTCTCGTTTGATTCGCTTGCCATCGGCCAGTCGAGTCGTTGTACCCTGGCCAGGGGACGCGATCGACCCCAAAACCTAGGAAGCGATGATGGCCACAGAACCGAGTCGTTCGAGTGTGTTCGCCGATTCCCACGAGCGGGACGACTTCAGCGCCGATCGCATTCGCTGGCTGATCCATCTGCGTTGGATCGCCATGGCCGGCGTCCTCGTGGCGACGGTGTTTGCGGCGGCGGGCTTCTATCCTGGAGTCGCCTGGCCGGTCTTGTTGCTCGTCGTGGGCGCCGGGAGCGTCTACAACGTGATCTTGCTGAGGCGTGAGCCTGGCCCTGGTTCCGGGCAGCGAGCCGCGGTTTCTCAAGCGCTCGTCGACCTGGCCATGCTGACCGTCGTTCTCTGGGCAGCTGGGGGCATATCGACCCCGTTCATCGGCTTTTACGTTTTCCACCTGGCGCTGATCGGGATCCTAGGAGGACCGGGTGCAACGCTGATTGCCACTGCGGCCGCGTTTGCCAGCGCTGGCTTCCTGGCCCTGAGCGAATCGGTGCCCGCCTTGAAGATTGGAGCCTGGGATCCATCGCCACCGTGGGACACCATCGGCAACGTCGCGGCCTTCACCACGACCGTCGGCGCCGCGGCCTACCTCGTTCTCCACGCCGTGCGCGAGCTCCGTGATCGAGAGAGCGCCCTTGCCCGTTCGCGCGACCAAGCAGAGCTGGAGTACCAGGTCATCTCCAATACACTCGACGAGCTCGAAGCGGGTCTCGAGGTCGTCTCTCCCGACGGCAAGATCGAGTGGCGCAATCGTTTGGCGGACGAGCTCGCTCCCGCGCCGAGCGAGGTAGGAACCTGGGAATGCCCTGTCGCGGCTCGGGCGTGCAAAACGCAGCCAGCGGGTCTTTGTCCCGTCTGGAGAGCGCGCGACGAGGGCGCGGAAGGTCGGTGCCGGTTCACGGTAGGCGATAGCTCCTACGAGATGCTTTCCTTCCCTTTGGCCTCGCCGGGTCAGGGCCCTCCCCGCATCATGAACCTCTACGTCGACCGCACGCAGATTCTCCACGCGGAGCGTCGGCTCCTTCATGCCGAGCGCCTGGCAAGCCTCGGTCGTGTTGCACAAGGCGTCGCTCACGAGCTCAACACGCCACTTGCGACGATTCGAACCCTTGCGGCCGACATGCGCGAAGCGATTCGATCGCTCGGCGGAGATGAAGCGCTCCAATCGGATCTCGCCGAATCGGCCGCGCTCATTCGCGACGAGACGGGTCGGCTCGGCCGCATCACGCATTCCTTGCTGATCGGAGGGACACTGCCACGGCTCAGGTTGAGCTCGTCGACCCGCTTGCTTCCGATCGTTGAACGCGCGCAGGCTCTCGTCTTTGCAGGCGCGCGTGAGGCTGGGCCGGAGCTCCAGGTCAGCGAGTCGGTCGACGATTTGGCTGTAGTGGCCGATCCCGACCGACTGCTCCAAGTGCTCGTAAATCTTCTGCAGAACGCGCTGGATGCTAACCGGGAAGCCGGCGGTCACACCGTGTGGCTCTCGGCGGAGCGACGTGGCTCGGTCGTCGAGATTATCGTCGAGGACGAAGGGACCGGAATCGATCCCGAGATCGAAGGCCGCCTGTTCGAGCCGTTTGCGACGACCAAACCACCAGGAGAGGGTACCGGCCTCGGCCTATACGCCTCGTACATGCTCATTCAGACGATGGGCGGAGACCTCACGATCGAGAACCGCAACCGGGGCGGTGCCAGTGCGCGAGTGCGGCTGTCGGCCGGTGAGGAGACGCTTGCAAAAGAGCCTGGGGTGCATCACCGTGCGCCCTAGTCATGAATGGCAGCGTCCTGATCATCGACGACGACACGGCGTTTCGCTTCGCGATGGCGAAGGCGTTGCGCCGCTCCGGCTATGCAGTGTCGGAGGCCAGTAGCGGAGAAGAAGCGGTCGACGTCTTGAGCAACGGCTCGCCGCCCGATATCGCGCTCCTGGACCTCAAGATGAAGGGGATAGGCGGGCTGGAAGTGCTCCGGCGCTGCGGCTCCATTTCGACGCGCGTCATCGTCCTGACTGGCCACGGCACAGTCAAGGTGGCCGTCGAGGCCATGCAGCTCGGGGCGTTTTCGTTCTTGGAGAAGCCAGTCGATGCCAACATGCTCCGGCCTTTGCTCCGGCAGGCGCTCGTCGAAAAAGGCAGCGCAGAGCCGGGCGGCGCCCTTCACGACGCTACGCCATTGATCGGAAAAAGTCCGGTCATGGACGAGGTGAAGGAGTTCGTTCGGACCGTCGCACCCACTGACGAGACGGTCCTCGTCTTCGGAGAGACCGGCACCGGCAAGGAGGTCGTCGCCCGGCAGATTCATGCCCAGAGCAATCGGGCTCAGGGGCCTTTCGTCGCGATGAACGCAGCTTGCGTCCCGCGCGAGCTATTCGAGAGTGAGCTCTTTGGCCACAGGCGTGGCGCGTTCACCGGCGCGCACGACGACAGGGCAGGGCTCTTTCGAGAGGCTGACGGAGGCACCCTGTTCATCGATGAGCTCGCCGAGCTGCCTCTCGAAAGCCAGGCGAAGTTGCTCCGGGCGATCGAAACGAAGCAGATTCGCCCCGTCGGGGAGTCCGGAGAAACTTCGGTCGACGTACGAATCGTGGTGGCGACGAATCGAGACCTGTGGATCGAGACGCAGGCGGGGAGATTTCGCGAAGACCTGTACTTTCGACTTCAGGTTTTCCCCGTGCTGGTTCGCCCTCTACGAGAGCGCCCCGAAGACCTCGAACCTCTGGCGATGCACCTGCTGACCCGCCTCGGCAAGAGCGACCTCACGCTCGACTCGGAGTCGCAGGCAGCGCTTCGAGAGTATGACTGGCCGGGGAACGTGCGAGAGCTCCTCAACGTTTTGCGACGCGCATCGCTCTTTGCGATCTCCGACATACTCGACGGCGACTTAGTTCGCCGGATGATCGCGGCTAGCGTCTTTGGAAACGCGAGAGAGTCGACCCCCCCGCCGGGACTCGAACCGTCCAGTCGCACGAGCCTCGCGGACGTCGAGCGCGGGCACATCGAGCGCGTTCTGCGCGAGAAAGACGGCAACATCACCAAAGCGGCGGCGGCGCTGGGAATTGACCGCCGGACCCTGCAGCGGAAGCTGAGATCCTACGGGATCGAAGCGCAGTAGGTGGCGATTGTGGGGTTGGGAGCGTCAGCGTCGGTGTCAGCGTCAGAGTCAGAGTCAGTGCCCGTGCCAGCGTCAGCGCCGGCGTCCGTGTCGGTGGATTCTTGAGCGTGTTCTTCAGCTACGCGTTTCGCCCCCTCTTCCTGCTCGCCACCGTCTACGCGATTGTCGTCGTACCGCTGTGGGTAGCGGCCTGGCTCGGGTATCTGCCGTTTCCTGCGATGCTCGGTGCGCCCAGTTGGTGGCATGCGCACGAAATGATCTTCGGATTCGCCGAGGCGGCCGTCGGTGGTTTCGCTCTGACCGCCGTTGCAACATGGACCAAGCGCCCGCCCGTTTCGGGTGCTCCGCTGCTGATGCTCAGTGCCCTTTGGCTGATTGCGCGAATTCTCTTCTCCCTCCCATCGCAACGCCTGCTGGCACCGGCCATCATCGCCGACCTCGGATACGGCGGGCTGCTCTTCGGCTTGATGGCCCGGGAGGTGATCGGCGCACGCAATGAGCGCAATTATAAGGTGCTCCTGATTCTTGGCTTGCTCGTCGCGAGCAACGCCTTTTTCTTCTTAGGAGCGACACGCAACGCGGGCTGGACCATGACCGCGCTCCACTCCGGCCTTTGGCTCATCGTGATCCTCATCAATCTGATCGGTGGCAGAATCATCCCTGCGTTCACGAGAAACTGGTTGAAACGTCGATTTGCAGATCGCGAGCACCAGCCGATGACGCTGCCGCCGATGTTCGATCGTTTCGATCTTTTCAGTAGCGGGCTCTTGGTCGGGTTTGCCATCTTTCAACTCGCAGACGCTCCGGCGAAGTGGACGGCGGTGCTTGGCTTGCTGACCAGTGTCCTCTTGTTCATCCGGCTCGCGCGCTGGCAAGGTGTCCGGGGCGTCGCTGAGCCGTTGGTCTGGGTGCTCCACGTCGCGTTCCTCTGGCTCCCGGTCGGGATCCTGCTTCTGACCTTCGCGGAGGTTGGCTTGATTCCACAGACCTCAGGCATCCACGCGCTGACGAGTGGCGCCTTCACGACCATGATTCTCGCAGTTGCCAGTCGGGCTGCCTTGGGTCACACCGGCCGACCCTTGGAGAGTCACCCACTGCTGACGGCGGCGTACGTCTTGATCACGGTCGCAGCGGTCTGCCGGGTGGCCGCCACGTTCGGTCCCGCGGCGCGCGTCCTATTGGCAGTGTCGGCGGCAGCATGGTGTCTAGGGTTCATCTGTTTCGCCTGGCGCTATGCTCCAATTCTGACTCGACCGCCGGTGCAGAGGCAGGGGTCGCTGCCGACCGCGTAGGACACCACCGGGCCCCTCCACACGTCGACATCAGCGACAGCGCCAGCGTCAGTGTCAGCGTCAGTGCCAGTGCCAGTGCCAGTGCCAGTGCCAGTGCCAGTGTCAGCGTCAGTGCCAGTGCCAGTGCCAGCGTCAGTGCCAGCGCCAGCGCCAGCGCCAGCGTCAGTGCCCGCGCCAGTGCCCGCGCCAGTGCCCGCGTCAGTGCCCGGGATCGCGTTCGCGTCAGCCCCTCGGCAGCACCACCGTGAAAACCGTTCGCCCCGCCGTCGACTCGACGTCGACGCGACCGCCGTGCTCGGTCACGATTCTCTGCGTGATGGCCAGACCGAGCCCGGTGCCGCCGTCCTTGCGGGTATAGTACGGCTCGAAGATCGCTTCCGTCTGGTCGGCGGAGATTCCGGCGCCATTGTCCTCAACCCGAATGTACAGAGTGCCAGCGCTCTCCTCGAGGCTCAGTCGCACCGCGCCACCCCCGTCCGGGTGGGCCTCTGTTGCGGCGTGTTGCGCGTTCTGGAGCAGGTTGTGCAGCACCTGCGTAATCTGATCGGCGTCGACGAACGCCATCAATCGCCCTTCAGGAAGGGCCGTGCTGAGCGCTGCCTCGCCCTTGGCGTGTAGGGATGCCGCCTGAGCGAGGATTTCGCCAAGGTCGGTGTTCCTGAGCTTTGGAGCGGGCAGTCGCGCGAATCGACTGAATTCGTCCACGATGACGCGCAGTCGCTCGACCTCTTGCAGAATCGTCTTGGTAGACTCGTCGAACATCGCATCGAAATCTTCAGATGATCGTTCGCGCGCCTTTCGTAAGGTCTCGACGGAGAGACGAATCGGCGACAGCGGATTCTTGATCTCGTGGGCGAGGCTCTTTGCGATCTCCTGCCACGCGGCGATCCGTTCCGTTTGCCGAAGCTGTTCGCGCGCGTCCCTGAGGTCGCGAGTCATCCTGTTGAACGCCGTCGCCGTCGCGGGAAACGCTCCGCCCGTGCCATCACGCAGCGTGGTGTCGAGGTCGCCTCGACCGACCCGTGTGGCTGCCTCGGTCAGTTCGTCGATTGATGACTGCAGCCAACGATTGAGGTAGCCGCCAAAAAGCAGTGCGAGTCCGAGCGTCAACACGGCAACGCAGGCGATCCACAATAGGAGCGGTGGGCCTCGGCGGTCGATCCTCGGACGCCAGACAAGGACACTTTGCGTCACCCCCTCTGCGTCCGTCAGCTCCGCGACCAACTCGTCTCCCCTGCCGGCTTGTCCGGTAATCACGAGCTGCCGAGGATCGAGGCTCCGAAGATCCGAGAAACGATGACCCGCGACGAGCGTCAGTCGAGCTCCCGCGCGTGCAATCGAGCAGGCGCTCACCAGGAATCTTTGATGTTCTTGAGCCCCTAGTAGCAGCACGAATGGGCGCTCCCCCGCGCTTCTCGCTTGGCGCGTCAGTTGAGCGCCTTCATTGCCAAGGATCCGGTTGCGATGCCCCGTGACAATCACTTCGCCGCTCAGCGAGTCGAGCACCCACAGTGCCTGAAGCCCCGCTGCGTCCATCGAGCCTCGAAACAGCCGGTCGTAGTCGAGCCTCGCGGGCGCCTCTCGTCCGCGTTCGTCGAGCAGGGTGTCGACCGCCAGATCGTCACGGCAAAGGCGGTGGACCGCCGCCGTTCGCTGTGCATCGAGCTCGCGCAGCTGCACACGGGCCATCTCGGCTTCCGTCGACGCCCTTGCTGCGCCCCATTGAGAAACGCCCAACCAAACCAATGCGGTCAGTGCGACGGGGAAGCTTGCGACGAGCGCGAAGAGAACGACGACGCGGGCGCCAATCCTGTTCATGGTGGTGCTACGCCACCGAGAACTCGCTCTTCACGAGCTGGGGGCGCGGACTCCGTTGAACCGCTGTCGCCTTCTTCATCAAACTGCTCCATGAGGAACAGATTCGGGTCGGCGACATCCGGGGACCTAGCCACCTCCGTGGGTGCTGTGCCCGAAAGGAAAACCTCTTCCAACGCGTCTTCTTGTCCTTCGTGGGCCAACAGCCCGGACGCCGGGTCAATCCGAGCCCTGATCACGCCACTCGGCATGGCGAAGTCGGTCTCTTTCGGCGTCTGGTCCGCGGCTGCCATGACGTCGATCCAGATCGGTAGCGCGGTTCTGGTGCCCGTCTCTCGCTTGCCGAGCGATCGTTGGTCGTCGAAACCCACCCAGACTCCGGCGACGATCGAGGGCGAGTACCCTACGAACCAGGCGTCACGCGCCTCGTTGCTCGTGCCGGTCTTGCCAACCACCGCGCGCTCGAGGCGCCGAGCGGGCGTGCCCGTGCCTTCGGTGACGACGCTTCGAAGCATGCTGGTCATGACGTACGCTTCGTTCGGAGACATGACGTCACGAGCGGGCTCGCTGGCGGCTAGCGGCACCTGCGCTCCCCCTGGAGCCACGATTCTGCTCACGATTCGCGTCGGCGCCCAGCGCCCACCCGCCGCGAAAGTTGCGTAGGCATTTGCAAGCTCGATGGGCTTTACTCCGCTTGCCCCTAGAGCCAAGGCCATGTCTTCTTCGAGATTGGTAGTGATTCCGACTTGCCGGGCGAACTCCGCCACGTCCTGAACCCCGAGCTCTTCCACCACTCGAATCGCAACCATGTTGATCGAGCGGGCGAGCGCCTCGCGCAAGCGAACAGCGCCCTGGTAGTTCCATTGCTCGTAATTGCGCGGCTTCCATTCGTCGTACACGGCAGGCGCGTCCACCACCAATGACGCCGCCGTGAACCGGCGCGACTGAATCGCCCTCGCGTACACGATCGGCTTGAAGGCGCTGCCCGGCTGTCGAATTGCCTGCGTCGCCCGGTTGAAGCCACTGACCGCGGCAAAGCTTCCGACCAATGCCAGCACAGCCCGCGAGCGTGGATCGATGACGACGACGGCGCCTTCGGGTCCGCGCTCGAGTCCTGCTATCGCAGGGTTCTCTTCGGCACCAAACTGCGTAATCGAGACGGGCAACAGGTCGTCTTTGTTAGCGAACGCCGACGCAAGACGGCTCTCGGGGTTGAATCGGGCGGCATCGCGCATTCGCACCACCGCGGGATGGCCTGCGACATCGAGCCGAAGCTCTTCGTTGTCCTCGTCGGTGCCGGTCACCCGGGCGATGTACGTCCGTCCCATTCGCAGCGAGTCGCTTGGCTTCGTTGCTGTCGGCCCGTGCCTTCGTTTCTTGCGGCGAAACGGTCCATGATACCCCTGTCGTTCATCGACCGCGCGAAGCCCTCGTTGGAGCGCCTCCCGCGCCTTCTTCTGTAGTGTGAGGTCGATCGTCGTGTGGACCTCGTAGCCGCCCGTGCCGAGCGCTTCGTCTCCGACTGCCGCGCGAAGTGCACGCTTGGCAATCGTCAAGACTTCCGGTGCGCTACCCGATCCCTCGGGCAGGGGTGTTGGCACTACTTTCTCTTCGCGGGCCGCCGCGATGGCCGCTTCGCTCAAGTCAGGCCAATAGACCTCCCGCTTGGCCTGCAATTGCGAGAGCACGTACGATTGGCGTCGTTTCGCGGCCTCGGGGTTCCCGCGCGGCGAAAGACGTGCTGGCGCCTGAGGAATGCCGGCCAGCATCGCCGCCTCAGCCAAGGTGAGATCGCGCGCGTTCTTTACGAAGTAGTATTGCGCCGCCTCCTGGATTCCGTAGCGGCCGTGTCCGAAGTTCACGTGGTTGAGGTAGAGGTGGAGGATCTCGTCCTTCGTCAGCTCGCTCTCGAGTCGCCGTGCCAAAATCAGCTCGCGGACCTTTCGTTGCAGCGTGCGCTCCGGTGTCAGCAGCATCAGCTTGACCACTTGCTGGGTGATCGTGCTTCCACCCTGCGCGGCGCGACCCGCAACGATATCCCGCCCAATCGCTCGCAGCATGCCAAGGTAGTCGAGCCCTTCGTGCTCGTAGAAATCCGCGTCCTCGGCGGCCAACACCGAGAGAACCACGTTCCGTGGAACCTGTGACATCGGAATCACGGTCCTGCGCTCGGCGAAGATTTCGCCAATCACCTTCTTGTTGCGATCGTATACCCGCGTGGTCTGCGGAGGTGTGTAGTCACGCAAGGAGCTCACCGACGGCAGATCGCGGCCGAAGTAGGCGTAGGTCCCCAAGACCAGCAGCGCGCCAACGATGAGCGCTGCGCCGATCAGCTTGGGCCAGATCGAAAGATTGCTCGTTCGACGCTTCTTGCGCTTGGTCCCCTTGCGCTTCTTCTTCTTCTGGGTTTGCTTCCCTGCCATCTCGTCCGCCGGCGCCTATAGCATCCCCTGCAAGGCGCCTTCTCCCCTAATTCACGACAGTCGGGGCTGCTCAATCATTCCCGCGAAATTGGTCGATTACTTGGTCCGCGTTCTTCACGGAATTCATTAGGAATCTAGCCTCGAGCTCTCGTTGTCGAGCCGCGGGCAGACCCCGTCGGCCGTCGGGAGCAAGTGTCTGCATCGTAATCGCGGCTGCGACCGAAATGTTGAGGCTTTCGACGAAGCCCCGCATCGGAATCGAAAACGTCCCATCCGCCAGCGTTTGCATCTCCTGGGACACCCCTCGGTGCTCGTTCCCAAACACCACTGCCAATCGTTTCATCGCGTGCAGGTCCGCGAGTTGGGTGTCGCCTCCCATGGCCGCGACGTAGATCGAGTAGCCGTCCCGCTTCAGCCGCCGCGCACACGCTTCGGCGCTTTGATATCGGATGACGTCGAGCCAGCGTTGCGTGCCCTTCGAGACTCCTCTGGACGCCTTAAACCCGTGCTCGCCGAGGATCACATGTACCGTCTGAAGGCCAAACGCATCCGCGCTTCGCAATACCGCGCTCGAGTTGTGAGGATCGGCGATGCGGTCCAGCACTAAAACCAGGTCGTCCGTGCGAGCGCGAACGACATCGGCGATTCGTTGGAGGCGATCGGCCGTGACGACCGGCGACAGGGCCTCGATGACCAAGTTCGCTGGTCGTTCGAGCGACGGAGGTCCCTCGATTTCAATCAGATCTGGATCGTCCGCGCGCACCTATTGGGCGGTCTTCTTCGGGTCGACGATGACGCCAACGATCAGCGTCCCGCCCTTATAGGTCTGCCCTGCGACGAAAAATGGATCGCCGGCGGAGGCCACGACCTGCAAGAGCGGCAGATAGTCCGACTTGTCGGGCCGGTTGATGGCAGCTTTCACTTTGTAGCGCCCATCGGGCATCACCCGAAGCAGCGTGAGTTTTACCCTCCTGCCGTTCGGCAACGAAACCAGCGCATCTTTTCCGGGAGTGAGCGTCAGCTTGGGCCGCGACAAAATCTGCATCGAGCGGAAGGAATTGAACGGAGGCCTCCGGAGCGCGGTCAGCTTCTTTAGTTGTGGGTCGATTTGGCCCGGCTCTTCTTTGGCCAGGACGACCAGCACTTCGGCGGGCACGTTCGAGATCGCGGCAGCTCGGTCCGATCTCGACAAGGAGCTGCCCTGCGCCGAAGCCGTCGAAGCGCCGAACAGGACGCCGATCAGCAGCAAGTGTCGAATGAGACTCATGGAAGCCCTACCTCTTCGTCATCGATCCAAACCACAGCCAAAGATTCCCCTGCGCCACCCTCGACCTCGAAGATCGTCCCGGTGTTGGCCCCGAAATCGACTTCGAGTACCTCCGACCCACGTGTGACGGCCGGAGCTCCCCCCTGGGGGGCGCCCTCCGGCGAGGCGATCACCACCAAGAAGATCGCCGCAGCGGCGGCAAATCCAATCGCCGCTGCGCCCCAGACACGGCGCTCCTGGCCGCCCGGAACCGCGCGCAAGGCAGGCGGCTGCACCGGCCGATCGATCGGGATGACCGGCGCACTGAGCTCAGCCTCGATCCGAGCGAAGAGCGCATCGGAGTCGATCTCCCCAGCCCAATCCGCCGAAACGCTCTTCATGGCAACGCGAAGCTGCTCCCATTCGCGCAACTGGGCGGAGCTTTCGGGCGAGGCCTCGAGGCTACGGCGCACCGCGGCCTCCTCCTCCGGAGCGAGCTCTCCGTCGAAGAACATCTGAAGCTTCTCGTCCTCTGTCTTTAGGCTCTCCATGACTAGTCCTCGGAAACGGCCTCCCCCGAAAGATAAGGAGCAAGCGAGGCCTGCATCTTCTTTCTGGCGTGAAACAAGCGACTCATGACGGTGCCCTTGGGAACTTCCAGCGCTTCAGCCATCTCTTCGTAGCTCATGCCCTCGATCTCCCGAAGGATGATTACCGCACGATGGTGCTCGGGCAACTGCTGCAGGGCCGCTTGGATCGCACTGCCGAGCTCGCGGCGCAGGGCTGCCTTGCCCGGGTTGGCGTTGGCGACACTTGGCACCAGCGCGCCGTCCCCTGCGACCTCACTCTCCTCATGCAGCGTGCGCTCGTCGAAATCCAGGTTCTTTCTCCTGCTGGTGCGCCTGACGTGGTCGATGGAAACATTCATGACGATGCGATAGAGCCAAGTGTAGAAGCTCGAGCTCCCTTCAAACTTGTGTATGTTCTTGTGGACCCTGACGAACGCCTCTTGAACGGCATCCAAGGCGTCATCTTCGTTCTTGACGACACCCATCGCCACGGCGAACGCCCGGCGATGATACTTGTCGAAAAGCGCTCGAAAAGCTGCCGTATCTCCTGCTTGTAGGCGTTGTACCAGGTCATCATCGCCCTTTACGGAGGAACCGGTTGTGCCCTCCTTGGTTTTGGACGCATTGGACAGCGGTTGATTCACCCAAGATCCTCGACGTTTTCAAGGGGTTAGTCGCCGTCGCGACCTACCGGAGATCTCTACGCGCAAAACGATGGGAAGGCCAGCTTTCGACCCCGAACCATCGTTGGAATCACGGTTTTTAGCTGGTTTTCCGGAAGCAGGCAGCTAGGTTCAGCAGGTGCTGGACCTCAGCTCTCTGAATTCTCGTCAGCGCGAGGCAGTCATTCACGAGGGGGGGCCGCTCGTGGTCTTTGCGGGCGCCGGAAGCGGCAAGACCCGCGTCATCACGTTTCGCGTTGCCCAGCTCATTGCCGCGCACGATGTGGCGCCTTGGAGGATTCTCGCGGTCACCTTCACCAACAAGGCCGCGGGCGAAATGCGCGAGCGGCTTTTGAGTCTGCTCGGTGAGCAGGGCGCCGCCGTTCAAGTTGGCACCTTTCACGCGACCTGCGCCCGGCTACTTCGGCGACACGGAGAGAGCTCCGGGCTCAGCAAGGATTTCACGATCTACGATGACCAGGACCAACAGGCGCTGGTCAAGCGCGTCCTTCGAGATCTGGGCCTCGACGAGAAGCGCTATCAACCCAAAGCGTTGGCGAGCCGCATCAATCGCGCGAAGCAAGAGGTCCAGGGGCCTGACGAGATCGAAACCCCCGACGCTTGGTCGGAGGTCGTTCGCCGCGTGTACGCGACCTACGAAGAGCGGCTTCGACAGGCCAACGCGCTCGACTTTGGCGATTTGATCTACCGCACGGTGCGCGCGCTCGAATCGGACCATTCCTTCCGCGACGCGGTGGTCGGGCGGTTCTCGCACGTTCTCGTCGACGAGTTCCAGGATACCAATCATGCGCAGTTTCGGCTCGTTCGCTTGCTTTCGGAGGGGCACCGCAACCTCTGCGTGGTCGGTGACGATGATCAGAGTATCTACCGCTGGCGAGGCGCCGACCGTCGAAATATCCTCGACTTTCGAGCGTCGTTTCCGGATGCGAAGCTGGTCAAACTCGAGCAGAACTATCGCTCGACGCAACGCATCCTGCGCGCCGCAAATTCGGTGATCGCACGAAACACCGACCGCGAGCCCAAAGAGCTCTGGACGGACAATCCAGAGGGCGATGCCATTCTGGTCGTCCGCACGATGGACGAGCGCGACGAGGCGCGGCTGGTGCTTCGGGGCATCCGAGAGC
Organism: Polyangiales bacterium; assembly: GCA_049645265.1. Taxonomy (GTDB): domain Bacteria; phylum Myxococcota_A; class Polyangia; order Polyangiales; family Houyiibacteriaceae; genus SG8-38. The sequence continues at coordinate 37,111 of JBARTN010000194.1, forward strand.
TTTCGTCTCAAGGGCATCGGCTCTCGGACGTCGCGGTCTTCTATCGAACGCACGCACAGTCACGCGTGATCGAAGAGTCGCTCAGAAGCGCCAACATCGGCTACCGCATCGTTGGCGGGATGCGCTTCTACGATCGCGCCGAGGTGAAAGACCTGCTTGCCTACCTGCGCGTGATGACCAACCCGGCAGACGACATGAGCGTACTCCGGATCATCAACACCCCGCCGCGGGGGATCGGAAAGACTACGATCACCCGCCTTCTCGATTCAGCGGCGCAATACGGACAAGGCCTGACCGACCTGCTCGAAGACGATGCAACGCTGGCCCAGTTCAGCAACTCGGCGCGCAACCGTCTCCGTGCCTTCCGTGGTCTCATGTCCAGTTTGCGCGAGGTCGCGGCGTCCGGTGTACCCCTCGGTGAAATCGGTGCGGAGTTGGTCAATCGAAGCGGCTACGCCGAGATGCTTCAGCACGACGACACGCCCGAAGCAGACGCGCGCTTCCAGAACGTCCAGGAGCTCGCGGCGTCCATGGACGAGTTCCAACGCGAGCGTCCTGAATCCACGCTTGCCGAGTTCCTCGAGAACGTGACGCTGCAGACCTCCGCCGACGAGCAGGTCGGCGGCGACCGGGTGACCTTGATGACGGTGCACGCCGCCAAGGGCTTGGAGTTCCCGGTCGTGATGGTGACAGGTCTCGAAGAGCAGGTGTTTCCGTTCAAGGGGATCGATCCCTGGGAAGATCCCGAGGAGCTCGAAGAGGAGCGGCGTCTCGCCTACGTCGCCTTCACGCGCGCCGAGCAGCGGCTCGTGCTCAGCTTCGCTGCGGTGCGAAGGATCTTCGGCCAGCAGCGCGTTGGCATCCCCTCACGTTTTCTGACCGAGCTGCCCGGCGAAGACATCGAGTGGATCGGCGCAAGGTCGAGCTCACCGTCCCGCGCGTCGGTGACCGAGGAGCGCCACCCTGAGCGCAGCGAGAGTTACATCGACTACGGCGAAGGGTCCGACCTCTCAGATCTCGAGGGGCTCCGGCGCGGAGTCCAAGTAAGGCACCCCAAGTTCGGGGTAGGGGAGGTGCAGGAGGTGATGCAGGGCTCGCCGCCACGCGTTTCGGTGCGCTTCGCAGGCTGGGGCACACGTACGATCATCGCTTCGTATCTGGAGCCGGCCTAGGGTCAGCGCCAGCGCCAGGGTCAGCGTCAGCGCCTAAGAGTCCGACTTGCCGTCCGAGGCGGTCTTGGATTTACTGCTCGAGTCGGGCTTGGTCGACTTCGTGGTCGATGACGGCTCGCTAGCGTTCGAGCCCGAGTCACTGCTCTTGGAGGCGCTCGCCGATCGGTTTGAAGGGCCCGAGTAGAGGTCGGACTCCCAGCCCCCGCCCTTCAGAATGAAGCCACCGCCTCCGATCATGCGGCGGGCTTTGAGCTTGCCGCACTTGGGGCACTTCTTGACTGGATCCTCGGTGATGCGTTGCACACGTTCAAACGCGTGCCCGCAGTTGTCGCAGCTGTAGTCGTAAGTCGGCATGGCTAGGATTCGGCCGCCAACTTAAGCGGCGGAGGCCCACTGTCAAGCTCAGCGCTCCCGGCGCTTGAGCCCCTCCAGGGCTTCTTCGAGCTCGGCCAGCTCCTCGTCTTCGTGTTGCTCCTCCGGGGTGGCTACGCGGGCGCTAACCAGCGGCTGCTCGGCGGGGACCAGCCCCATCTTTCGCTTGAGTGCCTCGAGCTCGAGGTCGGCGCCTGCGGTAGCTTCGAGCTCTGAAAAACGATGCTTCAGGATATCGCCGGTGTACTGCTCGGCGACCTCCGCGCCCGCCTCGGCCTCGGCTTCCATCTGGTCGATCTGCTCGGCCATTCGATCGAAGGTTTCGAACGCGCTCGCATCTGAGAGGCCACTCATCGTTTCCTGAATGCTCTTCATCGCCTCGGCACGGCGCTTGCGCGCGATCAGGACGTTCTTCTTTCGCTGCGCTTCGCCGATCTTGTGACTCAGCGCCTTGAGTGCGGTCTTCAGCTGATCGGTCATCGCCTTCTGACGGGCCCATTGCTCTTGGTACTGCGCAGCAATCGCATCGTGCTCCTTGCGCCGGAGCAGAGCCTCCTTCGCGAGCTCGTCGTCTCCCGACCGGACCGCCAGCATGGCCTTGTTTTCCCAGTCCTGCGACTTCGCCGCTTCGTTCCCGAACTGCTTGTGCAGGCGCTTCTCGTCGGCGATGGCAAGCGCGACCTGCTTCTTCGCCTCGACCAGTTGCTGATTCATGTCGACGATGACTTGATTCAGCATCTTCTCGGGATCTTCCGACTTGTTGATGAGGTCGTTGATGTTGCTCTTGATCAGTTGTGCCAGACGGCTGAGGAACCCCATTGCTCGTGTCCTTTAAGTTGCGACCCGGAACTTGCTCAGTTTCTCGTAGTGATTGGCGAGCGCCAGAGAGAAGTCGTCGAGAACGCCCTGCAGCTCGTTGTAGTCGAGGTTCTCCAGTCGCAGGGTGCAAGTGAGCACCACCGCGGCGTCGGAGATTCCGTAGGCTCCGTGCACCAGGTCCGTAGCGTTGAGGCGCAGAAGCTCCTCGTAGAGCGCCACCTTGTCGTCGACCTCACGCAGCTCGAGGACCTTCACGCGAAAGAGCAGGAGCGGGTCAGCGGCCTGGATGGCGATCTTCTCGCCCAGGCTGCTGTCATGGACGAGCCACATCCCGTCCTCGCCGACCTCTTCGTAACGGACCTCGGCCCGAGCTAGGTACGATTCGATGTCATCGCGTGAGCGCATGGGCCTCTCCTTGCTCGTTCACGAGCCTATCGGCCTCGAACCGAGGCGGTCAAGGCTCACTCGTATTCATCACCATCGGCGCTCTGGAATTTGTAAGACCATAAGATGGCGTCTTTGCGGCCGCCTTCCGCGTCGACAATCCCTTGCGCGAGCAGACCGGTCTTGCGATAGCCGGCCGCAACAAATGCGGTGGAAATCTCCACATTATCGTTCGGTGCGAACGCAAACATGGCCACGATCCCGCGCTCCTGGAGGTTGTCGGCGAGCGTGCGAAGTGCGGCGATCACCGCAAGGATCTCGCTCTCGCTCGTGGGAAGGCGCAAAACCTCGACCAGGGCGTGCCCAAAGCAATCCTGGAATTCAGCGGAGATGTAGTTGGTCTTGCTGCGCCGTAGGCTGACATCGTAATAGATGCGCTGCGCGTCGCGACCGAACATGTCGAACGAGCCGAAGCCCGGGTTCTTCTTCCATGCGGCGTCTCGCGCCGAGAGGGCTTCCTTCTCAGTCGCCGTCCGAATGGAGGCTCCCTTGATTTTTTCAGGAATGTCCTTGGCTGCCTTCTTGGCAGCGTTGATGGTCCGCTCGGTGAGCTTGGCAGACTCATCGCTGACCTCGATAGAGGCGGTTTTGTCGCCGATCACGCATCCACAGAGATGACCGTCGCTGCGCTTGTAGAAGCCGGGGATGGTCCCTTCACGAACGAAGCCCACGCGGGTCCACGACGAAACCTCGTCTTTTTCGACCAGCGTGATCACCTTCTCGACGTTCTCCTGCATGGCGACCGATTGAATGTAGAGCCGCTTCGCCGGGAGCGCGCCAGCTCGAAAGTCGATGACGCGGATGAATCGCGTTCGACGATTGAGCAGGAGACAAAGGTAAGCGCTGTCGCTCCTGAAGTAGAGCTCTTCGACCGTTGGCTTTTTAGTGGGTCGTTTAGAGGCGGCAGCTTTCGCTCGAACCATGCGTCAACACCTTGAAAATACTTTAGTTTTCAGAATGAGGCGGAATGTAGTGTGTGGACCCCGTCGTGTCAAAAGGAAGGGGCAAGCCCGACATGCGGTCCTGCCCCTTCCTGACTGTGTTTCGCTCGATTAGTTCTTGAGCGCGTCGTCGATCACGACCTTGAATGCCGCGAAGGGCTGCGCGCCTTGGATCAGCTTGCCGTTGATGAAGAACGACGGCGTGCCGATTCTCGCACCGGCTTTGGTGACGGCTGCCATGTCGGCATCCACCGCGGCCTTGTGCTTTCCGGAATCGAGCGCGGCCTTGAAGGCCTTCATGTTGATCCCCCCGACTTGCTCCGCGAACTTCTCGAGATTTTCCCGCGAAAGCGTCTTCTGGTTAGCAAAAAGGAGGTCGTGGTACGCCCAGAATGCCTTGTTGCCCTTCTGAGCAAAGACCTCTCGTGCCGCTTGAGCAGCCGGCCCCGCGTCCTTGTGGAAAGGGAGCGGGTAGTCGCGCCAAACGAACTCGACCTTGTCGCCGTACTCCTTGACGACCTGTGCGACGGTCGGGTTGACCCGGCTGCAGAAGGGGCACTGGAAGTCGCTGAACTCCTGAATCACCACCTTCGCATTGGCCCCGCCCTTGGTCGGGGCGTTCTTCGGAACCGGGATGTCGTAGATCTTGTTGGCATCGGGTGCTGGCGCAGCCGGTGCGGTCTTCGGGCCTGTCTCGCCCTTGGCAATGGTCGTCTCGTAGACCTTGGCGCGGGGCGTGCCCTTCCCGACGAGGGCCTTGGCCTTTGCCATCTCCTCGTCGATCACCGTCGTGAAAGCCGCCAAAGGCTGCGCGCCCCGGAGGTTGCGGCCGTTGATGAAAAACGCCGGGGTTCCTCGGGCTCCCAAGCTGCTGGCCAGCGCCTGCTGCTCTTGGATGGTCTTGCCGTACTTGTCGTCCGCGAGCGCCTTTTTGAACTTCGAGACGTTCAGACCCTGCTCCTTGGCCCAGGTTTCGAGATTCTCGGTCGTCAAAGCCTTCTGGTTAGCGAACATCTTGTCGTGCATCGCCCAGAAGCCTTTGTTGCCCTTCTGCGCGTGGGCCTCGAGAGCCGCGTTCGCCGCGCCCTTGGCGTTCTTGTGGAACGGAAGCGGATTGTTCATCCAAACGACGCGGACATCCTTGCCGTACTTGTCCTCCACCTGCTTGATGGTCGGCCCCACGCGGCCACAGAACGGACACTCGAAGTCACTGATCTCGACGATCGTGACCAACGCGTCGTTGGGACCCTTTTGCGGCTCGTTACCCTTGAGCGGAACCTTGTATACGGCTTTCGGATCGGGCTGGCCGGCCTTCGGAGCTTGAGGCTTCGGAGCCGCAGCCTTGGTCAGACCGCCCTTTGTCACGGTGGCGTAGATCTGTTCCTTCTTCACGCCCTGCTTGAGGAGGGTTTCAGCGGTTACGAGCTCTTCGTCGATGACTTTCTGAAAAGCGGCGAAAGGCTGCGCCCCCCGGAGCTGTCGTCCGTTGATGAAGAAGTACGGAGTGCCGCCCGCCCCGAGTTGCGCTGCGAGGGCCTGGTCGCCGTCGACCGACTTCTTGTGCGTTCCTTCGTCGAGAGCTTTCTTAACCTTCGCCGAGTCGAGGCCGGCTTTGTCCGCGTAGCCCTCGAGCTCTGGGCGGCCAAGCGCCTTCTGGTTCGCGAAGAGCGTGTCGTGCACCTCCCAGAACTTGTCGTTGCCACCCTCGGCGTAGGCCTCCATGGCCACCGCGGCTGCGGGTCCCGCGTTGTTGTGGAACCCCAGAGGATTGTTGCGCCAAACGATGCGGACCTTGTCGCCGTAGGTGTCGATGACCTGCTTCGTGGTCGGCAAGACCCGAGCGCAGAAGGGGCACTGGAACTCGCTGAATTCCACGATGGTGACGAGCGCGTCTTTCGGACCCTTCGAGGGCTGCGCGTCGGTGACCGGAACCTTATATCGCTCGACCTCGCCCGCGACGATGACGTCCGCGGCCTGCGCCTCCTCTGCGCCATCGGCGACTTCGGAATCGGAGCGTGAGCCAACGACGTGCCCGACCGCAAATCCAGCGATCGCCATGACGATGGCCAGTAGAACTGATGAACCTTTACTCATAATCTTATCCTCGCGCCGCGACTGAGCGGCGAGCTTGAAACCAACTCAACGTTCAAATGAACGAACCAAATGCCTGGACGACCGCCCGATGAGGGCGGCCGGCGCTAGCGAGGAGGTCGTTCGACTCTTCGTGAGTATTCGGTTCGCGGATCTCCGTCGGCACGGACTTCCAGTCGGCTGCCTGTGCGGGGAGGTGCGTCCCATCGAATCGGTTGAGCCCAGCTCATGGCCACTGGCACCAGGGTGTGAACGGAGGTGCCATTCGTGTTCGCAGGCATGCAGCGTGGGTCGTCGCTTCGTTCGCACCACAGAGGCGGCCCGGCGGGCTCTTCGCGGAGCTGCGCGCTGTCGCTGCAACCTTCGGCAGACAGTCGCTCGCACATGCAGTCCGCAGCACTGACCGATGTGGCGTCCAGCAAGAGCATCGCGGCGAGAGTGAGCGCGTGGAGGGGAATTCTCATGAAAGCGAAATCAGAGTCTACCGCTCCTCCGAGAGCCCGCAACAAATCCCGACTTTGGTAGGGACGGCGAGGGGGGTGAAACCGCTGGTGTTGGATGTCGGATAGTGGGAGAGAAGAGCGTACAGTTCGGTGCTCGGTTTCACCCCCCTCGCTCATGGGGTGAACGCCGTCTCTTGCAGGTCTATTCCGACGCAGAGGCAGGTTTCGCGACGCTGTCCGGAAAACCGGGGATCGCCTCAGCCAAAAGGCGCCAAAGCCCCTCGAAGCCAGGCGATTGCTCCATGGCCCGACCCACGTAGACGAGGCTTTGAGGGTACCATTGGAGGAAATCAGGGTTGTTGCGGACCCGATCGATGAAGATGAAACGACCTGCGTCTTTGAGCTTCCGATGAAGGGTGACGAGCCAGAATTCACGCCGCAGCTCGGCCGGTTCGAGACGACGCAGTGCGGCATAGCGATCGATCATCGATTCTTGCAGGCCGAGGTCCAGCGAGACGTAGGAGTCGCAAAGAAGAGCAACGAGGTCGTACACGCGGGGTCCTCGGAGCGCGTCTTGGAAATCGATGAGCGTGAGCTTACCGCTGGGCCCCACCATCAGGTTCTTCGATTGATAGTCCCGGTGGACGAAGCCGTCGGGCATGGCCTCGATCGCGGACCCAATCCTGGAGAAGGCGCCGTGAAGAGTCGCTCTCTGAGCCTCATCGAGCGCTCCAAATGGGACCTCGAGTCCCCACTCCCGAAAATGATCGAGCTCCCAGTCGATGAGCTCGCGGTCGAAGTGACGTTGCGAGACGATCGAGGTTTCGGGAAGAATGGCACAGCGGTCGTGCAGGTCGGCGAGAAGGTCGACGGCGTCACCGTAGAGCCGTCGCCAGTCGCCTCGTGGGGTGTCGCGCAGATTCTGCTCAAAGGTCATGTCTCCGAGATCTTCGAGCAGGATGATCCCGTTGCGGAGGTCTTCGACGTAGATCGACGGGACCGACAGGCCTTTGGAGTCGAGCAGCGCGGCGATTTCGAGAAACGGAAGGCATTCGCTGCGGGCTGGTTTGCCACCCTCTTCGCTACGGAACGCGTCCTCCGGCAGCTGCATCGCGATGACGCTTTCGGGGCTTCCAGCGCCCGCTTCTGGGACCTGCACGCGGAAATAGCTCCGCGTCGACGCATCCCCGCGCAGCTTGATCAGCTCGATCGCGGGCAGGGGTAACCCGTACAGCTTGGCGAGCGCGTCATGGACCTTGGGCAGCGTCATCGGCGGGCGGAGCGTACGTCAGTTGGGCGAGTTTGCGAAGAGAGGTATCTTCCCGCCGAGTCATGACGAACCCAACTGCCATTGGCCTCGGAACCATCCTGGCTGGCCGCTACGAGTTGGTGGCAGAGCTCGCCCGGGGCGCGATGGGCGACGTGTTCGAAGCTCTGGACCAGCTCAGCGGATCCAAGGCGGCGGTCAAAGTGCTCCGCGCCGAATTCCTTGCGGACGAATCCATGCGGAGACGGTTTCGACGCGAAGGGGCGGTCCTCAAGGCCCTCGACCATCCGTCGATCGTCCGCCTGCTCGAGCTCGGAATCGACGACGTTGGGCTGGTTTTCCTCGTGACCGAGTATGTCGAAGGGGAGACGCTTGCCGAGCGCTTGTCGAAGGGCCCAGTGAGCATTGCCGAGGCGGACGCCTTGGTCGATGCGCTCAGTAGCGGATTGGGCGCAGCGCATGAACATGGCGTGCTTCATGGAGACCTGAAGCCGGCCAACGTCATCTGGCCTGCGGAAGGGAGTCCGCGCGTCGTGGATTTTGGTGCGTCGAAGATCCTCGGTCTCGACCGGCTTACCGCGACGGGCGAAGTCAGCGGGACGCCTGATTACATGGCGCCCGAAGTGCTGACGGGAAAGACCGACGTCGACCAACGCATCGACGTGTATGGGCTCGGCGTTCTGCTCTACGAAGCCCTGAGCGCGAAGAAACCGTTTCACGACAACCATCTGGGCCGACTCATGATGAAGATCGACGCGGGTGATTGCCTTCCGATCGACGCCGTAGCAGAGGTGCCGGCGGCGATCGCGCGCGTGATCGAACGAGCGATGCATCGCAACAAGGACGACAGATACGCCCAGATGGCCGACCTCAAGGCGGCCTGGCACCGGGCGCGAGGCGGATGAGCGCTGCGGATGCGGTTGGGCTGCTCTGTGCGGAGGCAGGGATCTCCGAGTCGGAAGGCTGGGCTGCGTACTTCGATCTCGCGCAGTCCTGGGGCGCTCGGACGGATCTCACCTCGGCGCGCACCAACACCGAGCTTGCTGAAATCTTGTTTCTGGATGCAGCCCACGTGATCCGCGGGGAGTGGATCGAAGGTTCCGCTTCGCTCGTCGACGTGGGAGCCGGCGTTGGAGCACCAACCATCCCGATCCTGCTTGCGTACGCGACGCTGCGCGCCACCCTCGTCGAGCCGAGGCGCATACGAGCCACCTTCCTGAGGACCGTGGCCGGGGCGCTGGGCCTCTCGAGCCGCGCCGCGATGCTCGAACGAAAGGTCGATCCGGCACACCCGACCGTCGACGGCGCACCCTTCGGAATTGCGCTTTCTCGGGCGACATTTCCACCGAACGAATGGTTGCCGATCGGTGCGCAGTTGGCCGATGAGGTCTGGGTGCTGACGGCGGGGACGGACGTCGATCCGCCGGCCGGCTTACTCTTGGCGCGCCGGCTGGACTACGAGGTGCCGTCCACCGGCGCACCAAGATCCATCCTAGCCTACCGCCGCTAGCCTGGAACCGTTACCGGCGCCTCCGGGCCGGGATGATCTGGATGCGACGACGCATTCCTTCGCCCTGTGACATCGTGCTGACGCCTTCGAATTTGGCGAGCGACATGTGGACGACGCGCCGGTCGCGAGCGTTCATGGGCTGAAGAGTGACCACCTTGCCTTCGGTCATGGCGCGGTCTGCCTGGCGTTTGGCCATCGAAACGAGACCGTCGTCGTGGCGCTCGCGGTAGTCGCCCGAATCGACGACGACGTGGCGGCGCGCTTCGGGAAAACGATTGACCATCTTGTTGATCAAGAACTGAAGCGCGTCGAGGGTGGCGCCCTTCTTGCCTATCACACGGCCGGAGTCTTCGCCTGTCACGTCGAGCTCGATTCGCTCGGCGTCGGAACGAATGTCGACTCGAACGTCGAGGTCCATCAGGTTGATGAGCTCTTCGAGAATCTCTGCAGCCTCTTCCGCCTTGCCGTCCCCGGCGTATCGGCTGGGATCTTCCTGCTTTTGCTCATCGAGAATCAGTGCTCCGTCACGGGGTTTACTTTTAAGCTCGTCCACGTCGAGTCCTCTTCTTTCTGCGGGGCTTGGCCTGCTTCGGTGCGGCGGCTTCCGTATCTTCCGCCGCTTGATCGTCGTTGTCGTCGCTGTCGTCCGAGCTGGTCGCCAGGGCCGACGTCTCTTGGTCCATCTTCCAGTACATGTATCGCTGCTGCGTGATGCCGATGGCGGAGCTGGTCACCATGTACAAGCAAAGGCCCGTCGGTAAAAGCAGCATGAAGAACGTCATCATCAGCGGCATCGCGTAGAGCATGACCTTGGCCTGCGTCGCATCCATTTGGACCGGCGTGAGCTTCTGCTGAATGAACATCAGGGCTCCGAGGATGACCGGCAACACATAGAGCGGGTCTGGCGACGAGAGGTCGGTCCACCACAGGACGAAGGGTGCGTGGTAGAGCTCGATGCTCGTCGATAGAGTCTGATAGAGCGCAAAGAAGATGGGCATCTGCAGAAGCACCGGGAGACAGCCGCCGAGCGGGTTCACCTTGTGCTTGCGCCAGAGCTCCATCATCGCGGCGCCCTTCTTTTCGCGATCGTCTTTGTAGAGCTCGTTGATCTTGTCGATCTCGGGCTTGAGCGCTCGCTGCTTTGCCATGTTCCGGAACTGCGGAATCACGAACGGCAGCAGCAGCACACGAACCAAAAGCGTCAGCAAAATGATCGCAACGCCCCAGTTTCCGATGAAGCCGTGAATCGTGCGCAGCAGCCAGCTCATCCCCCGCGCGATGAAGCTGAACCATCCGAGGTCGATGACGTCCGAGGCGCCGTGCCCAAACTCCTGAAGGGCGTCGTAGTCTTTCGGCCCGGCGTAGACTGCGGTTCGGAACGTTGCCGTTTCTCCTGAGCCGATCTCCTGTGGCGCGTAGGCGAGCCTCGCCTCGAACAGGCTTCCGTCCGGGTCCTCCTTGGTGCCCCCGCGATCGGTCGTCAGCATGTCGCATCGCTCGGCGGTGCCGCCCTCGGGCGCCGCGATGATGGCGAAATACACGCTACTCAGTGCTACGTAATCGATTCCCGGGCCGTAGCTGTGAGGCTGCGTCGGTCGCGTCTCGTCCTCGCTCAGGAGGTCTTCGCGATCCTCGCGAATCGTCTCGTCGCCCTGTTGGCAGATCCCGTGGCTGAGAACCGGTGACGGCCTTCCGATTAGACCGCCTTTTTCCTCGGCACGGCGGACGTAGTGGGCGGACGTGATCCCTAAGCCCACGGATCTCGACTGCGGCTCGTTGTTGCGAACCTCGATCGAGGAGTGAAGCTGATAGGGCGGTTCGGCGAGCTCCCAGGTACGAGTGACCGAGACCCCATCGTCGGCCCACTGAAAGCTCAGCTTCTCTTTCGAGGACTCCACCAGTCGCCAACGCGCGTCTGCCGGTATCTTCACGCCGGAGAACGAAGGTGCGAGTGGCAGGTACCGCTCTTTCTCCGTCGTCACTAGCTCGAACGGGTTTCCCTCTTGGTCCAGGTACCGCTCGCCCTTGACCTGCAAGCTCACCATGGCGGTGTTCAGGTCCGTAAAGGAGGCGACGAAGCGATCGCTCTCCAGTTGGTAGAGGTTCTGAGAGTCGGCACGTGACCGCGCATCGACCGGCGAGATCTGGGCCGGCAGAGCTTCATTGGAGCTGCCCTCGGCATCCTCGGGAGCCTGTATTGCAGCCTGGCCGGCGGCGGGCTCTTCGGTCTGTGCTTTGGGTGGAGCGAAATACTGAACTGCCAGCATCGCACCAAGTGCCAAGAGGGGCAGCATCATGAGGGCAACCGGTGGTTGCTTTCGCTCATCCATGCCGCGCCTCGTTCGATGGATGTTGCGAGTGCTCGGGGTGGGGCGCCGGGTCGTATCCGCCCGGGTTCAATGGATGGCAGCGTCCGATTCGCTTCATGCCGAGCCATGAACCTCGCAGCGCGCCGAACCGCTCGATGCACGTTGCCGTGTAGTGCGAGCAAGATGGTTCGAATCGGCACGAAGGGCCGATGAGACGGGAAAGCGTCATTTGGTAGAGGCGAATCAAGAAGAGAAGTGCTGCCCGAATCATCGCGCCGCCTCAATCTGTAGCTTCCCCGCTGCGCGTCCGAGCTCATTCAACAGCGAGCCGTAGTCAATTTCGGTGGCGCCGCGCTTTGCGATGAACACCAGGTCGTGAGAGGCCGGAAAGAGCTGCCGGTTGCGCCGAAATACCTCGCGAACCACCCGCTTGATGCGGTTTCTCTGAACGGCGGTTCCCACTTTCTTCGTCACGGTGATCCCAAGTCGCGTGTTTCGTAGTGCATTAGGTAGGACGACGATGAGAAAGTGGGGAGTGTGGATTCGTCGCCCGCTGAGCTGTGCTTGTTTGAATTCGTAACGCTTCTGAAGCCGATCAACGCGTCGAAACCGTTGCGGTCTTTCGCCGATAGCCCCCGCCATTTTTGAAGTGCGAGGCATCATCGCACGGTTTCGGGCTACTTCTTGTAGCAGGACACGGTGAGGTGCTTACGCCCCTTGCGACGACGGGCGTTGATCACGCTCCGCCCGCCCTTGGTCTTCATACGCGCGCGGAACCCATGTGTCCGAAGACGGCGCTTGCGATGTGGTTGATAGGTCCGCTTCACTGCAATGCTCCCGAGAGATAATAGTGCGGGAAGAAAGCACGGGGTCGGGGGGGTGTCAAGTCGCCCAAATCAGACCAAGACTCCAGTGGAACCGCTTGATTTCACAGCGCTAGTTGGCCAAAGACCGGCGTCGCGGAGGCTGGTGTATCTCCCGCTCCCCACAATGAGGTGATCGAGGATGCGGATATCGAACAAGGACCCTGCCGACACGAGGCGCTGGGTGAGCTCGAGGTCCTGTCGGCTTGGATCGGGGTCCCCGCTGGGGTGGTTGTGAATGAAGATCGCCCCGGAGGCCGATTCCGACACCAAAAGCCGAAACACTTCGGCCGGATCGACCTGGCAGCTCGTGCGCCCACCGCGCGCGACCTCACGCTCGGCCCGCGCGCGGTTCTTCGCGTCGACGCAAACCACCATGAACCGCTCGATTTGGCTGGCCATGAGCTGCTGGCCGTACCGATGGAAGACCATTTCGCTGTTCGAAAGGGGAGCGGCGCCGAGGTCAGGCCGAACCAGGCTGCGCGACCCGAGCTCGAACGCCGCGGCCAGGCGGGCTGCTTTGGCTGGGCCGATTCCGGCGATGCGAGCCAACTCGGCGAAGCTCATTCGGGCGAGCGCCCAAAGCCCACCCGTGTCTCGAACGATGCGGATCGCCAAGGAGCCGACGTCCTCGCCGGATCGCCCGGTGCCCAGGATGAGCGCGAGGAGCTCCGCATCAGAGAGGGTGGTTGGGCCAAGACGGGAGAGTCGCTCACGGGGACGGTCCATGACTGGGTATGTGTGGCAACACGCGTGCCAAGGGCAGGGCGACGGATTCCGAAGGTTTGAGGACAGAAACCATCGGCGCAATCGCCTGCCCGCCGGCGGCCACCAGTGGGGGTGGCTGCGATCGTGGCCGTGGCCGTGGCCGTGACCGTGACCGTGATCGTGATCGTGACCGTGACCGTGACCGTAATCGTGGCCGTGATTGTGTTCGGGACAGGGGAGCGGCTCGGGACTATCTTCGTCTCCGCATGAAGATCCGGATCGCCCTCCTGCTTTTCGTCGGCGTGCTCGCTGCCTTTGCTTGGACGTTCGTCAAGCGTCCTTTGCCGGTCCCGAAGGCCATCGGGCCTTCGCTTCCGCCGCCGGTTTCGATCGAGGGCGTGTCGTTTTCGGTGATTCGCGGCGCGGAGATGAAGAGCCAAGAGGGCTTCGGCGTTCGCGGTGGGTCTTTGACGAAGCCTCTCATCACTGGGCTCGTTGCCTTCATGGTCGAGCACCCTCGGGGACGCTTGTTGATCGACGCCGGCGTAGGCCGAAATGTGCCGGAACATCTGAAGACGACCCCGCTGCTGTTGCGGGCCTTAGCAAGCCTGACGGTGAAGGAGCCGACTCTCGACGCTCTCGCATCCCGGGGGCTGGGGCCCCAAGACCTTCGCGGCGTCGTACTGACGCACTCGCATTGGGATCATGTGAGCGGCCTCGAAGACCTACGCGAAGTGCCAGTGTGGATCACCCCCGAGGAGCTTGCGCATGCCCGGTCGGATGACGAGGGCGGGAAGCTCTATCGCCAGCTCGAGGCTCACGGTCAGTTCCAGTTGCACGAGCTGAGCTTCGCCGACGACAGCTATGGTCCGTTTGCCGCAAGCCACGACTTTTTCGGCGACGGCAGTGTCGTGCTCGTACCGATGCCCGGGCACACCCCAGGGTCGATCGCGGTCTTGGTGACCTTGCCCGACGGCAGACGGTTCTTGGTCATCGGCGACACGTCGTGGACCCGAGAAGGTGTCGACTGGCCCGCGGAAAAGCCCTGGCTGGCCCGGCGCATGGTCGATTTCGATGCAGCGGGCGTCCGCGAGCAATTGGTGCTGTTGCACCAACTTCAACGCGCGAACCCCGAGCTCGTCATCGTCCCGGCCCACGACGCCCGCGTCCACGTCACAATCGCCACGTTCTAATCAGCAACGATCAACCACACGATCGGAGAACGGCTCGGCACGGGCGTGCTCGGTCGCGGGGTACCCGCTCGGCTGTCTCCCTTAGACACCGTACGTCTAGCCTCGCCCCCCACTCCCTGTGCTGCCCATCCCGAGCCGTTCTCCTATGCAGACGTCGACGTAAGGAGGGGCGTAGCGAGGCCACCCCCATCTCGTTCATTTCCATAGATGTCCGCGCCCCGGTTGCGCGCGTTTTACTTCTTGAAAAACTTGCCGAGGAAGTTGGGGAGCTTGGCGTCCATTGCCGGGGGCGGCGCGCTGCTTCGGCCTCTGGCGTGCCGCATCGTTCCGACGCGAACTTCGCGGGCTGCCTCGAGGTTTCGCGGATCGAGCTTGGCGACTTTCATGAAGTGCTTCAGTGCTTTGTCGTGCTTGCCTTGCCTCTTCAAGAAATGGGCCCGAACGAAGTGGCCGTGGACATGGTCCGGGTTGATCGAAAAAGTGTTGCGGAGAAGACTGCGAATTTCGTCTGCGATCTCCTTTTCGTCGACTCCATCCCGCAGCAGCAAAATCCACGCCTTCATGGCCGGGTAGTCGGCTTCCTTGCGCACGACCGACAGCGCCGCCTCGCAGATCCTCATTGCTTCGTCGTACTGCCGTCGCTTCACGAGCACGTCGACCTTCTGGAAATTGATCGCCGCCTCGACCATGACGCTCAGTTTGCGGTCGGCTTCGGGCGTGCCGCCGCCCTGCATCACGGCCTTCTGATACTCCACGCGTTTCTTCGTATCGGTCAGCGTATCGTTGGCCACGGTGAACAGATGGAAGATCTCCTCGAGCCAGGGACGGAGCGCCGAAAGCTCGGAAGGCAGGCGGTCCGGATGCCAGGTCTTCGCCAGAGTCATGTACTTCTTGCTGATATCGCTGGCGTTTGCGGATTCCTTCACGCCGAGCATTTGGAAATAATTCTGCCGGTCCATCATCGCGACGACCCGAGAAATCTCAGCCCAGCGCTTCGAGAGATCCGGGCTCAGGCTCGGCGGCGGCGACGACGGCAGCGAACGTGGAGCGACGATCTCTCCAGAAAGCGTTCGAGACGGCGGCCGGTTACTCAGAGAGGCGGGCAAGACCGAGGCTGCCCCGGGGAGACCAGACTCTCGCTCGTTTGGCGGTGTCGAGTAGCGATCCCTCGGGGGCTTGCCTCTTGGAGCCCTCATCGACGAGCGCGGACCCGGCGGAGTGGACGCCCGCGCCTTTGGGGATGAACCAGGCCTCACGGCCCTGAGCTTCTGTTGCGATGCAGACGCGTAGGGTTCCAGACATTCCGTGATTGCGAGCAGGTAGAGCATCCGCTGCGCGACCTTTGGATCGCCGAACTGTTCGATGAGCGTTGCCGCCGACGCGGGATCCGCGCGCATCAGCTCCACGAACGCCATCTCGTTGGCCTGAAGCGCGAGCCTTGCGAGGGGCGAGCCCGACTTGATACGGTGGGCGCCCTCGCCGAGCTTTCGAATCACCCGCACCACAGCATCCTTTGGAATTTCGGCGCGGAGCGCATTCGCGATGAGCGCGAAGATGTCGACCGCTCCTCGGAGCGTGCCCTCGCTCTCGCCAACCAAGTCTGCTTCGTAGAACGCGTACGGGGCCGTTCGTCGACTGAAGAGGTGGAGCATGCCGTGTTCGAGGTCGGATGCCGGGTCGATGAAGCGGCCGATCGCGGGGATGCCCTTCCGAAAGAGGATGCGGTCTTGTCCGGGTCGCTCGTCGTCCGGCCAGATGGCGAGGGTCCCGCTGAGCCCCTTCTTCTGGATGGACAGCAATACGTGGCCGAGTGGGGTGGCACTCAAAGTGCCTTCCGCCATTGGCTCTGGGACAGAAGAGGTCAAAACTTGGTGCTCCAAGGAATTATCAGGGTGCCACATGGAGCGCGCCAGTGACACATCCCTGCGGGCCCCGATCCCCTTGCGAACGGGGACTTTGCGCCTGTCTTGCGCATCCCACCTGATACTATCATCAGTCCGCCATGCTCCAGCCGGTGCCCTCGGGGCCGTCCAGCAACTCCACCCCCAGTGCCGCGAGCTCGTCCCGGATCCGATCCGCTTCGCCGAAGTCTTTGGATTTCCTCGCTTCGGTCCGGTCCGCGATTCGTCGTTCGACGTTCGCGGCCTCCAAGCCGGACGCCCTGGCCCTCCGGTCGCGGATTCGAAGAAGAATCACGTCTTCCGCCTCGGCGCCAAGTCCGAGCTCCGCTTCCAAGGCGCGGAACCCGGCCTTCGCCTGCTCCACCGAGCTGCGGGGAGCCTTTCCTTTCTTCCTCATCGCCTCGTCGCAGAGCTCGTTCACGGCCTTGAGGAAGTCGGCCAGCTTGGCGAGCGCGACCGGCATGTTGAGATCATCGTCCAGCGATTCGCGCAGCGCTTCGCTGAAGCCCGTGATCTCGGCGGGGCTGGGCGCGTCGCTGTCGGTCACTCGCTTCGGCGGAAGCCCTTCTAACCTTTGCTTCGTCTTGTACAGATAGGCGACCCGTCGCTCGGCTTCCTTGAATTGGGGGAAGCCGGTTACGTTGCCGGCTTCGTCGAGGGTCCAGTCGAGATTGAGCGGGGCTCGGTAGTGCACCGTCATCATGAAGTAACGGATCGCCTCGGGCTCGACGCGATCGAATAGATCCCGCGCGGTGAAGAAGTTGCCGAGGCTCTTGCTCATCTTCTCCTTGTCGACTTCGACGAATCCGTTGTGCACCCAGCAGCGCGCAAACGGTTTGCCCGTTGCGGCCTCGCTTTGGGCGATCTCGTTTTCGTGGTGCGGGAACACCAGGTCGAGTCCGCCCCCGTGCAGGTCCAGTGTATCGCCAAGATGCTTCATCGACATCGCCGAGCATTCGATGTGCCAGCCTGGGCGACCGCGCCCCCATGGACTTTCCCAACCCCAGGCGTCGTCTTCGCTTCTCTTCCACAGTGCGAAGTCCGCGGGGTGCTGTTTGCGGGCGGTTTGTGCTTCGTCGAGCCGGTCGCTCGCGCCCTGCCTCATTTTTCCGAGATCACGGTGGCTGAGCTTGCCGTACTCAGGGAACGACTCGACCGAGAAATAGACGTCGCCATCGGCCAGATACGCATGACCTCCATCGATCAGGCGTTGCACCAAGGCGAAGATGTCTTCGAGGTGCGTGCTGACGCGCGGCTCGATGTCTGGGTCGAGGTTGCCGAGCCGATGCATGTCCTCCGAATAGGCCGCGGCGAAGCGCGTTGCGAGCTCGGTCGGTTCCGTGCCGGTTTCCGCCGCACGTTTGAGGATCTTGTCGTCGACGTCGGTGATGTTCCGGACGTACGTGACCTTCATGCCGTCGCTGCGAAGGTGGCGAACCAGCACGTCGTAAACGACATAGCACCGAGCGTGGCCCAGGTGAGCGTAGTCGTAGACCGTGGGGCCGCAGACGTAAACACGGGCGTGCTCGGGGTCGGCTGGCTCGAAGGGCTCCTTTTGGCCCGTCAGGGTGTTGTACAGGCGTACGTTCATGATCCGCGAAGTCTGAGCACTTTCCGGCCCAGAGGGCAAGGTTGCGTGGTTGACCCCGTTGTTACGCCCGCTAGAACCAGCGGATGCTCACGATCTACGAACAGGGCCAACCCGGCTACGAGGACACGCTAGCGTCTTTGAGCCGCCGCGGCGATGAAGATCTCGCCCGGGTCGAGCCCGACGTGCGCGCGATTCTCGATGCGGTCCGTGAGCGGGGCGACGAGGCGGTTCTGGAATACACAGAACGCTTCGACCGCCGGCGCCCTCCATCACTCGTGTTGAATCGCGACGCTTGGTTGAAGGAGGCGCGCGCGGCCGACCCCGCCATCCGCGAGGCGTTGGCAGCCGCGGGCGACCGGATTCGGCGCTACCACGAGCATCAGCGGGAGACGGGGTTTCGCTACGAAGAGGACGGTGTCGAGCTCGGTCAGCGCGTCAGGCCCGTGGCCGCTGCGGCCGTCTACGCACCGGGTGGCAAAGCCCGCTATCCGTCCACGGTATTGATGACCGCGATTCCAGCGACCGTCGCCGGGGTCGAACGAATTGTGTTGATCACGCCGAATCCGACCCCCGAGATCCTAGCGGCTGCAGAGGTCGCCGGCGTGACCGAAGTGGTCGACGCGGGCGGCGCGCAAGCCATCGCGGCAGTCGCATACGGCACCGAGTCGATTCCCCGTGTCGACAAGGTCGTCGGTCCGGGCAACATCTACGTCGCCTGCGCAAAGCGTCTCGTATTCGGCGTTGTCGACATCGACTCGATCGCCGGCCCTAGTGAGATCCTGGTCGTGGCGGATGATGGCGCCGACCCAGAGATCGTCGCTGCGGACCTCTTGTCGCAGGCGGAGCACGACGAGGCGGCCTATCCGCTTGCCATCGTTCTCTCTCGCGCCCAGGCGGATGCGGTGGATGCCGCCCTGGAACGACAACTCGCTTCGATTCCGCGAAAAGCGATCGCCGGGGCGTCCGTGCGCAAAAACGGGTACTGCTTCGTAGTCAACGACCTAGAAGAGGCCGGCCGAGCGGCGAGCGCGCTTGCGGCCGAGCACTTGAGCCTTTCTGTTGCAGATTCCGAAGCCATGCTTGGAAGGATCGGCGCTGCCGGGGCAATCTTCCTCGGCTATCACACGCCCGAAGCCGCGGGCGACTACGCGGCCGGGCCGAGTCACGTGCTTCCGACGGGTGGCGCGGTTCGTTTTGCGTCCCCGCTGGGCGTCTACGATTTCGTCGTCAGGTCGTCACTGATTCGTTATTCGCAGGCCGCGATCACTCGCCAAGCCGATCTCCTCGAGGGGCTGGCTCGGCTCGAGGGGTTGGAGGCGCATGCGCGCGCCGTCGCCCTCCGAAGAGCGAAGTGACCGAGAGCCTTGCAGCCTCGGCGCTCGCCGAGTACCCATCCCGCGTGGGTCAAGCCGCGTTGGAAAAGCGACTCGCTCGCGAGATGGGGCAGTGCATTGCCGACTTCGAGCTCATTACGTCCGGCGACCGCGTGATGGTAGCGATCAGCGGCGGCAAGGACAGCTATACCTTGCTGCATCTCTTGGAGCGCGCGCGCCAACGAGCGCCGGTGTCGTTCGAGCTCATCGCGGTTCACCTCGATCAAGGCCAGCCCGGGTACGACGGGACGGCGCTCGAGGCCTGGTTGCTCGAGCAAGGTCACGCGCACCAAATCATTCGCAAGGACACCTATCAACTGGTGACCGAGCGCATCCCCGAGGGCCAGACCTACTGCAGCCTGTGCTCGCGATTTCGGAGAGGCATCCTGTACAACGCTGCAGAGAGCCTCGGCTGCACGAAAATCGCGCTCGGACATCATCGAGACGACGCGATTGAAACGCTCATGCTGAACATGATGTTCAATGGGTCGCTCAGCGCGATGCCCGCGAAGCTCCTGAGCGACGACGGACGCAATACCGTGATTCGTCCACTGCTTTACTGCTCGGAGCGGGACATTGCGGCATACTCCCGTGACTTGGATTTCCCGATCATTCCATGCAACCTCTGCGGCTCACAGGAGAACCTTTGGCGGCAGCAGGTCAAAGAGCTCCTCGACGAGCTCGAGAAGCGCGCCCCCAAGGTGCGCCAAAGCATGCTTGCAGCGTTGAAGAACGTTCGCACGACTCACCTTTTGGGAAGCACCGAGGTCAGATGACACGGTGGTCGGCGCTGCTTGGTCTGCTCGTGCTGCTCACAGCCTCGGCGGAGGTGTCGGCACAAGCGATCAACATCGAGCGCTTCCGGCCTGCGCTCGACCGTTTTGGTTTTCTCGGTTTCAACGGTAGCGCGACCCTGGGGCACGCTCGCTACAATCTCGGCCTCTCCACCTGGTACTCCAACCGTCCCCTGCGCATTCGATACGCCGATGGCACTGGCGATCAGCTCATCGATAATCGCTTGACCGGGGACTTGTTCTTCG
>JBARTN010000195.1:0-3064 GCA_049645265.1 Polyangiales bacterium
CAGGGGGCATCGACAAATCAAGGTACCACAAAGCGATGTCTCGGCGCGGGACCTCAGCGAAGCGCTTTTTCGAGCGCGCCGAGGCGGAGCTCGACTTTAGATGGCCACGGACGAGGCGGATCGCGAACCGCGTTCACGAGAACCCATCTCTTGCGAGCGACCAATTTGATTCACGACCGATATCCCTCTCTGCAGCCGAGCGGCATTCATTCCGCTGCACCGAACGATCGCCTCCACTCCCAATTATCGGTTTTGCCTGTCAAAACGTTGTTCCGGCATCCAGAGAGCGTCTTCAAGGTGCTGGAACCAAGAGCGACATCGAGAATCGGCACGCGTGTAGCTTGCCTCACATCTGATTCCGTTAAGACCTCGCGCGTCCGTGTCACAGCGTGTGAATAGCCGGCGGTGGGAATCGAACCCGGCTACCCTCCGGCAACTGCGGGAATGATCGAAATGATCGCGCCGTCGCCCACCGGAGTATTCAGCCCATCCATGAACCGGGCGCTGTTCTCGCCGACAAACAGATTGACGAAAGGCCGGATGTCACCCTCCGGCGTGAGAATGCGCGCGGTCAGCCCGGGATGACGCCGTTCGATCGTCGACAGCGCATGCCCTAGCGTATCGGCATCGACGGTGATCTCTGCGGCCCCGCTGGTGAAGGGTCGCAGGGCAGTCGGAATACGCACGGTCACTCGATTCAATCGCTGCCTCCAGTCAACGCTCTATGACGGCAACCACCGGCTGATCGGCGCTGCGCATCGAGGTCAGTATGACCATGTCAAAACGCCCGGTCTCCGCGAGCGCAATGCGGGCGGCCTCGCGCGCCAGTCCTTCCTTATCTGCATCATCAACCATGTTGATGACAGGTACCACCCCACAGCCCGCGGAACCTTTGAGCAGCCCCGCATCGCTGACCAGCAGGCGCGCCAGGTGCCGCGGCTCCACCACCGCACCGGCCTGTAATCCCGTCACGGCAGTGATGTGTTCCAGGCGATGTGCAATCTTGTCCGACAACGGCCTGCCCAACGCCCGGGCGGATGACACGCAGACCAGCGTGCCGCAGTCGGGCGGCAATACGGGTTCACCGTCCTTGGGGGCCTTGATGAAGCGCATGCGCGCGCCATCTGCCTTGACGAAGGTGGCCTCGCGCCCTGTGTCGGCATGCAATCGTGACACCAGCTCGGCCGCGATACCGCTGTAGCGTCCGGGCTTGTCGGAAGGCGCGGCAAAACCAATCCGATCCACCTCGGCGAGGGATGCCAGCCGGGCCCGCAGTTGGGACTCTTCGGCAATCACGGAGGTCAGCCCCAGGTGATCGGGGAAATGCGCCGTGAACACCGTTGCCGTGAGCGCCACGCGGCCCGGGTGCCGGGCTACGAGATTGTAGAGTGTGCTCTTCTTTCCGCCGGCACCCACGGCGCAAATCACGCCTCGACGCGCCTGGAACAAGTCGAGTATTTCGTCGTCAGTCATGTCGTCAGTGCCAGCACACTCGATATGGGTGGCAGAAAACCGGCTGCCAACTGCCAGTTGTCGCCGGCATCGCTACTGGCGAACAGGTGCCCGCCGTTGGTCCCGAAATACACCCCGCAGGATTGGCCGGCCAGGGTATCCATGGCTTCCCTCAGTACGCCCACATAGGCATGCTGCTGCGGCAGGCCGGCGCTGCGTTCGGCCCAACTCTCCCCTCCGTCATCACTCCGGTAGACGCGCAATCGACCGTCTACGGTCGCACGCATGTGTGAGTTCGACATCGGGATACGAAACAGCATATCCGCGTCGGCGGCATGGGTTGCGATGGCGAAACCGTAGTCACTGGGCACGTCGCCGGTGATCTCCAGCCATGAGCGCGCACCGTCGTCGCTCCTATACACGCCGCTATAACACTGGCGGTACAAGCGCCCGCCCGGATGCAGGATCAACCGGTGTACGTTGTGCCCGGCTTCCGGCTCGTCGCCCGGAATGTTCTCGGCCCGCACGCCCTGGTTGGCAGCGTGCCAGCTGAGGCCGCCGTCGTTGCTGCGGTACACCCCGCCGGCAGACACCGCAGCAAACATGTTCTGCGCATCAGCTGGGTCGAAGCGCACGGAGTGCACGGCGAAGATGCCCTTCGAAGGCTCCCAGAAACGATTCGTTGGATGCTCGTTGAGCGCCTCTACCGCTTGCCAGCTATCACCGCCGTCCTCTGAAACGAACAACCCCGCAGGATCGATACCGGCATACAAACGCCGGCCGTCGGGCGTCATTGCCAGGTACCAGATGGCTTTCAGGCTTTCGTCGAATCGGCCCGAGGCATGATGCGGCGAAGAACCGAGCGGCTCCCAGCTCGTCCCGCCATCGTCGCTAGCATAGACATGCGCGCCCCAGACATTGTGATTGGCGGCGGCGTACAATCGCCCAGGCTGTGTCGGATGTGCGCAGACATGCGCAATCTCGTGGCCTTCGATCTGCGGGGGCCCAATGTTCCACTCCGTGTGCGCCGCGTCGGTCTGAACCAGGAACAGGCCTCTGCGTGTGCCGACGAAAAGTGTAACGCTATGGCCGTCAGTCACTGAGCAACCGCCTCAGACCAGCGCCTCGAAGGGCTGCACATCAATCTGCGACCCCGCTTCTATGACTTCCGCGTCTTCGGGAACCAGGATGAAACAGTTCGCCTGGGTCATTGAGCTCAGTATACCAGAGCCCTGGTGACCTGTTTTCGCAACGACGTACTGCCCGCGTTGATCACGCGACAGAACGCCGCGCAAGAACTCGCTGCGCCCCGCCTTGGTTTTGATCGTCGCCGTGGAGGTGGCGCGGATCAGGACCGGCACCTGCGGCCCGAGGCCGCTGAGCTTAAGAATGGCCGGCCGCACCAACTGGTAGAAGGTGGCCATGACCGACACCGGGTTACCGGGCAGCCCAAAGTACAGCGCGTCGCCCAGTGTGCCGAACACTGTGGGCCGCCCAGGTTTGAGGGCAACCGACCAGAAATCGATCTGGCCCATGCGATCGAAAATCTCCACGAGGTAATCGGCCTCACCCACCGACACACCACCGGAGGTCAAGACCAGGTCGGCACTCT
>JBARTN010000196.1:0-10504 GCA_049645265.1 Polyangiales bacterium
ACCTGCTGTGCGCCCTGCGCGCGACCGCCAGATCGAGCCTGAAGCCGCCATGCGAGCCCGCGCTCGTGAAATCGCCCTGCTCGGCTGCGCTCGGCGATAGAAGAAGCCCGGCCGAAGCCGGGCTCTCTGGTGGTGGTGACCCCAACGATGCGAAGTTGGAACTCCTTCCTCGTTTTCCTGCGTGACTGGAACGCCCTCCAGGAGGCCGCATGACCTCTCTGGCACAGCGAAGTACGCGATGTCGTGAGCCACGGCTTCGCTAGCTCCAGATCTCCATGTCTTCTCCATGTCTTCTCCAAGTCTCTCTTAGCCATTTCCGCCAACCTGAGGAGGCATCGGAGAAGAGCGTGAGCTCGGAACAGGAGACGAAGATGGAAAACGGCGGAGATAGATATGATGTCGTAGTCGTGGGGGGGCGGGTTGCGGGCGCGTCCGTTGCAATGTTGCTGGCTAGGGCTGGCTATCGCGTGGCGATCGTGGATCGAGCGCGCCTTCCGAGCGATACCCTCTCGACCCACAATCTATGGCAGGCCGGGAGTATCCAACTACGACGCTGGGGCTTGCTCGCGCAGGTGATCGCCACGGGTGCGCCTGCATCCACAGAGGTTCACAATACGGTCGACGGTGCTTGCGTGACGATACCGCTCCCTCCGGTCAGCGGCGTGCACGCGCTGTACGGCCCCCGCCGAAACATCTTGGACCCTATCGTGCTGCAGGCGGCAGAGGAAGCGGGCGCCTCTTTTTACGAGCGGGTTGTCGTGACGGGAGTCAGCCGCGACTCGACTGGCCGAGTCGACGGAATCATGGGTCGCGACCCTATGGGCAAGCCCATTCGTCTCAGAGCTCGCTACGTCGTGGGCGCGGATGGATGGCGCTCGCGCATCGCAAGAGAGGTGGGTGCGCGTGAGTACAATACTCGCCCGATCACCAACGCGCTTCACTACGCCTACTGGGAGGGCCTCGACCATCGCGGGACGGAGTTCTGGTTTCGCGCGTCGGGAGTTATGGCGGGCGTGATTCCCACAAACGGGGGCGCCTGTGTGTATGTGAACTGCCGATCCGATCGCGCCGACGCACTGTGGGCGAATCTTCAAGAAGGGTATCTTTGCTTTCTTGGCGAGGCGGCGCCGGACCTTCGGAAGCGTCTGCGATTGGCCAGGCAAACGTGCCGAGTACGAGCCACACGTGGGCTACCGGGTTTCTTTCGCAAGCCGTACGGGCCTGGGTGGGTGCTGGTCGGAGACGCGGGACACACCACAGATCCCGTCAGCGCAAACGGTATCACCAATGCGTTTCGGGATGCCGAGCTTGCAGCCCGTGCCATCGATCAGGCCCTTCGCGACGCACCCGAGCAGGACGCGTTTGCGCAGTACCACACCCAACGTGACTCCATGTCCCAAGACGTCTATGAGATCGCATCGGAAATGGCTGCTTACAGCTGGGATTCCGACCGGATGATGCATCTCCTCTTCCGATTCGGCCGAGCCCTTTCCCGCGAGGCGAATCAGATTGCGGCGTTTCCCGAGTGGTCTGGAGTCACCGCTCCACCGCATAGAGCGCCCACGCCTCACCCAGCGCGCCAAGCTGATGCTGCCCGCGCTCAATGAAGCAAAGCTTGGAACCCGCCACTAGATCGCGCACGGTGCGGGACGCCCAAACCTCCCCCGGCCGCGCAAGCTTCGCGACCTCTGCGGCAATCTCCACCCCGAGGCCGGTCAGCTCACCCTCGGTCGCGTCGATCTCGGCCGTGTGAAGTCCGACGCGAAGCTTCATCCCCAGCGCTTCGACCGCCGTTTGCAGATCGCACGCCGCGCGCACCGCTTTCGCCGGACCCGCAAAGGTGGTTAGCACCGTCGGCCCTTCGACTTTGATCACTTCTCCTTGATACGACCGACCAACATGGCGTGCTTCCGCATGGTAACGATCGATGACATCGCCATAGCGACGGTCGCCGAGGCCGGCCGCTCCCTCCGTGCCGCTCTCCATGCAGGCGAATCCAACCGTCGCAAGAACGCGCTGATCGCGTTCAAAAACCGGATGCGGGCCGGTGACGAACGCCTCGACGTGGCGTAGCAATGTTTCGGTGTTGCCGGCAAAGGCCAAATGATCCGCCCCGTCGAGTACGACCAGCTTTGCCCCGGGAATCCGCTCGGCGAGAAGCTTTCCTGCCGACAGAGGGATGAAGGGATCGTGCCGTCGATGGAGCACCAAGGTGGGCTGCTTTATCGAAGGAAGGATATCGGTCACGTCGATCTGCGCGTTCAGTCGTAAGATCTGCTCGGCAGTTCCAGGCGTTGCAGCATGTCGCTCGTAGCGGGCGCAAAGCCGACGCATGGTGGGGTTGCTCGCCCAACTTGGCGCGAGGAACTCGCCAAACATCTTCCCCTTTCCCCACCTTTTCGTCATCCAGTCCACGCGACGGTCAAGCTCCTCGCTACCGATCCAATCAAGACGTGCCCACGCATTCAGAAGGATGAGCTTACTGACGCGATTGGGATAGGTTGCCGCAAAAAGGGTCGCCATCGGACCGCCCTCGGAAATCCCAAAGATCGAGGCCTGTTCCCACTCCGCAGCGTCCATCAACGTAATGACTTCGTCGACGCGCTCTTCGACGGTGGGGTGGTCGTCGAGCGGAATCCGATCGGACAGCCCGGTGCCCCGTTTGTCAAAGACGAGCAATCGGCAAAACGAGGCCAGACCTTCAAAAAAATCGGCAAAGCCCGGAATGTCCCATTGAAGCTCAATGTTTGACACGAACCCAGGGATAAAGATCACCGGCACGTCGCCGTCTCCAACGATTTGGTACGCCGTGCTGAAGCGGCCGTTGAACGCGTAGCGCGTCTGGACTTCGAAACGGCGGCTCCGTCGATGGCCGAAGTCGTCGGATGAAACCTCGGGGGCAGCCCCACTTGGTACATCTCTGCCTGTAGGCGCCGCCGCGATCTCCTCGACTTCCGCCACTATGCGGTAACCGCGCCCGTGTATGGTTCTCAAGATGCGCTGAGCTCTGCCGTCGTCCCCCACCGCGCGACGCAGTGTCTTGATGCGGCTGGTCAGGGCCGATTCGCTCACGACCCGGTCGTCCCAGATGGCCTCGAGAATCTCTCGCTTTGGCACCACGCGGTCGCGATGACGCAAGAGATAGGTCAGCAGGTCGAACACTTGCGGCTCGACCTGCTGGACCTCGTCCCCGCGTCGGAGCTCAAAGAGATCCAGGTCGAGCTCACAATCTTCAAACCTGTAGATCACGACACTAGGAATCGATCTACCACGCTTCGCATCAATCCGGCGACCCGCAGCAAATCTCCACATCCTCTCCATCCAGTCTCCAAGCTTGGACCTGCTTGTCGCTCCAAAGTCAGAAGCGTGGCGAATGGGCATGTGTCCATCTCACACCAAGCAAAGGAGAACCGTCATGACCGAGGCCGCAATCGACAAAGAACCCACTTTCATCAACGACGTGAATGTCACCCAGCTCGGCGAAACCGTCGAAGCCATCCAGCAGGACCCCGATATCGCCAAGTTCGAGTTCCGGGCGCGCAATCGATGGCTCGGAGGCGGCCACAACCGCTCCACCATCCAGTCCTTCTACGGGGCTTGTGAGGAGGACACGACTCGAACAACACCATTCGTCCTCGACGCCGATGAGCCACCGGTTCTGCTTGGGGCGGACCGAGGCGCCAACCCGGTCGAGTACGTCCTTCATGCACTTGCGGCGTGTGTCACGACGAGCACCGTTTATCATGCAGCCGCACAAGGCATCGAGATCGAAGCGGTGGAATCTTCGCTCGAGGGTGACGTGGACCTGCAGGGATTTCTCGGACTCAAAGAAGATGTTCGACGGGGATTCCGGCAGATTCGTATCAACTTCAAGGTCAAAGGAGATGCATCCGAGGAGCAACTCCGGGCGCTCACTCAAATGTCTCCGGTTCTGGACATCGTGACGAATCCAGTTCCCGTACAGATCCACATTGAGCAAGAGTCTCGTTCCCGTTAGTTCATCGTGCGTTGCGCCGATTCGGGGAGACGTCTTGCAAAGAAAAAAAGCCCAGCCGTAGCCGGCCTTTGATGATGGTGACCCCAACGATGCGAAGTTGGAACTCCGTGGTTGTCTTCCTGCGTGACTGGAACGCACTTCGTCGAGTGAGGGAGACAGCCTGAAGGGCTCTACACGACCTTCAGTTCGATGAGGCTGCGTGCCATTGCTGCGGCGGCATCGGCAGCCGGAATGAATGTCATCTGAAGCGCGTCGCGGGTGAGCGTGTTGTCCACCCGAACTTCCCGGCCGAGCTCAGGAATGATCTGCCGCGCTGTGGGATCGAACAAAGCGACCAACTTAACCATCCAGTCGGGTAACGCGCGCGACGGAACCTTGCGCGCAACCTCGCCCAGCTGCGACCTGATGGCCCGCGCGATGTCGATCATCCAGAGACATTCCGCCACACACAAGTAACGCCCGCCGCTCGGCACGTCCGCCTCGAGGGCGAGGCGGTGCATGCGGGCCACGTCGCGCACATCCACACATGGGAACGACACTCGCGGTGCGCCTGGGTACTTGCCCCTGAGGAACATCTCGATGATCTGGGCCGAGGCGCCGACGTCGGCGTCGAGCGCCGGACCGAGCACGAAGCCGGGGTTGACTGAGCTGTAATGAAGTCCCGAGCCCTCTGTCTGCACGAAGTCACGCGCCGCGCGCTCAGCGAGGGTTTTCGACTTGGCGTACGGCGTCACACCGGGCGCGTCGACCACGGTCCAGTCCGCTTCCGTGAACGGCGCGGTCCTGTCACGAGGATGACCATACTGCACGGCGACCGTCGAGGAGGTCTGGACCAAGCGCTCGACCCCGGCGGACTTGGCTGCGCGCAGCACGCGCAGCGTTCCCTCCACGGCGGGACGGATCAGCACTTGCTCGTCCTTTGGCTGGCTCGCGGGAAAAGGCGAGGCGACGTGAAGAACGCTTGTGCAGCCCGCGAGAGCTTCGTTCCAGCCGGCGTCGGACTCTAGGTCGGTTTCCGCGAACTCCAGCCTCGAAGCGTCTGCATGCCTTGCAAGCGTGTCCTCCACCTGCGCCGCTCGGCCCAGGGAGCGGATCGTTCCCCGCACCCGGTAGCCGGCGTTCAGGAGCTCGACGGCGCAGTGCTTGGCGATGAAACCGGAGACTCCAGTGACGAGAACCAACGCGTTGTTCATTTCTCTCCTCCTCGAACGCGAGCGGCGTGTGCCTAAGCAGACGCGAGTCACACGGCCCGATCCGATAGTCGCCTCCAAAAGGCTCTTCTGTCTCCCAGAAAGTGCAGGAAGATCGGACTATCTGAACCAGATTGATCAGAAAGGAAGATTGTCACACGACCTGTTGCGCCAAGTGACCACAAGCGCAGCCCTCGAGTCGGGGAGACCTCTGACAACAAAGCCCAACCGAAGCCGGGCTTTGTTGGCGGTGACCCCAACGATGCGAAGTTGGAACTCGGTTGTTCTGTTACTGCGCGACTGGAACACGCTCCGGGAGGCCTCGTGACCACTCTGGGAACGGCTCACTGTGGACCAATTCCGAAGTCGCAGTCGCCTGTCTCGTAATCCCATCGCCCACCCCGATCGAGGCACCGATCCATTGGATCGAACATCCAGCATAGACACATGCCAAATAGGACTATCAGGGCTACAAGGGTCCCTAAAAGAAGGAGTGAATTCCATGGAACTTTCAGATGTGGTAACCAACGACGCGGTTCGGCGCATGTGCGAGAGCCTGGGTATCAGGGATTGGAGCGCCGTCGAGAAGCTCACCGTCTCTGCCGATGAAGCTCGCGCCATCCTCAACGAAATCGGTGGTGAAGCCCGTGAGGTTGGGGTGGAGGGATTCCGCGAAGGCCTGCAGATCGAGCTAGAGCACGGCACCCGCTTCGCGGACGCCAACATCACGAATAACCATCCCGTTCTTACAGGAAAGATCGTCCTCGCACATCTAAAAGAGTCGCTGCTCTATTACAAGCGAATTGCGGTCGCCGAACTTGAAGGCGACCTCTTGAAGGCGACCAAAGCACGCGACGCAGACAAGACACGCTCGCTCTACGAGCGAATTGTGTTGGCCCGGCTCGCCCTGAACCAAGCAGAGGTTAGTTTTCTTGAGGAGACATGAGAACAGGCAGACTGGTGAATACAAAACTCTCGCTGATTATGGCCGAGACATCATCGTGAGTTCGCTCGTGCTATAATCTCTGCGATGACGGACGCGGCAAAGAAGCTCCTCGAAGCGGCAAGCGCGCTCCCCGAAGCCGAACGGTTGGAGCTGGCATCTGAGCTGATTGCCAGCGTGGACGGGCCACCCGACGGGGACTGGGAGTCTGCGTGGGTGGCAGACCTCGATCGTCGCGTGCAAGCCGCGCGCGA
This sequence comes from Polyangiales bacterium, assembly GCA_049645265.1. Classification (GTDB taxonomy): domain Bacteria; phylum Myxococcota_A; class Polyangia; order Polyangiales; family Houyiibacteriaceae; genus SG8-38. The sequence continues at coordinate 6,385 of JBARTN010000196.1, forward strand.
AAAGGGCGAACCGGCCCCTGAGTGGAGCGAAGTCCGTGCGCGCGTGCTCGCTCAGCTTGGGCGATGAAGCGAACGCTTCGCGTACCGCCCGACGCGGAAGTCGAGCTTGAGTCGGCAGCGATGTGGTACGAGGAAAAGCGTCGCGGCCTCGGAATCGAGTTCGCCGCGGTGGCGCACACCAAGCGACGCCCTGGTTATTGGTTGGATCGTCAGCCTTAGGAAGCCTAGGGGAATCATCCAACAAGAGCCCGGCCGAAACAGAGATCCGATGGTGGTGACCCCAACGATGCGAAGTTCGAACTCGGTTGTGGGGTTCCTCACAGGTTGGGACGGACTCCGGACACTCGCGGCGTGGATTTTTTCGTCTCGAGAAGGACGACATAACGATTAGGTGCGGGCAATTGGCCTCTCAGAATGGTCCCCCAGGGCTAAGCGAGCGTTACCCAACCGTCGGTATAGGCTCGCCAATCCATGGAATTTCCCCCCAGGAAGCCTCGTTAGAACAATACCTTCGCTCCGAGGTTGAGCGAGAGCTCGTGGATCTTGCCGCTGGTGGGGAAAGTCCCGGCCGCGGATGGATCGTATTGAGGCGGTACGAAACGGCCCAAGACGTCACCGCGCCCGAACGCATAACGGAGCCCGATCGCGATCGTGAGACCGACCTTCTCTCGTTTCTGCTTTCGCTCGACGTCCGGCCGGTCAGGATGAACCTCGCGGTTTGAAAAGAGAAAGCCCAGATGGACGCCGTAGAAATCGATGTCGGTGGTAGCCACCCGAGTGACCCGAATCCGGTCGATTGGGCTTCGATCGGTGAAGACCCCAACACCAAGCTTCATGAACCGCGTTAAGCGAAAGGCGCTACCCACACGACCATTGACGATACTCTTCAGATCGATACCGAGCTCGGGCGTCCGGAGCCGCCACTGGGCTACGAGGTCCCCTTCGATCCAGCCCCAAGCGCCCACGTAGGCAATTCCCAAGCGCGCGTTGCCGGGCTCAACGCCCCACCAACCTCCCCGTACCCCGCGGTACTCTGTGCCGTCCGCCGCCTGGGCGTTCGCATCACCAGGAGGAAGGGGCATGCCCACGGGGGGGGCTCTGGCCGAATGTGGTCGCGAAACGATTGATCAGAATGAACGCATACGTCGGGGTCGCAACCGAGAAGCCTACTCGGATTTCCTTGATTGGAGCCCACTGTAGTCCGGCTTTGAGTTGCAGCCCAAAGCTGGTCTCCACGCTGATTTCGCCCTCTGTGACGAACCCCGATTCGCCTTGGTCGAAGGTGAACACCCGTGTCGAGTCGATTCGACTGTTGCCTACGACGATGTCCAATGTGCCACCTAGCCAAACGTTTTGTTTCTTGCCAAGCGTCCCCGCAAGGCCGCCGCTGACGTGATAAAAATTATTCCTCGAGCTCCGACCGCCCACCGCCTTCACTTCGGGCGAAATGTCCGGGGCTGTCGTCACCTCTTCGGTGAGTAGCGAGCGGCGAATCGAGCTGTTGAAGAGACCGATACCAAGCTTGAGGTTCTCTGAGCAAGCTTGTGTGTCGACTTGTGCGCGGACTTGCCATGCGACTACGCCGCGGAGAGGGGTTTGGAGAGGAAAAACAAGGAACCCGTCAGGGCCGGACCGAAGTCACCGGCGAGAGCGAGTGAAGTAGTAGTGCTCGACCGGGTAGACTGCAGGTTTGCCTTGTGCGTCGAGGCAGGGGCGCGCGATTCCAGACGACAAACCCGAACGGCGGCGGGTTCTGCCTGCGACCGCCTTGAAGGTGGGGCCGCTGTTCAATTCATCGCACGCGAGGCAGGCGTTCAAGCTCCCGTCCGGCAGCTTGTGCTTCGTGGGGAGCGTGGCGACGCAGGTCCCCATGCACTTCGCGCGCGTGTTTTCGATGTTGAAGCTCCAGATCTGGGCGCAAGCATCGGTGAAGCCGAGGTCCTTCAGGCAACTGAATTGCGTCTTGTCCCCGAACATCCCTCGCATGCCGCACAGGCGCCCGGCGCGGTTGAGGTTTCTTCGTTCGATGTAGGTGGCGAGGTCCTGAAACGAGGAGCAGGCCCCGCAACGGCCGCGATGCGTCACCTGACCGCCCGCCGCGCGTGCCGCTCGTTCCGTCGGGAACGTTTTGAGCCGGTAGGTGCGTGCTGCCGGGCTCGCGTCGACGGGGATGGCGGCGCAGTACGCCGGAGAGTCGTCGTCCTCTTGGGGCGTCTCGCCGAAAGGATCGGCCGGTAGAAGCGACGCCAGGTTCAGGAGCCTCCAGCTGCGTAGCGCGTGAGCTTCGTGCTCGTCGTAATCGGGCTCTGAAAACTCGTAGCGACCGCACTTGCATGAGGGAGCACACCGCGGATCCGAGTCGGATTGTGCCTCCGCGGAGCAGAAGAGGGTCGCGCATGCTTGGTTGGCGTCACTCACGTGGCCAGGAGTGCCCGCTGGGGCGCCGCCCCGCACTCCGCAACCGGCCGACAGCGCTGAGGCTGTGGTGATCACGCACAGCGCCATGTTTCGAGCCAAGGCCTTGCGCTGTCGGCCAGAAATCCGTCCCAGAACCATGCTCGATTGTCCTGGTGCTTCGTTGACGACGCAAGTGGACAACCCACCGACCGGCGGCGGTGGACGGGAGTGTCTGAAATTCCGTGTACGGGTTGGAGGTTTCTCTTGATAGGAGGAACGCATCATGACACCGAGACCAGACCAAGCACAACGAGACGCCCTCATGGCGAGACGAAAGAAGAAACCGAAGAGCCGACGGCAAGAGTTGCTCGAAGAGCTGATCGCGGAGGCAGGGCCCGAGGCGCTCAAAGACCCCGAGGGCTTGCTCAAGGAGCTGACCCGTTCGTTGGTCAACACGGCGATGGACGCCGAGCTCAGCCATCACCTGGGCTACGAGCCCGGTGAGCGACCGCCTGCTGAGGAGCCAAATCGCCGCAACGGCAAGAGCGAAAAGACGGTGCGCACCGGACGCGGACCGGTGCCGATCGAGGTCCCCCGGGACCGCGATGGGAGCTTCGAGCCGAAGCTCATCCCCAAGCACAGCCGGCAGTTCGCGGGCTTCGACGACAAGATCATCTCGATGTACGCCCGGGGCATGACGGTGCGCGAGATCCGAGGGCACCTGGAGGAAATCTACGGCGTCGAGGTGAGCCCCGACCTCATCAGCCGCGTGACCGACGCGGTCGTGGACGAGCTCACCGCGTGGCAATCGCGTCCGCTCGAGCGCGTGTATCTGGTGGCCTACCTCGATGCGCTCGTGATCAAGGTCCGCGACAAGTCCGGCGTGCGCAACAAGAGCGTGTACATCGTGGTGGGCGTGCTTCCCGACGGCAGCAAGGACGTGCTCGGGATGTGGATCGAAGCGACCGAGGGCGCCAAGTTTTGGCTCACGATCCTGAGCGAGCTTCGCCAGCGCGGCGTGCAGGACATCCTGGTCCTATGCGCGGACGGGCTGACGGGGCTCCCCGAAGCCGTCGAAGCGGCGTTTCCGAACGCCATCTTCCAGACCTGCATCGTGCGCATGATTCGTTCGAGCACGCGCTTTGTGCCATGGAAAGACCGCAAGGCGGTGTGCGCGGACCTCAAGACGGTGTACACGGCGCAAAGCGCCGAGGCGGCCGCACAGGCCTTGGACGCCTTCGAAGAGCGATGGGGCGATCGATTCCCGATGGTCGGTGCTGCGTGGCGTCGGCGCTGGGACGAGGTGACGCCCTTCCTCGCGTATCCGCCCGAGATCCGACGGGCGATCTACACGACGAACGCCATCGAGGCGCTCAACCGACAGCTTCGCAAAGTCCTCAAGACGCGAGGCCACATGCCGAACGAACAAGCGGCCCTCAAGCTGCTATACTTGGCCATCCGCAACGCCAAGAAGAACTGGGGCGGGCGGGACCGGCGATGGAACACGGCGCTTTTGCAATTCGCGATCTACTTCGAGGGAAGAATCCCAGAATGAACCGAAGCCCCCGAGTCCGTACACGAAAAATCTGACACCCTCTTGAAAAAGGCACTTCCGGACCATCTAGGAAAGAAGTCCATCAACAATCGCCTGGGGCTCGCCCGGGCGGTTCTCCACTTCTGTCGGAAGCGGAAACTGATCGAGACAGTCCCGCACATTCCGATG
>JBARTN010000197.1:0-2555 GCA_049645265.1 Polyangiales bacterium
GGAAGTGTGTTCCGAGCGCGCGAATAAGCCGAAGGCGTTGAGCGCGCAACCCGCACGACCGATCACGCGATCCGCGGGAGAAGGTAGTGCGTGCAGTTTTGTTGGCAGACAAAACTATCCCTTGCCCTCCGGTAGCGTGTCCCTAACTGACACTGGTTGTCGCCGGCGAATCACAACCTGGCGCTTTCAGTCACAACCGCGACACTTCCTGGCAAGAATGACAAGAAGTGACAGGAAGTGTCGCGTGTGCGCCAACTAGTGTCGCGTCTACGCCAACCAGTGTCGCGCGAGTGACAACGAGTGCACTCCGAGCGCCAAGTAGCGACAGGTAGCGCCAAGTCGCGCCGAGCACGCGAAAGCCGGTGTCAGGCCGTCGGAATTGCCGTGGATTTTTCGCCTGCGAAAAAAAGATGCTCTGCCAGAGCAACTTTTCGGGGGGCAAAACCGATAATAAGAGTGATGGACGACGATGAGAGATCTAATTTGACTGGGCGGCTACGCAAGGCTGCCGAGAAAATGCCGTATCCGTACTTCCTTCTGCGGCTCGAAGAAATCGAGGCGTGGTTGAAAGCGGGCTACTCCGTGAAGGGCGTGTGGCGAATCTACGGTGAAAAGAGCGTACCGTTTCCAGGCTCGTATCGGTCGTTTCTTCGCTACTGCAACGCCCACGCACTGGGACGCCACCGAGCGAAGGAAGGCACGCAACCAGACCTCCATCGCAGAGGTCAGGCGTTGCCCACGCAGCGACCCAACGAGACCCGGTCGAAACGGGGACCGTTGACGGGTCCCAAGCCCGTGGGCAGTGCCTTTGGCCCGCTGAGGAAGATTTACCCGCCGCCACGCGACCGGCCGCCAGGGCTCACGCCAGAACAAATCGCCCAGATGATGGACCCTGACGGCGACCTCGGGCCCAATCGATGAGCGACTCTGTCAATCTGATCATCGCGACCAGGTTTGACCTCGGGGAGATCATTCGTGATGCCGTCAGCGAGGGGCAGCTTGCTACCGGGAGACCACGTCGTGATGCAGATGAGTGTTGAGGGCGCGCCGTCATCGCGTCCGAGGTCCGACGAGCTTCCGCATGTTCTCACGGTACCCGAGCTCGCCGAGTTTCTGCGCATCTCCGAAAAGAGCGTCTATGCGCTCATCTCCGGCAAGCATATTCCTCACGTTCGAGTGCTCCGCCGTGTCCGATTCCTGAAGAACGACGTGCTACGGTACGTCCAGGAAAACCGGGTGTCCGCATCGGAGGAATAACCGACGATGACGGTCATCAAACGAGACGGAAGATGGACGGTCGACTTCTGGTACGAAGCCAAACGCTACCGAAAGAAATCGCCGATCGATACTCAACGAGGCGCAAAGGAGTACGAACGGCTCCTCCTTCAGCGCCTGATCCAAGGCGAGCCGTTGACCCCTCAGACTGCGAAGTCCGAGGAGAGCGCCACTGCGCCCACGTGCCGGTCCTTTCTCAGGGAATGGCTCGAGACGTATGCGAAGACCAACAACAAGCCGAGCGAGATCAAATCCAAGGAGCTGATCATTCGCTGTCACCTTTCGCCTTTCTTCGGCAAGCGGCGCGTCTCCGAAATCGGAGTTCGAGAGCTCGAGCGCTTCAAGAGCGCGCAACTCTCGAAGGGCTTGTCGCCGAAGACGATCAACAACCAGCTCTCGGTCCTTCGGAGGGCGCTCCGCTCTGCTCAGGAGTGGGGCGTGATCGAGGTGGTTCCCACCATCAAGTGGATGAAGGCGCCGAGAGCCGACTTCGATTTCCTCGATTTCGAGGAAGCCGAGCGTCTTTTCGGCGCAACCGTCGCGGAGTTCCGGCCGATGGTTGCGACCGCATTGAAGGCCGGGCTCCGGCTCGGAGAGCTGCTCGCCCTGCGCCAAACGGACGTCGACCTGGTGAATGGCCAGATCTTCGTGAAGCGGTCCGTCTGGAAAAGGACCTTCGGGACTCCCAAGAATGGGCTCTCTCGACGGGTGCCGATTCCGCCGAGTCTGGTCCGGATCCTGAAAGACCACCGACACCTCCGCGGGGAGCTGGTGTTCTGTCGGGAGGACGGGTCCCTCTTGACCGGGGACATGGTCAAACGGGTGCTGCCTCGCGCCTGCCGAAAGGCGGGCCTCGACCGCACCATCCAGTGGCACGTGCTTCGACACACCTTCGCGAGTCACCTCGTGATGCGCGGCGAGCCGCTCAAGGTGGTTCAGGAGCTCTTAGGCCACGCCAACATCGAGGCGACGATGATCTACGCTCATTTGAGCGAGTCACGGCTCAAACAGGCCGTCGCCAAACTCGACGAACCCGCGCCGAGACCAGCCGCCGATGGTCACTATTTGGTCACTCGCGATCGGCGGAATCGCTAACCTATAGCAATCACTTGTCTTAAGTAGTGGAGGCGGTGGGAATCGAACCCACGTCCGAAAACGGTCCAGAATGACATCTACGTGCGTAGTTTGTGTTTTGAAATTCGCATTGGTTTTGCGCCCACAAACAGGCTCGCACCAACGCTAGTGGTTCTTTATCTCGTCATCGCGCCGAACCCGACTCG
>JBARTN010000198.1:0-21965 GCA_049645265.1 Polyangiales bacterium
GCGGATTTGGGTCTAAGGGGTTTACTGTGATTTTGCCAAGCTGGTTCCCATCTCGCTCGGACAGCGCCTCGGGGCTGCGTCTCCTCACGAAGGCGCAGGGAAGCGAAGAAGAGAGTCTCGAAACCGCTGCGACCACTCCGGACGCCGAGTGGCTGAGCGTCAACTCACGAGGTTCGTTTGCGATGGGTACGATCGATCGATGCCCGCGCCGAAAATACCACGGGCTTCTCACGGTCCGGGAGCCGGGGGTCGGCGAGCCGCTGAATATGGTGGCCGAGGTCGAGGAGTGGCTCATGATCGGCGATGAAAGAGTCGCCCTGCACAGCTACAACTGGGGCAACACGGTCGAGCCGAACGGCGTCGACTACCTCAGCCGCTTCGAGCCGTTGCCCCGTTGGACTTACGAGTTTGGCGGGATCACGTTCACCCGCGAGCTGTGGCTAGAAGACGACGCCGACGCGGTCTGGATTCGGTACACGATCCAAGGGCTAAGCGAGCCCGCCGACGTACGGCTTCGTCCGCTGATCCGCTGCCGTCCGATCCACGAGCTGACCATTGCCAACCCGTTCATGAATGGGGAGCTCGACATCGAAGACGGCGAGTCGCTTCGCGTGGTGATGCACCCCTACAAGGACGTCCCGGCGCTCATCACGAGCCTGCATGGCACCCCGGGCATGTTCCGCCCGGACGGCCATTGGTACGAAGGAGTTCACTACCAATGGGAACGTGAGCGCGGTTACGACGATGCCGAAGACCTCTTCACACCGGGCGAGTTCCGCCTCGAAGTCGAGCAAGACGGTGCGTTCAGCATTCGACTCGGGACGACGCCGGCAGCCAGCCACGAGCCCCAGGTGCTCAGCTCGGTGCTGGGCTCACGCCGCTCGTTCGTTCAAGAGCTCGACGACGCGGCCCACGCGTACCTGGTCGAGCTTGCGGGGGGTCGCACTGGAATCATCGCGGGCTATCCCTGGTTCGGAGAATGGGGGCGGGATGCCCTGATCTCCCTGCCCGGCCTCTGCCTAGCCCGCAACGAGGTCGACAAGGCGCTTGCGATCCTCGAGTCACTCGCAGATCGCCTCGTGAACGGCCTGGTGCCCAACATTCCGCAAAGCGGTGACCTGCCGTCGAACGCAGAGTCGATCGACGCCTCGCTTCTCTTCATCCGAGCGACGGCCCTCACCGCCAAGCAAACGCGGAGCCGGCGCATCACCGCCCTCCAAGAGGCCTGCCTCGACCTGATCGACCGAATCGGCGAAGGCGCAGATCCCCGAGTGCACGTCGACTCGCAGGGGTTTCTCTTGATCGATCATGGGCCCTGGGCACTCACCTGGATGGATGCGCTCGTGGATGGTTGGCCGGTGACCCCTCGTCAGGGCTACGCCGTCGACCTGAACGCCCTCTGGCTCTCCGGCCTCACGACCGCGATTCGATGGGCGAAGAAACGGCGTCCGGCCTTCGTGGAAAAGTGGGGCGAAACCGCGAAGAAACTGTCCGATCATTTCGAGGAAAAATTCTGGCTTCAAGATCAGGGCTTCTTGACCGACACACACAATGGAAACCGCCCCGACGGACAGCTGCGGCCCAATCAGCTCTGGGCCCTCTTTCTGCCCGGCGTCCCGATCGACAAGGCCCGCAAGAAGCGGGCGCTCGCTGCGGTGCGCGAAAAGCTGCTCACCCCGGTTGGCCTGCGGACACTCTCGCCCGACGACCCCAACTATCAGCCGTTCTACCGCGGCCCTCAGTTGGAGCGAGACCGGGCCTACCATCAGGGAACCGTCTGGCCCTGGCTTCTCGGCCTCTACGCCGATGCGGTCGAGGCGACCGAAGGCCCCCGGGCAGCCACCGAAGAGATGATGCCCGTGCTCGCATCGCTTTGCGCGCACCTTCGGACCGAAGGCTGCATCGGACAAATCGGCGAGGTCTTCGATGGAGAAGCGCCTCACCGCCCCGGAGGCGCGCCCGCACAAGCCTGGAGCGTGGCCGAGGTGTTGCGAATTGCTAAGATGGCGAGTCCATGAGAATCTTGATGCTAGGCTGGGAGTATCCTCCCCACATTAGCGGCGGGCTCGGGACCGCTTGTGAAGGGCTGACGACTGCGCTTGCGAGACGGGGCATCGAGATCGACTTCCTGGTACCCAGGCTGTACGGCGAGGAAGATGCGCCGCACATGCAGATCTTGGGGGCGGCGTCCGCGGAGTCGATGCCCGAGGCTCCGGCTCCGGCGCGAGCTCCAGTCCAGGTGCCCTTCGCGTCGCACGATCCGCTCACCGCACTGATCGCCGCAGAGCCCGCGCTCGCCACGGACCCGATCTTCACCGCCGCGGCCGCGGCCGCTCATGCCGGAGCACCGACACCGGGCGAGCCCGGAGTTCAGATGATCCGCGTGCCGGCGATGCTGAAACCGTACCTGGACCAAAAGACGTACCGGGAGCTCATCGCAACAGGCGCGCTTCACGAAACCGCCATTGCAGAGATCTTGGCATCCAGAATCTTGCATCCCTTGCCCGATCCACCGCACGGGATCACCAGGCTCGAGCATGCTCACATTCCCGGAGGGGACTTTGCGTTCGCCGAACAGCCGTCGAGCGGAGCGCATTACGGCGAGGACCTGTTTTCCGAGGTGGCTCGTTACGCCATGTCGGCAACGAGCCGCGTTCAGGGGCGCAAATACGACCTGGTGCATGCGCACGACTGGATGACCGTCCCGGCGGGCATCGAAATCGCGCGCCGCGCTGGAGCATCGCTGCTCGTTCAGGTGCACAGCCTCGAATACGATCGGGCGGGGCACGGAGCCGATCGGGACATCGTCTCGGTCGAGCATCAAGGGCTCGAGGCCGCCACGCGGGTCATCGCGGTGAGCTACTACACACGCAACCTCATCAACCGGGTCCACGGAACATCACTCGACAAGATCTCGGTCGTGCACAACGGTGTGTACGCGCGCGAAACGGTGGAAGCGTACACCGAGCAGCGCAGCTCCAAGGGGCCTGTCGTTCTTTTCCTCGGCCGTGTCACGTTTCAAAAGGGGCCGGAGTACTTCGTCCAAGCGGCCGCCCGCGTTCTCCAGCACGTGCCCGATGCGGTGTTCATCATGGCGGGCTCCGGCGACATGCTTCCGCGGATGAAAGCCATGGTCGAGGAGCTCGGCATCACCAAATCGTTCCGCTTTCCTGGTTTCGTTCGGGGCGCAGAGCTCGAGCGCACCTTTTCGACTGCCGACGTGTACGTCATGCCCTCTGTTTCGGAGCCCTTTGGCATCGCTCCGCTCGAAGCGATGAGTTACGACCGCCCAGTCATCGTGTCGAAGCAGTCCGGGGTGTCCGAGGTGCTGCGCAACGCGCTCAAGGTCGACTTCTGGGACGTGGACAAAATGGCGGGCCAAATCGTTGCGCTCTTGGAGCTTCCGGAGTTGCGACGGGTCATCGTCGAACGAGCCCGGGAAGAAATCCGGCACATCCACTGGGATGCCGCCGCAGAAACACTCATTCCAGTCTACGAGTCCGTCCTGCGCGGATAAGGTGAGCCATGCCGTCGGTCTGTTTCTATTTTGAAGTGCACCAACCTTATCGCCTGAGGCCCTATGGTGCGCTCCAGGTGGGTCGCGACCACGAGTACTTCGACGAAAAGCTCAACGCCAACGTTCTGCGCAAGGTGGCCAACAAGTGCTACTTGCCGGCCAACGAGTCGATGCTTCGCCTCATCGAGCGGACCGACGGCCGCTTTCGTGTTTCCTACGCGGTGACGGGCGTGGCAATCGAGCAGATGAAGCTTTACGCGCCCGAGGTGCTCGACAGCTTCGTGCGGCTCGCGAAGACCGGCGCGGTCGAGCTCATTGCGGAGACCTATTATCACAGCCTCGCTGCCCTGTACGACAAGGACGAGTGCCTGGAGCAAATCGACATGGAGCTGAAGCTCATCAAGTCGGAATTTGGGCAAGTGCCGCGCGTCTTCCGAAACACCGAGCTCATCTACAACGACGAGATCGGCCAGTTGATCGCGGACCAGGGCTTCGATGCGATGATCATCGAGGGTGCGGATGACGTTCTCGATTGGAGAAGCCCGAACTTCGTCTACCGCGTGCCCGGGCGCGAGATGAAGTTGCTGGCGAAGAACTACAAGCTCTCGGACGACATCGCCTTCCGTTTCTCGAACAAGGCCTGGAGCGACTACCCGCTCACCGCGGAGAAGTTTGCCGGTTGGGTGCATGGGCACAGTGGCGTGGGCGACGTCATCAATCTGTTCATGGACTACGAGACCTTCGGCGAGCATCAATGGAAGGAAACCGGGATTTTCGATTTCCTCGAGCGCCTGCCGGACCTGCTCTTCACGCATCCGCAGTGGGACATCCTCACGCCGAGCCAGGTCATCGATCGCTATCCGGCGCTTGGAGAGCTCTCCTTCCACCGAACGGTTTCTTGGGCTGACGAGGCTCGTGACATCAGCGCATGGCAGGGCAACGCCATGCAACAGCGGGCCCTCGCCGAGATCTATTCGCTGGGCAGCGCCATTCGGAGGCGTAATAATTCTCACTTGCTGGCGCTCTGGCGGCGTTTGCAGACTTCAGACCATTTCTACTACATGGCTACGAAATCCGCCTTCGATGCCGCGGTGCATGACTATTTCAGTCCCTACGAAGGGCCCTACGACGCCTTCATCCACTACATGAACGTCATGAAGGACTTGAACCTCTCGGTCCTAGCCCCGGTAGAGAAACAAATTCGGCTATGAGCAACGCTGTATTCTTCGAGATCTCCTGGGAGGTCTGCAATATGGTGGGCGGTATCCATACCGTCCTGGCGAGCCGCGTCCCGGAGGTGCAGCAACGCCACGGGGAAGACGGATACATCACGATCGGGCCGGATGTCCCGCGGGGCGAGGGCGTCGCACCGGAGTTTCGACCGGACATCTGGGATCGCAAGCTGGCGGACTCGCTCCAAGACCACGAGGTCGGCGTGGAAATGGGGCGCTGGCTGGTGCCCGGAGAGCCACGTTGTCTGCTGATCAATCAGTCCCGATTGTACGAACGAAAGGACGAGATCCTCGGGCGATACTGGGAGAGCTACGGGCTCGATTCCTTGTTCGGAGCTTGGGACTACTACGATCCGGTGCTGTTTGCGCACGGCGCGGGCATGATCATCGAGCACATCCGCGATCAGTTTCTGCTTCCCGCACGGCAGAAGGCGATCGTTCAAGCGCACGAGTGGATGTCGGCCGGCGCGATCCTACACCTACAGACCGCTGCGCCAGAAATCGGAACCGTGTTCACGACGCATGCCACGATGCTCGGCCGCTCACTTGCGGGACAGCGAGCGGATCCCAACTTCTACGAATCGCTGCCGAGCATCGATCCCGAGGTTGCGGCCAAGGAGCTGAACGTTTCGTCGAAGCACTCGATGGAATCGGTGGCCGCGCATGAAGCGGATGTGTTCACGACGGTCAGCGAGATCACCTCTCTGGAGTGCGAACATCTCCTAGGGAGAAAGCCGGACGTGATCTTGCCGAATGGCTTCGGCGCCAGGCCGGTGGAGCCGGAGCAACGGCAGCGCGCTCGCGAGGAGCTCTTCAAGCTCGCCGAGCTCACGACGGGTGACCAGTATGATCGCGAAAACACTGTCATCTTCGTGCTCGCCGGCCGCTATGAGTACATCAACAAGGGCGTGGACGTGTACCTGGACGCTGCGGCCGGCCTCGCGAAAGAGCTCGAATCGCGCCACGGAAAGCGAGTGCTCGTCTACGCGATGCTGCCCGCCGGCCACGCCGAGCCCAAGCGTCTGCTCTGGGATCGCTCCCATGGTGCTTCTGCCGGAGCCCCGCTGCGATGTACGCACGACCTCGTCGACGAGGCCAACGACCCGATCACGAAGCAGCTGAACGCGCTGGGCTTCAAGAACACGCCGGGGGCGCCCGTCCACGTGGTGCACGTACCGATCTATCTCGACGGAACCGACCCACTCATCCGTCACAAGTACTGGGACTTGCTTCCGGGCGCGGACCTCGGCGTTTTCCCATCGTTCTACGAACCATGGGGGTACACGCCGCTCGAAGCGGTTGCGTTCGGAGTCCCCGCGGTCACGACGGACCGCGCTGGCTTCGGCCGCTGGGTTGCCGCGCAAGGCGACGGGGATCGTACGGGCGTCCGAGTGCTCAAACGCGAAGGCGTGCCCACCCCAGAAGTCACCGAATCGCTCAAGACGGCGCTGCTCGAGTTCATCGATCTTTCGGAGAAGGACCGTGCGGCGCTTGGTGAAGCCTGTTTGAGAACCGCTGCCCTGACCGACTGGTCCAACTTCATGGAGCACTACGAGGAGGCGCACCGCCGAGCCCTCGCGGCGGGCGCTGCGCGTCGCAAGGAGCTGCCGATGGAGCGCTTGAGCGTTCCTTCGATGCCCGCGCGGTCCTCCGATTCCTCCGGGGCTTTTAGCCTCTTCGTGAAGCCTCCCGTGAAGGAAGGCGAAGAGGGGGCTCCATACACCCGAACCTTCGTCGTGGCGAACGCACTTCCCACCGAGCTGCAAGCCCTGAAGGAGATCGCGTCCAATCTCTGGTGGCGTTGGCACCCTGAGGTCGCCGCACTCTTCAAACGAATTGATCCAGCGCTCTGGTTCAAGGTCGAAGAGAACCCGCATGCGCTCCTCGACCAGGTAAAGCCCGGTCGGCTCATGGCCGCGGCAGACGACGCAGAGTACGTCGCAGACCTGACGCGGCTCCATCGGGAGATGATCGAGTCGACCGAAACGCAGGACCCACGAATCGCCTACTTCTGCATGGAGTTCGGCCTTGCCGGCTTTTTGAAGCTCTACTCGGGGGGTCTCGGAATTCTCGCAGGAGATCACCTCAAGGCGGCCAGCGATTTGAACCTTCCCCTCTGCGCGGTCGGCCTCGCCTACCACGACGGTTACTTCCACCAGATCATCGATCGTGACGGTCGACAGGAGGACCTCGGAGACACCAACGATTTCGAGAGCCCTCCGTTCGAGCAAGTCATGGTCGGACAGTACTCGCCGCTGCGAGTGACGGTGCCGCTGCCCACCGGCCCGGTACAAGTACAGGCCTGGCAATTGAAGGTCGGCAGGGTGCCGCTATTCCTGCTCGACACCAACCTTCCGGAAAACAAGCCCGAAGACCGCGCGATCACCAATCGCTTGTACGGCGGGGACTCCGCGCACCGTCTGCGACAGGAGATAATCCTAGGCCTCGGAGGCTACCAACTGCTCACCGAGCTCGACATCGAGCCGGACGTTTTTCACATGAACGAAGGCCACAGCGCGTTCCTGCTCCTCGCGCGCGCAGCCCACCTGATCAAGAGGCACGGCCTCCGGTCTCAAGAGGCGTTCGAGTACATCCGCAATACGACCGTCTTCACCACGCACACGCCAGTGCCGGCCGGACATGACCATTTCCCCGAGGAGATGGTACGCCCGTACTTGGCGCGCTTCGAGCACGTGCTCCGGATGGATTGGCCTCGTTTGATGGCGATGGGCCATACGCCGGAGAGCGCAGCCAACGAGTTCGGAACGACCGCGCTCGCCGTGCGAAACGCGGGGCGCATCAACGGCGTCAGCGGCAAGCACGGCGAAGTCGCGCGGGAGATGTTCCTGCAATTCTTTCCGGAGTTCGACGACCCCGACGACGTGCCGTCCAAGAGCATCACCAATGGCGTGCACGTTTCGACTTGGCTCGCACCTCGATGGCAACGGCTGATGGAACGGCAAATGGGGCACGACTGGCGCAACCAGATCGACGACCCCAACAGCTGGCACTGGTTGCACGACCACGACCCCGCCGAGATCTGGGCGGCGCATCGCGAGCTGCGCGCGGACTACGTCGATTGGCTCAAAGAACACCTCACCGAGACTTGGACCCGACGGCGCGAAGACCTCTCTTTGCTCCGCGATATCCTCGGGAGGCTCGACGAAGGTCATATGCTCATCGGTTTTGCCCGACGGTTCGCACCCTACAAACGCGCCGACTTGCTTCTGAGCGAACCCGAGCGGCTCGCCAAGCTGCTCAATGGCAATCCCGGCGCAACGATCATCTATGCCGGCAAGGCCCATCCGGCCGACGGTCACGGGCAGGCGCTATTGCAGCGGGTCTATCAAGCTACGAAGCACCCCGACCTCGCAGGCCGCGTGATCTTCATGGAGGGCTATTCGATCGATTCGGCACGCCGAATGTTGGCTGGGTGCGATGTCTGGTTGAACACGCCGACGCGTCCGCTCGAGGCCAGCGGGACCTCCGGCATGAAAGCAGCCATGAACGGCTGCCTGAACCTCAGCGTCGACGATGGCTGGTGGCTCGAGGGCTACGAAGGGAACAACGGCTGGGTCATCGACCTGCCGGCCACCTCGATTCACGACCCGAGCGCATACGACCGCGCCGTGACGATGGCGCTCCTCGAAGGCGAGATCCTGCCGACCTACCACGATCGAAACGCCGAAGGGGTCCCCGTGGCCTGGGTCGACCGGATGAAGGCCAGCATGTCGAGCATCATTCCGCGGTTCTCCGCTCGCCGGATGGTCAGCGACTATGCCGACAACTTCTACGAGCCGGCGATGCAAGACGCGGTCGCCCTGCGCGACTCGAACTACCGCCCGCTGTTCGCTTTGGCGGACCTGGCGGAGGCAATCCGAAGCCACTGGAACGAAATCACGATGGAAAGCGTCCGCTTTGGCGGCTTGAGTGGCGACGAGCTGATCGTCGGCACGACGGTCACGACCGAGCTCTCGCTGCATCACCCGGGGCTCGACGCACGAGAGTTGGTGGTCGAAGCTGTCGTGACTTACGGCAGCCGCCTACACGACCTCTCCTCGAGAATCGTGGTCCCGTTCGAATCGGTGGACGGAGAAGAGCGGAGCACCTGGCGGGGCGCATTCACCGTGAGATCCAGCGGCGGCCACGAGTTGCGGTTCCGAGTCAAGCCGAAGGATCGAAGCCCGCTGAGGCCAGCGGCTCTCGGCATGCACATCCAAAAGTGGCTCTAACGGCCTAAGGCCAGCGAGCTGCGCGTGGGGCAGTCACTTCATCACCCGCGCAAAATCCAGCCCGCCAACAATCCCGGTCACCCCTCGATCGTTCTCGATCAAGATGCGGCGGACGTTCATTGCCAAGGCTTGCGCCGCGGCTCGGCCGAGGCCCATCGCGGCGGGAAGGATCAAGATACGCACGTTCATCGCGTTTTCGACCGCGGTGGTCGGGGCCAGTCGGCGCGCTTGCAGAGCGCATGCCTGATCGAAGACGCCAACCGGGAAGTCTCCTTCGACCACGATCAGACCATGCTTGTTGGACGAATCGAGGCGGTCGACGGCCATGGCGATCGGATCTTCGGCCCTGATTTTCACCACGGAGCCGGAGGCGATCTCGGAAATCGGCGTCTTGATGCGCTTGTCGCCAACCGCTCGCATCAGGTCGCGTGTAGAGATGACGCCCTCGGGCTTACCGGCATTGGTGACGAAGATACGGTGAACGTGCTTCTTCAGCATCCGATTGGCAGCCTCCGCCACTGGCGCATCCTGCGAAACCTGAAGCGCCGGGGATTGCATGAGCTCCTCGACGGGGCGATCCGGGACGCGAAAGGTCACACCATGGCTGAACACCGCAGCATGCAGGAGGTCGGTGCGCGAGACCACGCCCTTGAGCTCGCCGTCATCGTTGACCACGCCGAGCGCAGACACGCCTTGCTCCGTGAACATCGCGTCGGCGGCAACTAGGCTTTCTCCGATACGAATCGTCTCGACGGGGCTAGTCATGTATTCGGTCACGGGCATTTCGAAGTTGGCCATCTCATCTACCTCTTCGTGTCATGCGCTCGACGAACGAGCGCCCGGTCAAATTACGATCACCTCACCGAGATGTTGGATCAGTTCGGCCTCCTTGCTGGTCGCCAGGTCTTTGTGAATGGAACCGATCACCAGCTGCGAAGTCGGACCATCGAGCGAGGACCGCAGCAATCCCAAGAATCGCGGAGGCGCGACGAGAACCAGACGGTCGAAACGATTCTCCACACGGGCATGCCGGAGCTTTTCAGATAGCTCTCTCGCGAAGTCGGAGACCGCCCTATCGTGCGGTCCTTCGCTTTGGCTCATCGAAGCGCGGCGGGGGTCGCCGCTGTTTTTACGAAACGAGCGGCCGGGACGATCGGAGTTGATGTCCCGGTCGCGTGCTCGGCCTTTCGGATGGTCGATCGATTCGACGAGCTCCAACCCATGGCCGATCCCATCGTTCTCGAACAGTCGCGCGCCGGCCTCGTGTGCCACCAATATATAGGTCTTTCCCATCGTCAGCCCTCCGTAACCGCAAGTCAGGAAGCAGGCAACGAGGGGAGTGGCCGGAGCTCGATAATTTGCTTCGTGCCGTCCCCGGCAATGACCTCGATGCTCGAAAGCCTTCCACGCTGTTCGCGAACGAAGATTTCCTTCGGCTTGGGCACCCGGTGGGAGATATTCACGGCATCAACTTCGAAAACCTCGTCATTCGAGTCGTAACTAATCCCGACCAACACGCTGTCCTCGCTCTCGGGCTGCACGCCGATACTCTCGCCCATGATCGAGATGCCCACCCGCATCGTGGGGAGGTGCTTTGAAACCTCGTCGAAGTAGCGTTGCCACTCGGAACTCTCTAGCTTTCGTGTCGTCATCGTCGCCTCCAGTACTGATGCTTCATGGGAAGCAAACCCCGTGCCCAGTTGCGGCCCCTGCTTCGGCTGCCATCTCTGACGAGAGACGCAAACAATGCGCCGATCGGGAAGCGCGCGATAGAATTGCGTGCGACTGAAGCCTAGCGCGTGGGCGTGAGGCCCTCGATGGGTATACTGGCAGCCTCGCTGCTCAGGGATGTGATGGGAAAGCTGAAAGCGGATCTCGAGGCCAGTGGCTTCGAGCTGGTCGAGACGCATATCTCTTGGGTCTTCCTGGGTGCCGAGGAGGTGTTCAAGGTCAAACGACCCGTCGACTTGGGCTTCCTCGATTTCACGACTCTCGAGAAGCGCCGAGCAGCGTGCGACGCAGAGCTGCGGCTCAACCGGCGGCTCGCGCCGGACGTATACCTCGATGTGGTGCCGATCACGGTCGACGCTTCGGGCGTCCACCGGATTGCAGGAGGAGGCGCGGCCGTGGACTGGGCCGTTCGAATGCGCCGTCTCGCCATTGAAAGGCGGGCAGACGAGCTCTTGCGAGCGAGCTTGTTGACGCCGAAACACATCGACGCACTCGCGGCTCACATCGCGCGATTCCACGAAGGCGTACGCTGCGACGCGGAAACGTCCAAGCACGGTGACATCGAGACGATCCGCAAAAACGTAGAGGAGAACTTCGAGCAAACCCGGGGCTCGATCGGGGACTATCTGACGCCGGAACAAGCCCGCGAGATCGAGGCTTGGCAAGCGCAGACACTCAGCAACGACGCCCCTTTCGTAGCGAGAATCGCTGCCGCGCGTGTCCGCGACGGACACGGAGACCTGAGGCTAGAGCACGTGTACTTCGAGTCCGACGCGTCGATTTCGATCATCGACTGCATCGAGTTCAATGACCGCTTCCGGTACGGAGACGTCTGCGCGGACATCGCGTTCTTGTCGATGGACCTCGCCTGGCACGGGCGGGTGGACCTCGCAGAGCGGTTTCTCGCTCGGTACGCCCGCGAATCACACGACTACGAGCTCTATTCGGTAGTCAACTTCTACGAAAGCTACCGCGCATTCGTGCGCGGCAAGGTTGCCTCACTGCTAGCCGCGGACACCGAGGCATCCCCCGAAACGAGGGAGCGGGCGCGGCGGGAGGCCAGACGCTACTTCGTTCTTGCTTTGGCGTTCGAGCGTCCACCGCTCGTCCCGCCGAGGGTCGTCTCGGTCGGAGGGATGATCGCCGCCGGAAAGAGCCAGAGCTCAGCGACGATAGGTGACTTGCTCGCCGCTCCAGTGCTCAGCTCGGACCGGACGCGGAAGCAGCTCATGGACCGGAAGCCGACCGAACCGCTCCCAGGTGGAGCTTGGTCCGGAGCCTACTCGCCAAGCGCTACCGAAGCCGTCTACGGGGAGCTTTTGCGGCTTGCCGACATCGTGCTCTCGTCGGGACGTCCCGTGGTGATCGACGCCTCTTTTCGCACAGCTGCGATGCGAGATGCTGCCCGCCGCTTGGCGAGCGAGCACGGAGTCCCATTCATGCTGGTCGAGTGCAGAGCCCCCCGAGCGCTGATCTTGGATCGTCTCGCCGCGCGCGAAAGCGGGGGGACACAGGAGAGTGACGCGAGGACCGACTTGTTCAAGGAGTTCGAAAAGCGCTTCGAGCCCATCGACGAGCTCGAGTCGTCCGAGCATCTTCGTTTGGACACCTCCCGATCCGTGGACGAGATCTGGAGCCTGCTCGTAGCAACATTCAGCGGCTAGCGCCCAAGTCAGGGACGAACCGTGAGCACCGGAACCGGCGAGTAGCGAAGGCAGTATTGCGAGGCACTGCCAAGCATTATGCCGCGCAGCCTGCCCTGTCCCCTGCAGCCAACGAACAGCAGGTCTGCGTTGATGCTAGCCGTCGCATTACAGATCGTCTTTCCTATCGACCCGTCCAAGATCTGTACGGTCGTGCTCGGCTTGAGGCCTTCCGCCGCGATGAGCTGCTCGAGCCGCGAGCGTGCCGTCGACGCGAGGCCTTCGAGCACGCTCGGCCACTCGATCGGCAGCCGGCTCTCGATGATTGGGTGCGGTACGACATGGAGCAGCGACACCTCGCCGTCGATCGCGTTGGCCACATCGCGCGCCCAGCGAACGGCCTCGATCCCGTGCGCAGAAAAATCGACACCCACGGCGATACGCGCCCCGCTGTAGTCTGCGCGAAGGCGCCCACATGAAACCAGCACCGAGCAAGGGGCTTGCCTCACGACGCGTTCCGCTGTCGAGCCAAGCAAGCGCTCCGGCAGGCCGATGGCACCGACGGGATCCCCCACGGCAATCAGGTCGGCGTTGACCGAAACTGCGGTGCGCAAAATCGTCTCCCAGGGACGGCCTTCTTCGCAGGACGTCTGGCAACTCAGGCCCAGGTCTTCGCAGGCCTTGCGCTCGCGTTCGAGCTCTTGCAGCGAGTTCTCGAAGCGCCCCTTCAATCGCTCGCGAAGCGCTTGCGCAGCGGACCTCGCGCCGACGGGCAGGTCGGGCCACGCATGCTCCAAGCCCATCTCACTTGCGTGCACGAGCCAAAGGGTTGCGTTGGTCGCCCGGGCAGTCGAGATCGCGAGCCGCATCGCACGATGGCCAGACTCTCCGAGGTCGGTTCCCACGACGATCGTCTTGATGGCCATAGGTCGAACTTGGAGCAAGCACCGTGCCAGTTCGATGCGGCACGGTCCGATGGCTTTGCGGCCGCGCCTTCACAGGCCGGGATCGGAGAGCGCCTGAATCGCGTATTCGACGAAATCCGAGTCCGTTAGCATGCCTACGAGGCGCCCATCCTCGACCACGGGAACACAACCGTAGGCATGCGACCGAAGGATCAGTGCAGCTTCCAAGGCAGGCGTATCAGGATACACCGTGCGCACGTCTTTCGTCATGACCCATCGGGCTTCGATCCAGCGGTTCATGTGGGATTGTTCGGTAGACAACGCGCCAGACAGACTTCCCTCCTGACTGCGCAGGACATCGCGGTGAGAAATCAGCCCAAGCAAGCGCTGGGAGTCCTCCACGACGGCCACGTGCCGGATATGGTCCGCCTCCATCAGTTGGATGACCTCCCGAAGCGGGCTCGTCGGACCGACGGCCTTCGGCGGCTGCGTCATGAGATCTCGGACCAAAAGCTGCGCCATGCCCCATATTCGAAGCATCTTCCGTGCCAGTAGCGGACTGAACGCGTTCAGGCGCATATTTTTCGCTTGCTAAGATCGCGGACGCATCATATTCGCCTCTTGGAAGGCGCCGGAGGCTCAAGTATCGAACGATTGGCGACCAAAGGCCTGGGCTCACATCTTGCTAGTCCTTTTCACGCTATGCCGGAAGCATTCTACGAGCGATTGAGCGCTCTGGACGCGACGTTCCTGGACGTCGAGAGCAAGTCCGCCCCGATGCATGTGGGCGCCGCCCTGATTTTTGACGCGAAGCCTCTCACGCTCGAGCACGGAGGCCTCGATATCGAACGCCTCACCCGATACACCGAGGCGGCCGTGGACTCGATTCCCCGCTACCGACAACGGGTGGAGTGGATTCCGGGGTACGGACACCCGGTCTGGGTCGATGACGACCGTTTCAACATGCGCTTCCATCTGCGCCACACGCGGTTGCCTCTGCCTGGTGATGAGCGCTCGCTCAAACGGCTGGTGGGTCGACTGTTTTCGCAGCATCTCGATCGGAGCCGGCCGCTCTGGGAATTCTGGGTGGTCGAGGGCGTCGAGAACGACCGCTTCGCCCTGATTATCAAAGTGCATCACTGCATGGTCGACGGCATCGCGGGCGTTGAGCTCCTGCAGGCCCTTTTGCAAATCAGCCCGGAGGCTCCGGAGCGCGATCCGCAGGAATGGAAGCCACGCCCGGCCCCGAGCCGCACACAGCTTCTCGTCGCTGAGACCAACCACCGCATCGACGGCCTTCGCAAGCTCAGCCACTTCTTGCCCCGGGTTCGGCAGAACTTCCAGGGCCTATCGAGCTTGCTTCGCTCAGGCATGAAGCCGGCTCCGAGGACGATTTTTACCGAGCAGGATATCAGCCCCTACCGCCGATTCGACTGGGTTCGATTCGCGCTCGACGACGTGAAGGCGGTCAAGAACGCCTTGGGTGGAACGATTAACGACGTGGTCGTCGCCACGGTCACCGGCGCAGTACGCCGCTTCCTCTTGCGGAGGGGCTCGGACGTCGACTCGATGGAAGGGTTTCGCACCGCTCTACCTGTGAACATTCGCAAAGCTGGTGGGTCATCGGTCGGCAATAAGGTGGCCCTACTCCTCGCAGACCTGCCGGTGTCCGAACCGGACCCCATCGAACGACTGAGGAAGGTCATTCATGTGACCACCGAGCTGAAAAAGGAGTCGAACCAAACGGGTGGCGCCGAGCTGATCGAAGAAGTCGCGGACCTCACGACCAAACGTATCGTGTCAGAGCTCTACCTGGTCGCGATGAAGCTGCGCACCTACAACTTGATCATCACCAACGTGCCGGGCCCGCCGTTCCCCCTTTACCTCCTCAGCTCGCCCATGAAGGCGATCTATCCAATGGTTCCGTTGATGCAAAACCAGAATCTCGGCATCGCTTTGTTCAGCTATGCCGGCGGGCTTCACTTTGGTTTGAACGCGGACTGGGAGTCTTTTCCCGACGTCCACGAGTTCGTCGAGGATCTCGAAGCTTCGTTCGCGGAGTACAAACAGCTCGCCGCCGCCCGCTCGGCAGGACTCTCGGGAAGCGAAGACGCTACCGCCCGTGCCTAGAAATCGAAGTGTCAGATCTTGGCACAGCAACTGCAAAGCAGAGTAACCATGACTAGTGTAAACACCGCATCCGCCTTATCCGGCACTGCCGAACGGGCAAACGTAGAAACCTCCAAAGGTCGCGTGTTGATCGTCGACGACGAAGCGAACGCGCGAAATGCGCTCGCGGAGCTTCTGGACGACGCCGGCTATTCGGTGAGCACTGCTGCCGACGGTCGTACGGCGCTCCTGCAAATGGAGCAGGTCGATCCCGATGTCGTCTTGACGGACCTCAAGATGCCGGGGATGGACGGCTTGTCGCTGATCGAGCGCGGACGGCCGATGTCGCCCCATACCACGTTCATCGTGATGACGGCGTTTGCAACCATCGACACCGCCGTCAAAGCGATCAAGCTCGGTGCCGAGAGCTATCTGACTAAGCCGCTCGAGCTCGATGCCGTGATGGCGATCGTCGACCGCGCACTCGATCGGACCCATCTCTCGCGGGAGGCCGCGCAGCTCCGCCAACGATTCGATGAGCGCTTTCAACTTGGCAACATCCTGGGCGAGCACCCCTCGATGCAGCGGCTGATGAAGAACATTGCGCAGGTCGCTCGGAGCCGGGCGACCGTACTGATCCACGGTGAAACAGGCACAGGCAAGGAGCTGCTCGCCGCAGCCATACACCAGAACTCGACCCGCAAAGACACGCCCTTCGTCAAGCTGAACTGCGCATCCTTGAGCGAAACGCTGCTCGAGTCCGAGCTCTTTGGCCACGAACGCGGCTCTTTCACGGGCGCGATGACGCGGCGCGAGGGGCGGTTCAAGCAGGCCGATGGCGGCACGCTCTTTCTCGACGAGGTGAGCGAAATTCCTGCAAGCGTCCAAATCAAGCTCCTGCGCTTCCTTCAAGAGCGCGAGTTCGAGCGGGTCGGAGGCAATGAAACGATCAAGGTCGATGTCCGGGTCGTGGCCGCAACCAACCGCAACTTGAAGCAACGGGTGGACGAGGGAAGATTCCGTGAAGACCTCTACTACAGGCTCAAGGTAGTCCAGCTCGACGTGCCGCCACTCCGTGTTCGCCGAAGCGACATCCCCTTGCTGGCCCATGCGTTTCTGCGCAAGTACGCCGGAGAGAACGACCGCCCGGTGCAAGGTCTCTCCGAAGAAGCGTTGCAGCATCTGATGATCTATCCATGGCCTGGTAACGTTCGAGAGCTGGAAAACGCGATCGAACGAGCCGTGGTCATGTGCGAAGACGAGCTGATCCAACGCGACGACTTGCCCACCTCCGCTCACGGGGACCTGCAAAACGGTTCGTTGATGGCGCTGATTCCGGGCATCACCATGTCCGAGCTCGAACGGGTCGCTATCCTACGGACTCTGGATGCGGTCGATGGCTCCACCGCGCGCGCAGCGGATATCCTCGGCATCAGTCAGCGGAAAATCCAATACCGAGTCAAGGAATGGGGCTACCAAACCCCATTGCTCGACTAGGTCCCCGTCGGAATCCAAAACGATGCGCATGTGCCACCATCGGGGAGCGACGTCAGCTTCGCCGCGCCACCGTGCAAGTCCACGATTCGCTTGACGATCGCAAGGCCAAGCCCGGTGCCAGCCTCCTTGGTGGTGACGAAGGATTCGAAGGCTCGTCCGACGACCTCACTCCGGACGCCAGAACCGTTGTCGATCACCGCGACTTCCCATCGGTCATCGCTGAGCAACCGACTGGCGATCTGAATGCTCGGTTGACGGCAGCTGGCCACCGCTTCGACCGCATTGGTGATCAGGTTGTTGACGACCTGTTTGAGGCGATCGCGCTCGGCAAGCAGGACGCAGGATTCCGAATTGAGGTCTTCGATGAACTCGATTCCCTGCGATTCGATCTCGGGACGCCGGAGCTCCAGGACCTCGGCAAGCAGCGTGCCGGCATTGCAACGGACAGGCTCCATCCTCTGTGCGCGCGCCAGGTTCAGGAAATCGTCGAGCAAGAGCGACAAGCGTCGGAGCTCGTCCTGCACGACGTTGGTTCGCCTTTCGATCTTTCGGCGCGTCGACTCGTCCTCGACGCGGGAGGCCGTGCGCCGAAGAACCTCGAGCTGAAGCTTGGCAGCGTTGAGCGGATTTCGGATCTCGTGGGCGAGGCCGGCGGTCAGCCTCCCCATGACCGCGAGCGACTCCGTTTCGGCAGTCTTCTTCAGCACATAGTCCTCACGGTAGGTCTCGAGCATGATCGCGAGCTCGATGTCGCAGATCTGGTCGATGACACGGTGATCTTCGAAGACCCCGAGACCGTCGGGAGCGGAATCCGATACCGCGTGATGAAGCCCGTTTCGGATTGTATTCATCGCGCCGAGCATGTAGCGCTGCTCGAGCCCAACCTTCACGTGAACGCGACCGATTTGGGCGCGCTTCTCGTAGTACGCAGCGTCGTATGGGCCGGTGAAAAGCCCTTCGAGCCATTGCGCTAACGAAGAGCGGAGGCGCTGGACCTGAGCTTCGCCCTTGAGGACGACGCGGGCGCCAGGATCCTCGAGGATGGCCTCGTAGAACCGTTCGACGATGCGCTCGTGATAGGGCTCCAACCGAGCGCGCATCGCCTGCAAGCAACGGGCGGACTCGGCGTCGAACCTCACGTAGTCCCTGAGCGCCGGAAGCAGGCTGGCATCGGCCATTAGGCCTGGCTAAGAAACTGCGACCCTTGTGTCAAGGGCTGGCGGGCCGTAACCCGGTCAAAAGGAGGCGAGCGCGGGGAGCCTGACCATGCTCACCGGACAGGGAGCGTCCATAGCAAGCCTCCGGATCTCGAGTGGATTGAGCTGGTCCGCGCCGCTAGTCGGCTGAATGCCAAGCAGAATCAGGTCCACGCGGGAACGCTTGGCACTCTGCAATACGTAGTCGGGCCAGTGCCCCTCTTCGTAGAGCTCTGCCCGGCAGCGAACCCCGCGATCGGCGCACCATTGCCGTTGCCGCTCGAGGAGCTGCCCCTCTTGCCGAAGCCTGGATTCTACCCGGTCGCGCCAGCCGTCGGCATTGTCACGCATCGAGGCGGGAGGCTCGGAGCGCCGGGTCCCACCGCCCCCATAGGTTGAAACCAAGACCACCTCGCCATCGGCTGGGCCTACGATGAGCGCGGCGAAGCCCACGAGCTTGTAGCTCGCAGATGTCAGATCGGTAACGGTCAGAATGCTAGCCGCCATATTGAGCATGGAACCCACTCAAAGCCCCAGCAAGGTGCGTGCCATTCAAGAAACCCCGCGCGAGAGCCCATTGGTCGCTCGCCCTCCGGCAATACTTGCGGGCAGAATTCCAAATACGCAGTTTTTGCGTCGGACGAGCTGAGGGTTAAGCTCGCGCATGGGTGATTCCCGGCGTCACCGTGGGCCGCATCCCACCGATGAGCAGTTGTTCTCCGAGCCGGCGCTCCCGGCATTGATCTCGGCGGTCGCGGACCTGAGCTGGCTCCGGACGCGAGGGTACTCCGACACTTCGGCGGTCAAGCTCGTTGGGGACCGCTATCGACTGCGCAGTCGTCAACGCACTGCGGCAAAGAGGTGTGCCTGCTCGGACTCCGCCCAAGAGGACCGAGCATCGAGGCGATGCGACCCCGAAAGGATGAACGCGCGGCACCTGCTGATCGACGGCCTCAACGTGATCACCACGATCGAGGTGGCCTTGGCGCAAGGCGTTCTACTGCTCGGCCGCGACACCTGCCTGCGAGACATGGCGAGCTTCCATGGCAGCTATCGCTTGGTGCAAGAGACCGAGCGGGCCGTCGAAATCCTCGTCGACGTCGTCGATTCGATGCAGCCGTCCGAGGTGACCGTGTACATCGACCGCCCGGTTTCAAACTCAGGCCGGCTTGCAGAGATTGTACGGACGACGGCAGCCAGCAACGGGTCGCTCATCGAAGCGACGACGGCGGACCGAGTGGACGAAATACTGAAGGCTTCGACTGCGGTGGTCGCAAGCGCCGACAGCGCGATCCTCGATGAATGCGGCGACTGGCTGAACCTGGCGCGCATCTCGGTCGAGCGTCACCAGACCGAGCTCGAGCCGCTCTGGCTATTGGACCTGTCTCGCGGGCGCGCGCTGATTTAGGAAGTCGAGGGTGGCATGCACCACCCGGCTCCGAGTTGGCTCGATCACGGCTGCCAAGTGCTCACAGTCGAGCTCGACGATGGTGGCAGACTTGCACTTACTGGCGTGACGAAATGTCGGTCCGGGCGGGTTGATTCGATCGACACTCGAAGGAAATATCAAAATCGGGCGAGAAAACCGACGCAGCCGCAAGCCGGGGCAGTAGCTCCAGAACAGTAGCCCGATACGGGCGGCGGTGTCGTAGTTGAAGTCCGACGGTACGAGGGCCCTGTAACCCGCATGAGCATCAGGCGAGGTGAGCAATCCAAGGTCCCCCGGAGGCGCAGTGAGCGGGACCAAGGTCGGGGAGCGCGCGAAGAAGGAGCCGAGTAGATCCTTCGTGGCTCGCGCCATGATCCGAAAGAAGTTGAGCGGGCTCCATCTCTTGACGGCTGCCAAGGTGCTGCCCAGGCCATCGAACATGGGCACCACCGCAATGACGGCCGCCACGCCCTCGTCCCTGGCAGCCGCCATGAGCGCATGGCCTGCACCCAGTGAAAACCCCCAAGTGAAGATACGATTTGCGTGGACTTCGGGTTGAGAACGCGCGCAAGCAATTGCAGCCGCCCAGTCCTCGAGTTGCTTACGGAACGAGATCAGCTGGCGAGGCTCGCCGCCGCTATCCCCGAAACCGCGATAGTCGAAGAGCAGGACCGCATACCCCGCAGTGGCGAAGGCGACCGCAATCTCGCGCAAGCCACAGTGGCGTGTCAGGCCAAGCCCGTGCCCCATCACGATGCACGCACCGGACTCGTTGCCGGCGGCCGGAAAGAAGAACCAAGCACGGCAGACATCGTCACCGCTTCGAAGCTCCACATCGACCTGGCGAACACTCAAGACTCAAGAATCTACGATTTTTAGGGCCTCATCAAGTTCGCCGCGCTTTCCGATCAGCACGCGAAGCTGGACGAGCTTGGGAGGCTGGTTGAAGGCCACCGCGCCAACCAGGCGGCCGGTGCGGCTGTACAGGGCGATGAGCTTCTCGTCGCCTGGCCCGCGCCTGGCGATGGTGAGCTCATCGCCAGGTTCGGGCCGGCCCGCGCCCTGAATCTTGATGTCGAACTGGTCGGACCAGAACATCGGAACCGACTCGAACGGTTTCGCTTCGCCCGGCGCGGCGAGCAGAGTCGAGACCGCGTGACGGGCCTGCTCGACGGCGTTGGTCCAATGCTCGACCCGCATCCGCTCCTCGAAGAGTGGGTTGTACCA
Organism: Polyangiales bacterium; assembly: GCA_049645265.1. Classification (GTDB taxonomy): domain Bacteria; phylum Myxococcota_A; class Polyangia; order Polyangiales; family Houyiibacteriaceae; genus SG8-38. The sequence continues at coordinate 20,719 of JBARTN010000198.1, forward strand.
ACTCGCGACGTCCCCGGCGGCGACGACACCGGGAACGTTGGTTGCGAGGGTTTCGTCACATCGCACGCCGTCTTCGATCTCGATCTCGGAGCCGTCGAGCCAGGACACCGAAGGGGTTACCCCAATGCCAACCACGACCAGGTCGCAATCCACTCGGCTGCCATCGTCGAGCCACAGGCTTTCGACACGCCGACCGCCGCCAAACCGTTCGACTCGCCGTCCGCAGAGCACCCGCACACCGCGACGCTCGTGCGCTTCTTGCAGAATTCGTCCAAGTTGCGGCCCCAAGCCCTGTGCAAGTGGGGTCTCCAAGGCTTCGATCATGGTGACGTCGAGCCCCAGTTGCCGGGCCGACGCCGCGACCTCGGCGCCGATGAAACCGGCACCGATCACGGCGACCCGAGGCTTGGCCTCGAGCGCAGCGCGAATTGCCAACGCATCATCGAGCGTTCGAAGCACGTGGATGCCCTCGAGCGACGGCTGATTCGGAAGCGCACGCACCTCACCGCCGGTCGCAATGACCATGCCATCGTAGGAAACCAGGTCGCCACTTTCGAGCAGGACCTCGCGGGCGCCGGTGTCGAGCGACTGAGCGCGCTGCCCGAGCCTCAGCTCGACGTTCAAGTCGTCGTAGCTTTTCCGCCGTAGCGCCAAGCGCTCTTGGTCCGCCTCGCCGCGGAGCACCTCTTTCGAGAGTGGGGGTCGATCGTACGGGCGATGCTTCTCCTCACCGATTAAGACGAGCTCGCCGTCGAACTTCGCGCGCCGGATGAATTCGACCGCCCGTAGCCCCGCCAGGGACGCCCCGACGACGGCGATCCGCTTCATGCCTTTCATCGATCGAAGGGATCGTTCTTGTGATTGCTGATGGCAATCGCCTGCGTGACGAGGGTCTTGAGGTCTTTGGCGGCCCCCCGAAACACCTGAAAGAGCCCCGAAACGAGCTCGGCGGGATCCTGAGGCACCCCGTCCAGATACGAGGGCGGACGAGACGAGTGCGCTTTCGCAGACACCGACGCCCGTTCCGACGCCGACGCCGACGCCGACGCCGACGCTGACGCTGACGCTGGCGCTGACGCTGACACGGGCGCTGACGCTGACACGGGCGCTGACACTGGCGCTGACACTGGCGCCTTCGCTGCCTTCTTCTTCGCCCGCGGCTTCGCGGGCACGGTAACCCGGTTCGCCGGCGCTTTGCTCGCGCGCTTCTTGTCCGGCGCCTTACTCGTTCGCTTCTTGGCGGGCGC
>JBARTN010000199.1:0-3536 GCA_049645265.1 Polyangiales bacterium
CCAAGCCACGCTTGTAGAGGCTCAAGCCAATGAGGATCGTGAGGGCGAGGATCGAAACCGCAGAACCGGCGAAGATAATCACGCCGAAGATCGTCGAAAACCAAGCGGCCTCGAGCGACATCAGCCAATCAAACGCCGCAAAGGTCAGTGTTCCGGCAAAAAGTATCAGCGATGGGGCCGCCAAGCTCTGCATCCGAAGGGTGTGCTTCGGGTCGTGGTCCTGGTCTTGGCGCCTCGACCAACCGAAGTACGCAAGAGCGAGCAGGCACCAGACGAGGAGATAGCCGAGACCGCGGGCAACCCAGCCCTTGGTGTTCAGGTAGCCGGCCTTCTTTTCGAGGACCTCGTGGTGAAGCGTGACTTCCTGGCTGGTGTGGGAGTGAGCTTCATCCTGCGCCGCTGCTTCGCTGTGCGCGCCGTGATCTTCACCATCCGCTTGCGCCTGCGCGACGCCCGAACCGAGGCCGAGGACCCCCTGCTCCGGCTGATGGCTCGCCCGGTCGGACTCCGAAACGGAGTCCCCGTGCTCGTCCGCATGATCGCCGTGAGCCGACACGCTCTGCCACTCGTCGTAGATGTGGATCTTGCCGAGTGCGACCCCAGCGATGAAGGGAACCGCCAAGAGCGCGACAACGGGTGCACCGGACATGACGACTTCGACGATGCGCCGCGAGGATACACCCCAGTATGCAGCGGTCAGGAACTGCACCAACACCAGGAACAGAGCGCCGAGCATGAACGTGGCGGTCGTGAACAGGCCGAACAGGTAGGCGTAGCCAAGCCGGTCCGCGTCGGCGGTGAGGACCGCGAGCAGACCACCCACGATGGCGATCCCCAACGGTGCAAGCCAGGCGCGCTTCCACAAGCGATCGTCTCCGACTCGATAGTTTGTGTCGTTTGCGTTCGTCACTTGGGCTGCTCCGTGTTCTTCAGCGCCGCCATTGGTGCCTGACTCAGCTGCAGCGCGCGGACGTAGTGAACGATGGCCCATCGGTCATCGACCGGAATGTTGAAGGCGTACGCCGGCATGTTTCGCACGCCATTGGTGATGGTTGCGAAGAGCTGGCCATCGGGAATGTGTCGCAGTCGGTCATCGTGGAAGCTCGGAGCGACGAGGCCGCTCGCGCCCAGCGCGGAAGCACGGCGCGATACCATGCCCTTGCCGTCGCCGGAGACGGAGTGGCAGGTTGCGCAGTAGATTTCATATCGCTCTTTGCCGCGCTTGAGAAACGCGGCGCTGCCCCCACGCCGTGCGATGACCGTGGCGGGCACCTCCAAGAGATAGCCTTCGTTCGCAGCGCGGCCGGTCGCGGTCATCAGCGAGCGTTCCATCTCGCGAGAAACCGCCCCTTCGACCTGGGGGCGCATGGAGCGCTGATCCGCGAAGAACGGCTGCCGCTCCTGGGTATCGTACCGCGGCTGGTTGTACATATTGCGGATACCGACGACCGGCGGCTCGCTGCTCTCGCCCGCCACGCAACCCGTCGCCAGCGTTGCAAGTGCCAGTGCGATCAGAAGTGCACGCATCAGTGCACCTCCTCTTCGACGAGCTCGATATACGTCGGGTTCGTGGCCTCGAGGAGCGCCTTGGTTCGATCGAGGTCGAACTTTTGGTCTGCCGCTTCGATCGAGATGAAGAACTTGTCGTCGGTAGCGGCTTCAAACCGGTCGGACGCAAAAATCGGGTGATTGTGCATCGGCAGCTTGATGAGGCCGAGCAAGCCGAAGAGCGTCGCGAAGCCGCACAGAAGAACCCCGAGCTCGAACATGATGGGCACCATCGACGGGAATGCGCCTGGCGGCTTGCCGCCGACGATGATCGGATAGCCCGCGCCGATGTTCAACAGGTTGAAGTCGAAGGCATTGGTGTACTGCATCATGAACACCGCGGTTGCGACGCCGAGCATCCCAAAGATGAATGAGAGCACCCCGATTCGCGTGGGCTTGAGCCCCATTGCCTCATCCATGCCGTGCAAGGCGTACGGGGTGTGGCAATCCCAGTTCTTGTAGCCGGCGTCTCGCACCTTCATCGCCGCCCGGGCGATGTCATTCGGCGTGTCGTATTCGGCCAGGTAAAGGGCGGGCTTTTTTGTTTGGTTAGCCATGATTCGCGTCACTCCGCGGGCACCAGCGCACCAACTGCGTCCGGTGCCTCGTCATGTGCCTGTATGGCGTGCAAGTCAGGATGCGCGCCCGGTAGGTTTCCTTTGACCTCCGCGATGGCGATCATCGGAACCCAGCGAACGAAGAGCAGGAACAGCGTGAAGAACAATCCGAAGGTTCCGAGGTACGTCAGGATGTCGATCATCGTCGGATGGAACATGCCCCAGGAAGACGGCAAGAAGTCCTGATACGTCGACGTGACGATGATCACGAAGCGCTCGAACCACATGCCGATGTTGATGAGAACGCTTGCGATGAGCATGATCGGAACGCTCGTGCGCGCTCGCTTGAACCAGAAGATCTGCGGGACGATGACATTGCAGAACACCATCGCGTAGTACGCCCACCAGAGCGGGCCCCAGTTGCCACTGCTGTCGAGCTGGCCCCAGCCGAGGCGATTGTGGAAGAACACCCACTGCTCGTACGGATTCGACGAGTACCAGGCGATGAAGAACTCCATCGCGTACGCGTAGCCAACCAGGAGCGCCGTGCCGAGCATGAATTTGTTCATCAATTCCAAGTGCCTGATGGTCACGATGTTTTGCAGCTTGAAGATCGAGCGGCAGATCAACATCAGCGTCATCACGAGCGCGAATCCGCTGAACACCGCGCCGGCAACGAAGTACGGCGGGAAAATCGTCGTGTGCCAACCGGGAACCACCGAGGTCGCGAAGTCGAACGAAACGACCGAGTGAACCGAAAGGACCAGCGGGGTCGAAATGCCAGCGAAGATCAGGTACGCCCGCTCGTAGTGCTGCCAGTGCCGATGCGCGCCGCGCCAGCCGAGCGCGAAGAAGCCGTAGATCCGCTTGCGGGTCAGGTTCTTCGACCGGTCACGCAGCGTCGCGAAGTCCGGAATCAAGCCCACGTACCAGAAGATCACGCTGATCGTCAGATAGGTGCTGACCGCAAAGACATCCCATATCAGCGGGCTCTTGAAGTTCGGCCACATGTCCATCTGGTTTGGTAGCGGGAACAGGTAGTAATCGAACCAGGGGCGGCCGGTGTGAATCGCCGGGAACAATCCGGCGCAGAGCACCGCAAAGACGGTCATCGCCTCGGCGAAGCGATTGATGCTCGTTCGCCACTTCTGTCTGAACAAGAAGAGGATGGCGGAGATCAGCGTTCCAGCGTGACCGATACCAATCCACCAGACGAAGTTGGTGATGTCCCAAGCCCAGTAAACCGGTGCGTTGTTACCCCAGACACCCACGCCCTGCACGAACAAGTACGCAAGCGCGGCGGTCATCGCACCGAGGGCGGAAAGCGAGAGCAAGAACAGGAGCCACCAACCCCGTGGGGCGGGGTTTTCCGTGACGCCAGCGATGGTCTCGGTGATTTCGTTGGCGGTCGTGCCTTCGGGCAGAAGGGAC
>JBARTN010000200.1:0-11549 GCA_049645265.1 Polyangiales bacterium
TTGCGGTCCAGGACGACCCACGCGGCGGGAAGCGGGTCCTGGCAGTCGGCAAGGAAGCCAAGGAGATGCTCGGCCGAACGCCCGGCTCGATCCGCGCGGTCCGCCCGCTGCGCGACGGCGTCATCGCGGACTTCGACATCACCGAGGCCATGCTTCGCTACTTCATCGCCCGTGCGCATCACGATCGCAGAACGCTCGTCAAGCCACGCATCATCATTTGCGTACCGTTTGGAATCACCGAGGTCGAGAAGCGCGCAGTGAAAGAGAGCGCCGAGGGCGCGGGCGCCAGAGAGGTGTTCCTGATCGAGGAGCCGATGGCCGCGGCAATCGGTGCGGGCCTGCCGATCACCGAGCCAAGCGGCAACATGGTCGTCGACATCGGTGGTGGCACGACCGAAGTGGCGGTGATCTCGCTTGCCGGAATCGTGTACTCTCAGTCCGTTCGCGTCGGCGGCGACAAGATGGATGAAGCGATCATCGCGTACCTCAAGCGCAAGTACAATCTCTTGATCGGCGAGCAGACGGCCGAGCGCGTAAAGTGCACCATCGGCACCGCCTATACAGACGGTGAAGCTGCGACGATGGAAGTGAAGGGCCGCGACATGGTCGCCGGTGTCCCGAAGACGGTGATCGTCAATGCCGACGAGATTCGCGATGCGCTCACCGAGCCGATCAACGCCATCGTCGAGGCGGTCATGATGGCGCTCGAACGAACTCCGCCCGAGCTCTCGGCAGACATCGTCGACAAGGGCATCGTGCTCACTGGCGGTGGCGCGCTTCTCAAGAACATCGACGTGCTTTTACGCGAGGAAACAGGGCTTCCCGTGATGGTTTCGGACGATCCGGTATCCGCCGTCGTGCTCGGTTGCGGCAAGGCGCTGGACCATTTGGATCTTCTCCGTGAGGTGACGATCGCATAGCGCGAGGAGCAGGAACGCGGCGATGAACTACTTCCAGACAATTCGAGATGCCGCCATCTTGCTCGCCCTGTTGATCGTCCCCGCCGTCTTCTTGCGCGCCAACCTCAGAGACCCGTCTGAGCTTTCCTGGCTCGATCGCGCATTGCTTCAGGTGAGCGGGCCGGTTCAATACGTCGCCGAGTGGGCAGCGGACGGGGTCACGAGCATCGTCGAAGATTACGTCTACTTGCTGGACGTCAAACGCGATAACGATGACTTGCGGGAGGAGAACGGCCGGCTGCAACGTGAGATGCGGGTCCTCCGGTCCGACGTGCGACAAGTTCGAGAGCTGGAGTCGCTCTTGGGTTTGCGCGAGCGATTGGCGACCGAGACGATGACGGCCCGCGTGATCGCCAAAGACATCTCACCTTCGTTTCGGGTCGTTCGGCTCGCGATTGATCAGGGCGAACAAGCGGGTGTGCACGCGGGCATGCCAGTCGTCGCCAACCAAGGGCTCGTCGGGCAGATTCGACGCGTTTCGGGTCGCTTTGCCGACGTGCTGTTGACGATCGATCCGGAAAGCCGTGTCGATGTCGTGGTCGGTGAAAGCCGCGCCCGCGGCCGGATCGAAGGACTCGGCGAACGCGGCCGCTATCGTTGTCGTATCCAATTCGACCGCATGGACGACCGGGTAGCGGTTGGGGATGAAGTCTTCACCTCGGGCCTCGGTAAGAAGTTCCCCGCATCGATCCTCATCGGATACATCAGCAAGGTCGGCGGCCAGGAGTTCGGCCTTCACCAGGAGGGCGAAGTGACTCCGGCGGTGGATTTCACGAGGCTCGACGAGGTGCTGATCCTCACGTCCGGGCCCAAGGACCCGGATGCCCTCTAGGGTCGCGAGCATGCAGGGCGCACGAGGGAGCATCATCATCGTTTTGGTCGCCTTTGCGATCCTGCTGCTGCAGTCCGTCTTCTCGAGGCTGCTCGCCCCTTATCCGTTCTCGCCCTACTTCGGCCTTCCCTTCGTCTTCGCGCTGGCAACCGCGCCCGGCATACGCTTGCTTCGCGGTGCCATGACGGCCTTTGCCATCGGCTATCTCTACGACCTCTTCACCGGGAATCCGCTCGGCCTTCACACCTTTGTCTTCGTTGTCGGCTATTTCAGCGCCTGGCTACTCGGGTACCTCCTTTCGTTTCGCGGCATCGTCTTCGAGATGGTGCTCAGCTTTGCGCTGACCGTGCTCCTCGGAGGCCTGCTCGAGCTGATTCGGGGATTCACGCCCGGAGGGATCGCTCCGAGCGGCGGGACCTTGGCCATTGCGCTCTTTGCCTCTGCGTTCGCAACGGCACTCCTCGCCCCGATTCTCTTTGCCGTGGCTCGCTGGGTTGACCCCGAATCCGAGCGGGCGCCGACATGATCACACTCTCTCAGAGAAGAGAAGTCGGCGAGTTTCGAAAGCGGTATCGCTGGATGGCCCTCTTCGTCGTCCTGGTGTTTGGCGGCATCATCGTTCGCGTCGCCCAGGTGCAGCTCTTCCAGCGCGATCGCTGGTCGGGCATCGCACAGCAGAACATCACCAAGACCTTGGAGCTCCCAGCCACCCGCGGCGTCATTCGAGACATCGCCGGGCGCGTCGTGGCCTCGAACCGGCCTTCCTATGACGTCTACACGACCCCGCGATTGCTTCAGCCCGAAGACTTGGATCGCATCGCGTCGCTGATGGGCCTGAGCAAGGAAGACCGGGCTGCGCTGCAAACGCGCCTGGACGAGATTCCGCTCAGCCGGCGCAGCCACCAGCTCGAGCTGTTCCGAGATATCGATCGCGAGCAGCTCGCGGCACTGGAGACCCACCAGGCGGAGCTTCCGGCGCTCGACATCGTGACCGTTCCTCTTCGCGATTACCCGTACTCGACGCTTGGCGCGCACCTGATCGGCTACCTGAACGAGGTCAATTCGGAGGACATGAAGCTCGCAACTGACCCGAGCGCGTATCGTCCTGGCGATCGAATCGGCCGCAGCGGGCTCGAGAAGCGCTACGAGGGCTTGCTCAAAGGGTCGCGCGGCTTTCGAAGGCTGGTGGTCGACGCCCGAGGCAAGTCCCTCGAAGGAACGCGGCCCGACTCGCTCGAAGTCGAGATGCTCAAGCAGCCCGTCCCCGGCCACGACATCCAGCTGACCCTCGACATGCAGCTGATGGAGGCCTTTGACCGGGCGTTTCGGCCGTATCCATCGGGGGCAGCCGTCGTCGTCGACATTCACACCGGCGCCGTTCGCGCCCTCTACTCGAAGCCGGTGTACGACCCGAACGAGATGAGCAGCGGACTCAGCACGAAACGCTACGCAGAGCTCACCGGCGACCCGTTTCGGCCATTGATCGACAAGACCATGTACGAGACCTATTTCCCTGGCTCGACCTTCAAAGCGTTCACGGCACTGGCGGCTCTCGAGGACGCGGTCGTCGACCCGATGCAGCGCGTCGAATGCCTCGGGTCGCTCAAGATCGGTCGGCAGAAATTTCGATGCAACAAGCGGCATGAATGGGTGGACCTCTACGACGCCGTCGTCCAATCCTGTAACGTGTACTTCTGGGTCCTCGCGGAGGAGGTCGGCCTCGAGCGAATCAATCGTTACGCGGAGGCGTTCGGCTTCGCCGATCGCACTGGAATCGGCGTCAACAGCGAGGCTAAAGGCTTCTTGGCGACGCGCGAATGGTATACGGAGCACTACGGTCAATTTCGCGTCGGCTACACGCTCAACACCGCGATCGGGCAGGGCAACACGCGCGTGACCGTTCTTCAGCTTGCGCTTGCGTACGCGGCGATCGCCAATGGAGGCAGTTTGTACGTGCCGCAAGCGGTCCAAAACGTCAGGTCGCCGGACGGCTCTCTCTCCGAGACCTTCCAGCCACGAATGAAGCGAGAGGTCGGGGTCGCGCCGCAGCATCTCGACCTGATGCGTCGAGCGCTCATCGATGTCGTTCAAGATGAAACCGGCACCGCCTACCGGTCGCGTAACAAAGACGGGCTGCGCGTTGCCGGCAAGACCGGCACCGCTCAGGTCGTCAGTCGTAAAGGTCGTTCCGAAGAATCCTCGAGTGCCTGGTACCTCGACCGTTCGCACGGCTGGTTTGCGGGTTTTGCGCCCGCAGAGGATCCTCAGGTGGCCTTTGCGGTGCTCGTCGAGCACGGTGGATCTGGCGGCGCGAGCGCTGCGCCGATTGCCACCTCGGTCATGCAGCAGTACCTGAGTGAGATTGAGCCCTCGGAGGCGAAGTAAGAGATGGCGATCGGCAGAACCATCCGCGATGACTTCGACTGGCCGCTTTTCATCGCGGTGTCGACGATCGCCTTGTTCGGGGTACTCAACCTCTACAGCGCGACCGACGGTGGCACGACCTCGGATGCGTACGTGCAGCAGCTCTATTGGCTGATTCTCGGTTTCGGCGTGGCGACGCTGACCGTCGCCATCGATTACCGTCACTTCGAGCGCTATGGCTGGGTGATTTACGGCGGCTGCATCCTCGCGCTGGTCCTGGTGTTCGTCCTCGGCCGGAGTGTCCGCGGCTCCACGCGCTGGATCGCGCTTGGCGGGTTCTCGTTGCAGCCGAGTGAGCTGATGAAGATTGGCCTGATTATCGCGCTTGCCAAGTACCTGCATCACGACACGAAGACCGGCGGCCGCACCCTCGTCGACTTGATCATCCCTGGGCTGATCCTCGTGCTGCCGATGGGGCTGGTTCTTCTTCAGCCCGATCTCGGCACCGCGATGGTCCTCGCGTTCATCTTCGCGAGCCTCATGATGCTGACCCAGCTCAAGATGCGCTCGGTGGTCACGCTCCTCGCGACCTTCGTGGTCGCCGCTCCGGTGACCTGGTTCTACCTCTTGAAAGACTACCAAAAGGAGCGAATCACGGCCTTTTGGGATCGCCTGGGAGGGACACAGACCGATCTCCTGGACTCGGGCTGGCACACCCACCAGTCGCTGGTGGCGATCGGAAGCGGCGGGCTCACCGGCAAAGGCTTCACCCAGGGTACCCAGACCCGATTTCGCTTTCTCCCCGACCAGCACACCGATTTTCCCTTCCCCGTTTGGGCCGAGGAGCACGGGTTTCTCGGTGCGGTGCTTCTGATCAGCCTCTACGTGTTCCTGGTGCTCTGGTCGCTGCGAATCGCGTCTCAAGCCAAGGATCGTTTCGGCGCGGTTGTCGCCGTCGGCGTCGGCGCCATGATCTTCTGGCAAACGGTGGTCAATCTTGGGATGGTCTCGGGGCTACTGCCCGTCGTCGGGATGACCTTGCCGCTGTTCTCGTACGGCGGGTCGAGCTTGCTCTCGACCATGTTGGGCCTAGGCTTGTTGATGAACGTGTCGATGCGGAGGTTTTCACATTGAGCGAGTTGAAGCGCGTGATGGCGGGCGTCGTTCAGATGACGTCCACCGCGGATGTCGACGCCAACATGGACACCGTGCACCGGCTCGTCCGCGAAGCCGCCGTTCGCAGCGCCGAGATCGTGGTCGTCCCCGAATGCTTTGCGTACTTGGGTCCCGAGAAGGGAAAGATCGGGATCGCCGAATCGCTCGACGACGGCGGACCGATTCTCGACCGTTGCAGGGACGCGGCGGCAGCTGCGGGAGTAGACGTGGTCTACGGCGGCTTCTGGGAAAAGAGCGAAGCGCCAGGGAAGGTTCACAACACGTGCATCTACATGCGCGCGGACGGCGCGATCACCGCGGTCTACCGAAAGATCCATCTCTTCGATGTCGACTTGCCGGACGGCACCAAGCTCCTCGAGTCGCAAACCGTGGAGCCCGGCTCGGACGCCGTCGTCGCCGATGCGCCATTTGGCACGCTCGGGCTCAGTGTCTGCTACGACCTGCGCTTCCCCGAGCTCTACCGTCGCCTCGTCGATCGAGGGGCCATCGCTCTGGCCATTCCGGCGGCGTTCACACTCACCACGGGCAAGGACCACTGGCACATCCTGCTTCGCGCCCGGGCGATCGAGCAGCAATGTTATGTTCTGGCGGCCGCGCAGACCGGGCACCATTACGGCCAGCGACGCTCCTACGGCCACGCGCTCATCGCCGACCCTTGGGGCACCGTCATCGCCGAATGCGGGGAGGGTGAGGGCGTGGCCGTCGCTGCGATCGAGCCTGCTTATGTCGAGAAGGTCCGCAAGGCGGTGCCAAGCCTCGAACACCGGCGCATTCGCTAGGCCCCTAAACGCGTCGAGCTCCAACGGCAGGACCGGCGGGGCTCAACAAGGTGTCGACGGCAAGCGCTTTTACTGGGCCACAGGCGGGAACGTGATCGTGGGAATGCTGTCCCAGATGCAGGTTGGATCCTCGCCCATGGTCGACAGGGAAAGCGGTGGCGCTGCGATATCGAAGGTCAACTCCGCTGCCTCGAGGACGATCGAGCCGTCCACCGCGGTCCAAGCTCCAGCGACCACCGGCGTCGCGACGACGACCGGGCCAGGCATGCCGTTGTCGTCGGTATCCTCCGTGAAGTCGACCGTGCAGGGAACCGTCGCGGGCACGTTAATCGAATCGTTGCCTTGGGCGTCGGCGACCTCTGCCGATACCTCGCGAACCGTCGCGTCTTGGACGAGGTTGCCAATGGCGGCCACCGTGGGCTCGTCGAGGATGAACTGGGCCTGAACCTCGAAGTCGACCGTTCCGTCAATGTCGCCCGCGGGCTTGGCCGCGAGCACGAGGATGATCGGGACGTCGAGTACACCGAGGCCGTCGCAGGTCGCCATGCCTTCGTCGGTTGCAAAGCTCTCGTCGAGCGACTCGCCTGCACCGCAGGCCTCTAGCATGCCGCCGCCTCCAGCACCTCCGGTGCCGGCGGAGCCACCGCCGCCGTCAGGCGTCGTGCTGGCGTCATCGCCGCAACCCACCAAGCCAAGCGTGCCCGTGAGCACAGCAATCACCGTTAGTTTAGAAATTCTCATCATCCCTCGCTCTCCTTCGAAATCCCCGGCGGCGCGGAGCCTTGCACATTGTGGGAATCAAGCCTAGCCGGCCCTCGAAAACCAGGGCATCAAGCGGCTGGTCGACTTCTGGTACTGCGCATACGCCGGGTACTTCCGCGCGGAAATCTTTTCAGTGAGACCGGTAGAGCCCTGGAAGAGAAGCGAAAGAACCGCGGCACCGGCGATGGTCCAGTTGAGCCAGCCGGCACCGGCTGCGATCGAGAACACATAGTAGCTCCACCAGATCGCCTGCTCGCAAAAGAAATTCGGATGCCTCGAGTATCGAAATAGACCGCTCGTGATGAATCCGGCTTCGGGGGTTTCGCCTCGAGCGATCGCCGCGTACTTCGACGTCTGGAACTTCCACTGCTGCTGGTCCGCCACGGACTCCCCGATGAAGAACAGAATGAAGGCGAGGGCAGCGGCGTAGTCGAGCGCGTTGAGCGGCGTTCCGGCCCGTTGGAAGGCCGCGTAGGAGGGCACGACGATGAACAAGAGAAGATAGTTCTGAAACGGCGCCAGGAAGGTCGCGTTCAAGACCTGAAACCACACCGGGCCGATCTTCGCTTGGACCTCCTCCCAGCGATAATCCTCGCCGCCCGCCTCGTAGCCGCCCTTGCGCGCGAAGTTGTACGTGAGGCGCACGCCCCAAAGCACGGTGAGCGCCGCCATCAGATTCAGACGCGCGTCGCTGAACCCGACGTAGCCCGCAAAGTGGATCGCGAAGAGCGGCGGCGTGATCGACCAGAGCCGGTCCACCCAGGAGTATTCTTTCGTGGCGAGCGAGAGCAGCCAGCAGAGGAGCGCGAGGCCGCCGGCCGCCCAAAGTGCCGTCATGAGGGGATCGGTCGTCCGATAGAGCTCGAGCAGTTGCATAACGCCCCCGCTCTATCACCCAACTTCATACAGAACGTCAAGGTAGCGTTCGAGCAGGTCGGTGACGACGCCTTGGACGGGGACCGTGCTTGCCATGCCATAGACTGGCGCCATCCCTTCTTGTTCATCGGGGTGAGCCAACGCGTGAGCAACGGCAGCGCGAAGATCATCGAGGAAGCGCTCGGCCACGCCCTCTTGCGTATGTCGGAGCGTGATCGCGAGGTGGACGCTCGACGGCTTGTGCAGGCCGTTGAGGTTCCAGCGACGCTTGGTCATGAACTCCATGACGCTGTAAACGTTGACCTCATTGGACGCGAAGGCGATTACCCAGAGAGGGTCGCCGAGGACATGGAGCTCCGGAATCGAACGGACGCCTGCTCGGATCTTCGCGCCGGTTTCCAGGATTCGGCGGCTTGCATCGAGGTAGCCGCTCTCTCCCATCGACACCATCGCCGCCCAGCAAGCGGCGCTGAGCGCGCCCGGGCGGCTCCCTGCGAACGTGGGCGAGAAGTAGAGCCCGCCAGGCCAGTCCGCGACGGCGTAGTACTGATAGTGGCGGAGGTCCGGGTCGCGGTAGAGCACGACGCTCGTACCTTTTGCCGCGTAGCCGTACTTGTGAGTGTCGGCAGACATGGAGGTGACACCTGGCAGGCGAAAGTCGAACGGCGGAACGTCATAGCCGAGCTTCTCGGCCCAGGGCAGGATGAAGCCGCCGAGGCAAGCGTCGGTGTGGAAACCGATGCCGCGCTTGCGGGCGAGCTCCGAAAGCTCTTCGATTGGATCGATCGCACCATGCGGAAACGACACCGCCGACCCAACGATACAGATGGTGTTTCGGGTGACCGCCTTTTTGGTTGCGGCGACGTCCGCACGGTAGTCCGAGCCCACCGGGACCTTCACGAGCTCAATCCCAAAGTACTGCGCGGCTTTGTCGAATGCCGCATGCGCGGTGGTGGGCACAAGCAACTCGGGAGACGTAATCCCTTTCGTTTCGTGCGCCCAGTCCCGGTAGCTGCGCATGGCGAGCAAAATGGATTCGGTCCCGCCGCTCGCGACGGCCCCACAGACCCGAGCAGGCAGAGCCCGCTTGGCGCCGAGCATGTTGGCCGTCATCGAGACGATTTCGGCTTCGTACTTCGCGATGCTCGGCCAGAGGTCAGAATGGAGCGGGTTGGTCTGAGACGTGATCGCGTATGCCTCGTTGAGAAACGCGATGTGTTCCGGATCGCCGTGGTACACCGCGCCCGAGACGTAGCCGTCTTTCCAACGATCCGCCTCCCGCGCATCGAGATCCCGTAACGCCGCCAGGATGTCCGCTCGGGGCTTGCCCTCGGCCGGCAAGTCAGCGTGCGCTTCGACTTCGCCTTCGTAGGGCTTCGCCGACTTGCGAAGCTCTTCCATGATCGGTGCATATTCGGCATCGAGCTTCTCTCTCACGATCGGAAAACGCTTCGCGTAGCGGTAAATGCGGGCGACCAGAGGCTCGAGCGGGCCGAGCTTGACGTTCGCGAGGTCTTTGATGTCCATGAGCCCTCCGTACCGCAGCGCCGGGCGCTCCGCTAGCGCCGTCGACCTGGTTAGCCGTTGAGCCGGCTGTACATCGCCGTGTTGTTCTTGTGGATTTCCAAGAAGGCCTTGAACAGCTCGTCGTACAGCGCTCGGTTGTCACGGTTGGGCGTGTAGCGTTGTTCGATGGGGACCCGCGATGGGATGTCTTCGACGGCCAGCTTGCCGAGACCCACAGCCGCGACGAACGCAGCGCCCCGGACGTTCGCTGAAAGAGGGTCGGCAACGCGGTCGATCGGACGGTCCAGGATGTCGGCGAAGATCTGACACCAGAGCTCCGACTTCGCCCCTCCGCCGATGAAGCGAATCCCTTCGAACGGCCGCTTGATGAACGACTCGACCCCGCCCATGAGCCAGCGGGTGTTGTAGGCCACGCCTTCCATGACAGCGCGGACCATGTGGGCGCGGGTCGTTCTCAACGACAGGTTCGAAAACGCGGCTCGTAGGTTGTGGTCGGCGACCGGTGTGTGCTCGCCGTAGAGCCAGGGGGTGAAGATCAGTTTGTCGCTTCCCGCGGGGGCCTCCGCGGCGAGCTGGTTGAGGCGGTCGAATACATCCTCGGGAGGCGCTCCCGGGTCGAGCACGTCGTCGCGGCAAAACACACTGTCGCGCAGCCAGGTCATGCAGGCGCCAGCGGTTTCTTGCTCATTACCGATGAAGTACCTGCCGGGCAGCGCGGATGGAAGGGACGCCATGTTGTGAATGAGGTCGGTCTTCTTGAATGGCACGTGGCAAGTCAGCCAGGACGATGTTCCGACGTAGAGGTGCCCTTCGAAATCACCGACGGCGCCCGAACCGACGGCAGCCGCGGGCACGTCCGGCGTTCCTCCGACGACCTTGGTGTCTTCGTTGAGCCCGAGCTCGGCTGCGGCCTTGGCCGTCAGGGTTCCGATCACGTCCACCGAGCGCGTGAGGTCCGGGAGCTTTTCCCTGGGAATTGTGGTCTGGGCGAGCAGCTGGTCGTCGTACTTGATGTTGTTGATGTCGCGATTGTTGGTGACCCAATGGAGCGCGATCGAGTCGACGGTCGCCATGAACTTGCCGGTTAGCCGGAGGTTTAGATAGTCCTTCGGCTCCATGAACTTGTACGCGGCCTCGTAGATATCTGGCCGTTCATGACGAAGAAACAAGATGTGCGCGACCGGCTCTTTCCCTGCGAGGCTCGGCACGCCGCCGGTCTTGCGTATCCAGCTCTCCAGTTTCAGCGCACCGTATCCCTGAATTCGAATCAAACCCCCGGCGACTTCGGGCACGTACTTCGCGCCGCGCGAATCCAGCCAGATCATCGCACGCGAGAGCGCGTTACCCGCTTCGTCCACGGGAACGGTGCCCGCCCATTGCGAGGTTACCGCGACGGCGATGATTCGCTCCCTCGAAACGAGCTCGCGATCGGTGATCCGCCGCGTCGCGGTCATGATCGCTCGCCACCAATCGTCTGGGTCCTGCTCAGCTCCGCCCCCGTCGCTCAAGAACAGCTCGGTGGACTCGACCTCCGATGCCAACACCCCGCCTTCGGTCGTGACGAGCGCCACCTTGGGGCCGCTGGTGCCGAGATCAATTGCGAGAATACATTCGGATTCCATCCGAATTCCCTACTTGGACGCTGCTTCGACCGCCTTCAGGAGGCTTTTGCTGAATACGCCACGTTCCACCAGCTGCTCGCGGGCCTTCTTTGCGGCGGCATCCCAGGCGGCCTGATTCGAAGCCGCATCGACCTCGGTGATCCCCCGGCCGAGCAGTGTCTCATACGCCCGGGCGTCGTCTCGGCCGACGATTTGGTCGAGCCTGGACGCGGCGCGCTTGGCGGTTTCGAGCAAGGTCTTTTGGTCGGCCTCGCTGAGCTCGTTGAACTTCTTCTTACTGATGATCGAGCCGCCAACGATGATATTGAAGTTGCTCGACGTCATGTACTTCAGCTTCGTGTACCACTGGAACGCCACAGCAGCCATGGCGGAGGCAGGGACGACTTCCAGCTTTCCGTCTGTCAGTCCTGGGAACACGCCGGAGGCACCGACACGGACCGGGTTCGCGCCGAGCGCCTTGATGTACGCCAAGCCCACCGCGTTGTCCTTGCCAGCCCATCCGGGTTTCGCGGCGAGGTCGGCAGGCGAGCGGAACTCGGTCGACGAGAAGACGCGGTTCTTGCCACCGTCTCCCCATGCCAGCAGCTTGAAGCCGCCGTCCTCGATTAGCTTTTGAAGCTGGGCGTCGAGCTTTTCGCGCACGCGATCGAGT
>JBARTN010000201.1:0-32730 GCA_049645265.1 Polyangiales bacterium
CAAGGAGTGATCGGCCATGACTGCTGCTGAGCCAGGACAACCGACACCAAAAGCCGCCAAGGAGCGTGGCCGCCGTCGTCGCTTGGTCGGACGCGTCGTGAACGAGACGCAGACCGAGGGCCGAGTCCAACAAACCGTCGTGGTGGAGGTGATCCGCCGCGCCCGCGACCCGTTCTACGGGAAATACGTCAAGCGCAAGAAGAAGTTCCACGCGCATGACGAGGCCAACGAGTATCGCAAGAACGACGTGGTCGAGATTCGCGCCTGCCGCCCGCGCAGCAAGACGAAGCGCTGGGAGGTCGTCCGCCTCATCGAGAGGCCGCCGGAGGTATAACGATGATCCAGACAGAAACACAGTTGGATGTGGCCGACAACAGCGGTGCGAAGCGAGTTTCCTGCATCAAGGTTCTCGGCGGTTCGCGTCGTCGTTATGCCGGTCTCGGCGACGTCATCGTCGTCTCGGTGAAGGAAGCCCTTCCAACCGCCCGCGTGAAGAAGGGCGAAGTTGCCCGCGCGGTCGTGGTGCGCACCAAGCGTGAGTACCAGCGTCCGGATGGCACCTACATCAAGTTCGACACGAACAGCGCCGTGCTCATCACCAAAGACAACGAGCCGATCGGAACGCGCATTTTCGGACCCGTGGCTCGTGAGCTTCGCGCGAAACGCTTCATGAAGATCGTTTCTCTCGCGCCGGAGGTGGTGTGATGACTGCGCGCATCAAAAAGGGTGACCTGGTTCAGGTCATCGCAGGCAAGGATCGCGGCGAAAAGGGACGCGTACTACAGGTGGTCCGAGCGGATTTGATCCTCGTCGAGGGGGTCAACCGCGTGAAGCGGCACCAGAGCCCGCGCCGTTTCAAAGAGGCCGGCATCGTCGAAAAAGAGATGCCGATTCATGCCTCCAACCTGATGCTGGTCGACCCGAAGACCGAGGAGCGCACCCGCGTTCGCATCGAAGCTGACAAGAAGGAACCCAACAAGCGGGTTCGCGTGGCCGTGAAAAGCGGCTCGGTCCTGGATTGAGGTCGTCATGAGTGAATACGAACCCCGACTCCGCAAGAAATACAAAGAAGAGATCATCCCTCAGCTGATGAAGGATTTCAGCTTCCAGAACGTCATGCAGGTTCCGAAACTGGAGCGAGTCGTCATCAATATGGGTCTCGGCGAAGCCGTGCAGAATGCCAAAGTGATCGAATCGGCCGTCGAGGAGCTCACCGCAATCACCGGCCGCAAGCCGATTGTCACGCGCGCCAAGAAGTCGATCGCCAGCTTCAAGCTTCGCGAGGGGGTGCCGATTGGCGCGATGGTAACGCTTCGCGGAGAGCAGATGTACGACTTCGTCGATCGACTCGTTTCGATCGCTTTGCCCCGTACACGTGACTTCAAGGGCATCAGCCCGAAGGCATTCGACGGCCGCGGCAACTACACACTCGGCATTCGCGAGCAGATTGTCTTCCCAGAGGTCAACTACGACAAAATCGATCGTATCAAGGGCATGAACGTGACCTTTGTTACTACGGCAAAAACTGACGAACAGGGACGTGCCTTGCTGAAATCGCTCGGCATGCCGTTCAGGAACTAGAGGACGCAGATGGCTAGTAAGCGCGCATTTGCCAAAATGGAAAAGACACTGAAGTTTTCAGTGCGACAACGGAATCGCTGCAAGGTCTGCGGACGCCCACGTGGTTACTACCGCAAGTTCGAGATGTGCCGCATCTGTCTCCGTAAATACGGGCTTTCGGGTGACATCCCGGGCCTCACGAAATCGAGTTGGTAAGGAGGTGCAGTCATGATGACCGATCCAATCGCTGACATGCTGACGCGCATCCGCAACGCCGCACAGGCTCAGCACGAACACACCGTTCTACCTTCGTCGAAACTCAAGGCGCAGCTCGCCGAGATTTTCAAGCAAGAGGGCTACATCGACGACTACCGTGTGGAAGACGGGGTCCAGAAGAGCCTCACGATTTTCCTCAAGTACGGTCGCGACCGCCAGAGCGCGTTCGTGGGCATGCGCCGGGCGAGCCGCCCGGGGCGTCGGTTCTACGTGGGCCACCATGACATTCCACGTGTCCATAACGGCATGGGCGTCGCGATTCTCTCGACGTCCATTGGCATCATGACCGGCCGTGACGCTCGCGATAAGCGAGTGGGCGGTGAGCTGCTGTGCGAGGTTTGGTGATGACCGAGACTCACACAGGAAAGCAATCTAGAAACGGCAAGAAGCCGGTCGAAGTCGCCAAGGGCGTGCAGATTTCGATCAGCGGCCAAGACATCAAGGCCAAGGGCCCCAAGGGCGAGCTGACCCAGACCCTTCGTCCGGAGGTCGTCGTCACTCAGGAAGAGGGCGTGCTCAGGGTCAGGCCTGCACCTGGCGCCGGCAAGACGGGCCTTCAATACCAGGGCCTGACGCGCTCGATTATCCGCAACATGGTGGAGGGTGTCGCCCATGGTTACAAGCGCTCGCTCGACTTCCGCGGCGTCGGTTACCGAGCGGAGTTCAAGAACGACAAACTCAAGATGACGGTCGGGCTCTCCCATCAGCCCATCATCGACATCCCCAAGTCGGTCGCCGTCACGGTCGAGACGATCGACGAGGCCGGAACCAAGTTCCCACGCGTTCATCTGGAGTCGCCCGACAAGCAGCTCGTCGGCCGAATCGCTGCGAGGATTCGTCAGATGCGACCCCCGGAGCCGTACAACGGTAAAGGCGTTCGCTACACCGGCGAGCGCATTCGAGAGAAGGCGGGCAAGGCCGGAAAGGCTGGAGGCTGATCATGCGACAGAGACTAACAGGGCGCCCTCGTCGCAAGCTGAGGATTCGCAAGAAGGTACAGGGCACCTCCGCGCGGCCCCGGCTGGCGGTTTTTCGAAGCGCCAAGCACATTTACGCACAGGTCATCGACGATACGCAGGGCACCACGATTGCTCATGCGTCCAGCGTCGTGAAGTCTGGCGGTGGAAACAAAGTCGACGTCGCAAAGTCGGTCGGCAGTGCGGTGGCCAAGGCATGCATCGACAAAGGTGTCGAGCAGGTCGTGTTCGACCGCGGCGGGTATCGATATCACGGACGCGTTCGCGCACTGGCCGAATCGGCGCGCGAAGCCGGTCTGAAGTTCTGAGGACGAGATGGCATACAAAGACCAAACTATCGATCCAAGCTCACTCGACGATCTCACTGAACGGGTGGTCTTCATCAACCGTGTCGCCAAGGTCGTCAAAGGCGGCCGGCGTTTCAGCTTCAGCGCACTCATCGTCGTGGGTGACAGCAATGGCCACGTCGGTGTCGGCATGGGCAAGGCTAAAGAGGTCCCCGAGTCTATTCGTAAGGGTACTGACGCTGCCAAGAAGAACCTGTTCAAGGTTCCGCTGACCGGTCGTACCATTCCCCACAAGGTCCTTGGGCACTCGGGCGCAGGTCGCATCGTCTTGCGTCCCGCGTCCGAAGGGACTGGCGTCATTGCCGGCGGTGCGATGCGCCCGGTACTCGAAGCCGCGGGCGTCAAAGACGTCCTGGCGAAGATCCTCGGCACGACGAATCCCTACAACGTGGTCAACGCCACCGTCGCCGCGCTCAAGGACCTCGAGTCGCCGGCCGAGGTGGCCCGCCGGCGTGGTCGTCGCCAGGGAGACATTCAACAGTACGAGCATGGGCCCAAGGCGGAACCTCCCGCCGCCGAGCCTGACGAAGCGCCTGCGGAGGCAAGCGCATCGCAAGAGAGGCAATCATGAGCGCAAAGAAACTCAAAGTGACCCAGGTCAAAAGCGAAATCGGCCGGATGGACAAGCAGCGCCGAGTCCTCCGGGGGCTTGGCTTGCATGGAATGAACACGAAAGTCTTGGTTGACAACACCCCTTCGTTCCGCGGGATGGTCAAGAAGGTGCTCCACCTCGTCGAAGTTGAGGAAGTCCATGAGTGAGCAGAGCAAGACGCCAATCCTTTCCCGGCTTCGCCCCGCTGCGGGTGCCGTCCGGGGAAAGCGACGCAAGGGACGCGGCCCGGGCTCCGGCCTGGGCAAGACCGCCGGCCACGGCCAGAAGGGCCAAAAAGCGAGACATCCCGGTAACTTCAGCAAGCTCGGCTTCGAAGGCGGGCAGATGCCGCTCTACCGTCGCATTCCCAAGCGTGGCTTCGTCAATCCCTTCACCAAGACGGTGGGGACGGTCAACGTGAAGGACCTGGCTCGCTTCGATGCAGGGGCCACGGTCGATGAGGCGGCTCTGCGAGAAGCTGGCCTCATCAAGCGCAAAGTGGACATCATCAAGGTTCTCGGCGATGGCGAGCTGGAGAAAGCTCTCACCGTCAAGGTCCACGCAGCTAGCGCGACGGCCACGCAGAAAATCGAGAAGGCGGGCGGTACGGTCGAGCTAGTCGCCGCAGCGCCGGCCTCTTAACCGAAAGCACGCAGCAAGTCATGAGCACCGTCGCGAACATCTTTCGAATCCCCGAGCTCCGTCGCCGCATTCTTTTCACTCTGGGAATGCTCGCCGTCTATCGCATCGGGATTTTCGTGACGACACCCGGCGTAGATCGGTCGGCCATGCGAAAGTACGTGGCCGGGCAGTCGGGCGGCTTCTTGAGCATGTTCAACCTGTTCTCAGGTGGTGCGCTCGAGCAGGCGTCGATTTTCGCACTCAACATCATGCCCTACGTTTCGGCGAGCATCATCTTGTCGCTGATGACGGTCGTGGTGCCCTCGCTCATGGAGCTTCGCAAGGAAGGCGAAGCGGGCCAGCGCAAGATCAACCAGTACACGCGCTACGGAACGGTCGGGCTCAGTATTTTTCAGAGCATGGGCCTCGCGATGCTTTGGGAGGGCTGGAACGAAAGCTCCACGGCTGGGGACATCGTCGCCAACCCGGGCTGGAGCTTCCGTTTGATGACGGTGCTCGCACTCACGACCGGCACTTCGTTCCTGATGTGGCTCGGCGAGCAGATCACCGAGCGTGGCCTCGGAAACGGCATTTCGCTCATCATTTTCGCGGGCATCGTGGCGAATCTGCCCGACGCCCTCTTCCTGACCCTCGAGCAATTCAAGCTCGGAGAGCTGCAACCCATCGACCTGATGCTGCTCATCGTGATCGCGCTCGGCACGACGGGGTTCATCGTCTTCTTCGAGCGGGCTCAGAGGCGTCTACCAATCACCTACGCCAAGCGTATGATCGGCCGAAAGATGTACGGCGGTCAGCAGTCTCATCTTCCGCTCCGTGTGAACATGGCGGGCGTCATTCCGCCGATCTTCACGTCGTCCTTGTTGATGTTCCCCATCACCTTGGCGGGCACCAACATCCCGTATATTTCGGACGCGATGCGCTGGATCAGCAACAACCTGGTTCCGGGTGGCTGGGTCTACGTTGTCGTCTTCGCGACCATGACGATCTTCTTCTGCTTCTTCTACACGGCCATCACCTTCCAGCCGGTCGACGTAGCGGAGAACCTCAAGAAGCAAAGCGCCTTCATTCCTGGTGTGCGTCCGGGCAAGGCCACCGCCGAGTACATCGATGCCGTTCTCACACGCATCACCGTCGGTGGCGCATTGTATGTGGCAGCCGTCGTCACGATTCCCACACTCCTTCAGTCGCGATGGAACGTTCCGTTCTACCTCGGCGGTACCTCGCTGATGATCGTCGTCGGCGTCGCCCTCGACTTCGCGCAGCAAGTCGAAAGCCACCTCATCACTCGGCACTACGAAGGGCTCACGGGGAGCAAAGGATCCCGAATTCGAGCGAGGAACGCCTGATGGACCTACTGCTTTTCGGACCGCCCGGCGCTGGTAAGGGCACTCAGGCCAAGTTCCTGATCGACCTGCTGGGCATCCCTCAGATCTCGACCGGCGACATGATGCGAGCCGAGCGAAAGTCCGGCTCCGAGCTCGGCAAGCAGTTCGACGAGTACATGTCGGCTGGAAAGTTGGTGCCTGACAGTCTCGTCCTCGACCTGATTCTGAAGCGCCTCACCCAAGACGACGCGAAAAACGGTGCGATTTTCGATGGTTACCCAAGGACGGTGGCCCAGGCCGAATCGCTCGATGCCCTCCTCGAGAAGCTCGATCGACGCATCGACCGGGTGGTTTCTCTCGATGTTCCGCTTCAAGATATCGTCGAACGGGTGACGGGCAGAAGGGTCTGTTTGGACTGTGGACAGACTTATCACGTCCGCTATAGTCCGCCGCCCCAAAACGGAGAGTGCGTCTCCTGTGGCGGGAACAAGATTGTGCAGCGTTCGGATGACACCGAAGAGGTCGTTCGGAAGCGGTACGAAGAGTACAAAGCGAAGACCGAGCCGGTTCTCGCCCATTACAAAGTCAAGGGCGTCGTCAAGGGTGTGGAAGGCGTCGGATCATTGGAAGAGATTACGGAACGTATCAAGGAAGCAATTGGGGTTGAGTAACGAGCGAGATGATTGAAGCCAAGACCACCCGAGGCACCATCGAAACGGTGTTACCGAGGGCGCTTTACAAAGTGAGGCTCGACGACGGTGCGGAAGTCACCGCGTCGCTGTCCGCGAAGGCCAGACAGGTCACGGTGAAGCTCTTACCTGGAGACGGTGTGATGGTTGAGATTTCCGCTTACGACCCGACGAGAGGACGAATCCAAGAGAGGCTGACATGAAGGTTCGACCAAGCGTCAGAAAGATTTGTGAGAAGTGTAAGATCGTGCGCCGCAAGGGCGTCGTGCGTGTCTTGTGTGACAACCCCCGTCACAAGCAACGGCAAGGATAAAAGCGAATGGCACGTATCGCAGGCGTCGACCTCCCAGGTCGGAAACACACGGTGATTGCGCTGCAGTACATCTATGGGATTGGTCCGCACCACGCGAAGCAAATTTGCGCGGATGCGAAGATTCCGGAGAGCAAACGTGCTGACGATCTCGACGAGACCGACGTCAAGAAGATCCGCGAGTGCATCGACCAGAACTTCAAGGTCGAAGGTGACCTTCGTCGTGAGGTCAACATGCACATCAAGCGGCTCATGGACCTTGGTTGCTATCGCGGGCTCCGCCATCGGCGCGGGCTGCCCTGTCGTGGTCAACGGACTCACACCAATGCCCGCACCCGCAAGGGCCCGAAGCGCGGCGCAATGAGCAGGAAGCACTAAGATAATGGCGCAGGCGAAAGCAAAACCCAGCAAGGGCAAGAAGCGTAAGACCAAGAGGGTCGTGACGAGCGGAATCGCTCACATCCAGTCCACCTTCAACAACACGATCGTCACCATCACCGATTTGGGTGGTGAGGTGGTGTCTTGGTCGACGGCTGGATCGCGGGGTTTCAAGGGCTCGCGCAAGAGCACGCCATTTGCGGCGCAGCTCGCTGCAGAGGATGCGGCGCGAAAAGCGCAGGACGTAGGCATGAAGACCATCGCGATTTTCGTGAAGGGTCCCGGTGCAGGCCGCGAGTCTGCACTTCGAGCATTTCAAAACGTTGGGATGCGGGTCACCCTGCTTCGTGACGTGACACCGATCCCACACAATGGTTGCCGGCCGCCAAAGCGGCGGCGCGTTTAGAAGGCTGCGGAGGCAATTGATGACGAGTCCGACCCTAGTCGCACGCAACTGGCGAGAGCTCATTCGCCCGAGAAACGTTCCTGTTGATCAGGAATCGCTCAGCGATACCTACGGCAAATTCGTCGTGGAGCCGCTCGAGCGTGGTTTTGGCATCACGCTCGGTAACTCGCTGCGCCGGGTGTTGCTGTCCTCCCTTCAAGGGGCGGCAATCACCGCCGTCAAGATCGACGGCGCGCTGCACGAGTTCACCTCGGTTCCGGACGTCGTCGAGGACGTCACCGAGATGGTCCTCAACTTCAAAGAGGTGGTCGTCCGCTCGCACACCGCGCGAACCCAGACGGTCCGCATCGAGAAGGAAGGCCCCGGCGTCGTGACGGCCGGCGACATCCAGGTCAGCGACCAGATCGTGATCCTCAATCCGGATCACAAGATCTGTACCCTGGCCAAGGGTGGCCGCTTCGCAGCCGAGCTCACCATCAACGTGGGCCACGGCTACGTCCCAGCGGATCGCAACAAGACCGCGGGCATTCCGATTGGCACGATCGCCATCGACTCTCTGTTTTCGCCGATTCGCAAAGTGAACTACGCGGTGACCAACGCTCGTGTCGGCCAGATCACCGACTACGACAAGCTCACCCTCGAGGTCTGGACCAACGGCGCGGTGAAGCCGGCTGATGCCGTCGCCTACGCCGCCAAGATCCTCAAGGACCAACTCACGATCTTCATCAACTTCGAAGAGCACGATGAGCCCGTCGAAGAGTCGAGCTCCGAAGAGCCGCTCAACGAGAACCTCTTCCGCTCGGTCGACGAGCTCGAGCTCTCGGTTCGCTCCGCCAACTGCCTCCAGAATGCCAACATCAAGCTGATTGGCGAGCTGGTGCAGAAGAGCGAAGGCGAGATGCTCAAGACGAAGAACTTTGGGCGCAAGTCGCTCAAGGAAATCAAGGAAATCCTGGCTGACATGGGTCTCTCCCTCGGCATGCAGATCGACCATTGGTCGCAGATGCTCGAACGCTGGAAGACACAGCAGGCCAACCAGTAACGTAGTCATAGATGGGTCGCGGGTAGGTCGTCATGAGGCATCAAAAGGCAGGTAGAAAGTTCGGTCGCAACACCAGCCATCGCCGAGCCATGTTCAGGAACATGGCGGGCAATCTGGTTTTGCACGAGCAGATCAAGACGACCGACGCAAAGGCGAAGGAGCTCCGGCGCATCGCCGAGCGTCTCCTCACCAAGGCGATCCGGCTCGGTGACGACCTCACGGTCGACGTGGCGAAGTTGAAAGACGAGGCAGAGCGAGCGCGCATCCTGTCCCGGCGCCTTCACGCCCGTCGCCAGGTGGCCCGCTTCCTCCCGAAGCAGCTCGTCAAGACTAACCCAGACGGCACGGTTGAAGAGGTGGACCTCATTCACAAGCTCTTCACCGAGCTCGCTCCCCGCTACCTCGAACGAGCCAAGGCCGACAAGGGCGGCGGCTACACCCGAGTCATCAAGGTCAACCACCGGCGTGGCGACAATGCGCCGATGTCCTTGATCGAGTTCCTGGACTAGTTCGCGCGCTCATTGATACCAAATAGGGAAGCCGTGACCCGTTTCGCGACCATGACTGCGGGACCCTAAAGAGGGACGCCGCCCTGGACGCAAGTCGCTGAGAACAATTGCGTATATCCGCGATGTAGGCGCAGGCGTAGGCTCCGGGATCCTACGGCGGGCCGTGGGCGCTCGCCGGCGCAAAAGGAGCAAGACGATGGCTGATGCAGCAATTGTAATTCGATGGAATCGCGTCGTACCAGGACGCGAGCAGCAGGGCCTTTCAATCTTTGGTCAGTCCCTGGAGTACTACGGCACCTTGCAAAGCAAGGGTGCAATCGAGAGCTTTGAGCCAGTGATCTTCAACCCAACTGGTGGCGACCTGAACGGAATCATTCTCATCCGCGGAAGCGCGGACCAACTCGACGCGCTCAAGCGCGAAGACCGGTTCATCGATCTCATGATGCGCGCGGCGTACAATTGCGAAGGCCTCGGAGTGAACGATGCCTACCTCGAAGGCGAGCTCCAATCGCGCATGGGACGCTGGACGCAGATCATCAGCGAATAATACCGGGGCGCGGGGCGCCGCGACACGAGGATGCTGCGAACGGCTCGGCCTGCAAAGGTGGCCGGAAGAACATGCGGGGTCAGGCCACGCAAGCCTCGCCTCGGAGCTCGCGCCCAATCTGCGGTGGTTGCACGCATGCAGATTGTCACTCGCTACGTCGCTGCATCCCCATGTCGCGGCGCCCCGCGCCCCTTCATACGAGATGTTCAGCGCTTGTGTCGGGTGCAGTGCCAGCGCCAGCGCCAGTGATTGGGCGCCGAGGTCGATGAACGGAGTAGGGTGGAGAGCTCGTATTCGGGGGTGCTGTGGCGGAGGTCTCTGGCCTTGGATACATTGATTGGTGTGACGGTCACACACATGTTCGCCCATTTCAGAACCGCACTTCGTGTAGTCGGAGAAACGACGGCGACACTTTTCACCTGGTGCTATCTCGTGCTCGTCGTCTCGTTGGTGCGATGGGAGTTGGTGACGCCGCCGGAGGTTTGTGGAACCGCGTCCGGGGGGGCGTTCATGGCAGTGTTGCTGCTCGGTGTCGTCTTGGCTGTTATCGTGCGACGCGATGAACGTCTCGCGGGAGCCGGCAAGCTCTGGGCACCACTCCAGTGGCTTCGACTTGTTCCTGCGACCGTCGCCATCTGCGTGTTGGTCGCCGGATGGATGTTTTCGCTGCTACTCGGTTGATCTCTGAATTGCGACTCAGCGCCAGGGGCGGTGGACCATGTTCCAGAGGGCGGCCACGAGGTGGTCGAGTTGCTCTAGGCATTCGTCGATGCGGTGCCTTCCGACGTATCCAACGGCCGCGGCTACTTCCAGGCAGGCGACGCTCTCCTTGGCGGATGCCATTGCGTCTGTGAGCCGAGCGCCGCGGTTCTTTCCCCGGCTGTACATTCCCTCATTGATATTCAGTGGCACGCTCATCGAACAGCGCCGGAGCTGGCGAGCGAGATCGGGATCGTTCTGGGCGATGATTCGGTTGATCGCTGCAATGTCACGGACCGTGTCGAGAGCAAGTTCGTAGGTCTTCATCGGAATCTCCTTTGTTGAGATTCCCGTCCCATCGTCGCGCGCAGGCCGGGTCAAGGGCGGCGAAGCCGGCGCGCAGCGCGGACCCTTGAGGCGGCCGAGCACGACGATAGCGTCCAGGGAGCACAGAGGAGAGCCTTTCCCATTTCATGTTGGCATTCGCGTTCGCGTTCGCGTTCGCGTTCGCGTTCGCGTTCGCGTTCGGGATCGCGTTTGCATCCGGGATCGGGATCGGGATCGAGATCGAGATCGAGATCGAGATCGGGATCGCGTTCGGGTCCGGGCACGGGTCCGGGATCGCGTTCGGGTCCGGGCCCTCGCTCAAGCTGCGACGACGGGTAGCTGGGTGGGCTTCGCCGTTTCCTGGACGTAAAACTGCTTGCAGTACCGTCGGTATTCGCCGATCGGTCCGTCGCCTTCGGCGAGGATGGGCTTTTCGACGTAGCGTTTGGTTTCCCAGATTGGAGCGTCCTGGCCGACCTCTCGATTGAGGCCCCAGGTGGCTGCGCTGCGGACGATATGTGCCAATGGTCGTACTCCAATCTGCTTCACCGACGATGCGGTACGCAGGATAATCTTGCCGTGGTCGACGGGGCTCGACATGACCAGCAGATGGATCTCGATGCCGAAGCGTTCGATATTCACGCGGACGAGGGAGTATCCAAGCCCGTGAACCTCGACGCGGAACTTGGCGACGAAGCGGATCTTACTGCCGAGTGGATACTGAATTCCGTAGGCGCCCTTCAACAGATGGCCGTCGACCTCGAGGTCCCCTTCCGTCCAGGCGCCGCCGAAGCCGTGAACTTGGACGAAGTGCCCGATGTCGACGCTGTTCTCACTCGTCTCCTGAGGGTGGCTGTTCAGCTCCATCGTCCGGGTGCTGAAGGCCGTCCATCCCTCGGCGGGGCCCGGCAAGACCGGGACTTCCCAATCGGGTTGCTTCCCTTCGGGGTGGTACCAGGCGAAAATGTAGCCGTTGTGCTCGCGGACCGGCCAGGTGGCGAGCTTGGCCTTGCGAGGAACTCCCTTGCCGTAGGCGGTCTTCACGCAGCGGCCGTCACCGCCGAATTCGAAGCCGTGAAATGCGCATCGGAGGTTCTCGCCGTCTACCGTGCCTGCGCCAAGGTGCGCGCCCAGGTGCGGGCAGTAGGCACCGGTAAGCCGAGCCTCGCCGGACTCGGTCCGGTAGAGGATCAGCTCCTCGCCAAAGTACTTCACCGGCAGAATCTGGCCCGCGCAAACCTCTTTCGAGGTGGCGACCGTATACCAACCAACAGGAATGCCTGGGAAACGGTAGTTCTCGACCACGGTTGCTCTCCTACGGAAGGCTCGGGGGACCCTCTCTCGTCCGGCAATGTAGGCCCATCCTTGTGTCCGGACCGAAAAACCGGCCGAGCGGTGCTCAGCGCGGGGTGAACGGTTTTGGAATCGGGGCGAACGGTTCCGTAGTTGGCCGCGAGCACGAAAAAGCCTCGTTTTTGGGGGACATTCGAGCTTTCGCTGAAGCTGCCGATCTCTTTACAAGGCCCGCGAAGCCGATATTAACGCGTCTGTGATCGCACGTTTACTAGGTCTGCCGGACACGCCAGCCGTGATGTTTCTCGTCTTCGCCGGCGGCGGGATGCTCTACTTCTTCACGATAGCGTCGCTGGCGTACTACCTCTACTTCAAGAAGTTCAAGGCGCGCTTTCACCCGGACTACGAGCTCGATCCGAAAGAGATGAAGTCCGCCATCAAGTGGGTGGTCATCGGGATCATCGGCAACGGCGTCCTGATGCTTCCGATCCACCTGCTGATCGCGAAGAACTACTCGAAAATGTACTACGACGTCAGCGACCACGGCTGGGGTTGGATGTTCGCGCAGGTCATTCTGCTGCTGGTCTTCACGGAGACGCTGATTTACTGGACGCACTACGCGTTTCACCGCGTCCCATGGCTATGGAAGTACGTTCACGGGCGCCACCACAAGTACAGGGTGCCGCAACCCTATTCCGCGTTGTCCTTCAATCCGATGGATTCGTTTCTGCAGGCGGTTCCACACCACATCGCGGCGTTCTTCTTTCCGCTTCACGCGGGTGTCTATGTTGCTTCGGTGACCTTCGTGACGCTCTGGGCGGTTTGCATTCACGATCGCGTGAGCTTTTTCCGCTGGCCCTGGCTGAACTACACGGACCACCACACGCTCCATCACTGGTATAGCGACTTCAACCTCGGTCAGTATTTCACGTTCTGGGATCGCCTCGTCGGCACCTATCGGAGCCCGAAGATCGATTACGAAGATGTGCCCCAAGGCATCATCTATCGGCCTAAGAGCGCGCCCCCGATTTCGACGGCGCCGTCTGCGCTCGGTGGACGCTCCGCCAATCGCCCGCTCGTCAGCGGGTGATTCGGAAGTCGGTGTACTCGCCCGTGTAGCTTCGCCAGCGGACGTCGACCGCGTCGACTCTCGCCGTCGAAGGGCCTGCGTGCGACCAGGACAAGAAGTCCTTGACGTCATCCTCTTCGCCCTCGGCAACGATCTCGACAGAGCCATCGCTGCGGTTTTTCACCCAGCCACTCAAGCCGTGTTGCCTCGCTTCACGCTGCGCGGTGGCCCGAAAGTACACGCCCTGGACGCGACCGTGGACGACGAGGTGA
Source organism: Polyangiales bacterium (assembly GCA_049645265.1). Classification (GTDB taxonomy): domain Bacteria; phylum Myxococcota_A; class Polyangia; order Polyangiales; family Houyiibacteriaceae; genus SG8-38. The sequence goes on from JBARTN010000201.1 coordinate 13,261, forward strand.
ATTCGCTTCTGGCCCATCGCTCAGTTATTGCCCATCGGCTCGGCGCCGCAAACCTCAACCGTACCGCACGCCCAAGACGTGGAAGTAGCCGAAAACCAGGAGCTTTCCGACATGGCTGCCGGTCGAGCCACCAGCCTCAGCCGCGAGGCTCTTTGCGAATGCAAAGGCTTCCGCAGCGTGCACCGCCAAGAGACCCAAGAAGAGCGCTTGGCCGATTCCTGCCTGCGGCACGGACGCCGGTGCGAGGAACGAAAGAACACCCCAGGCCCATCCGGCCAGCACGACGAGTTTTCCGAACACGATTGCGAGCTTCATGCGCGGAGCATACTCAATCAGGGAGTCGCATGACACCCGGAAGCGGCTCGCTCGGGGCTCCGGCGGGAGCGGGTACGTTCAGCAGCGCCGCGAGCGTCGTGGCGACTCGCAGCACGTCTTGTGTTTCCTCGCTCGTGCGGCGCTCGATGGCCGTGCCCCACATCAGGACGGGCACGCGGCGGTCGTAGTCCCAGGGGCTTCCGTGGTTCGTGCCGCCGAGCTCAGAAAGCCCGTCGAACCAACCCGGCTCGGTGACGAGGTAGAGATCACCCGGTGGGTCGTCCGGGAGAGACGCGCCGATCAGTCGCTCGATGTTCTTCCCGCTCGCCCGCAGCTCGGCGGGGCTTCGCGTGCCGTAGACCGCCTGGATGCCTTCGACTTTAGGCATGGCTTTGCGCAGTACTTTGGTGAGCTCTTCGTGTCGCGCCTTGCCGTCGGCGGCGTAGGTGAACAACGGGGCAACATAACCGGCGATCCAGTCGCCTTCGCCCAAGGCTGAGTCGGCGGCCTGCTCGGCGGCTTCCTTCAGCGCGTTTCCTTGAAGGCGTCCACCTGCCCTGCCTTCCGCCCGCGCCCGCTCCGGCAACTCGGCAACCCCGTGGTCGGCGGTGAGCACGAATGCAACCGGCCCCCGAGCCTGGAGGAGGTTCACGAAGCGAGTGAGCGCGCGGTCGATTCGCTGCAAGTTGTCCGCGTACTCCCAGGACTGTGGACCCCAAATGTGCCCGACGATATCGGTGCCCGAGATTCCCAGCGCGAGGAAATCCGGCACGTCGTCGATGCCCATTTGATGGGCCTTCACCGCCGCATAGGCCGCCGCGATCAGGTATTCACTCGAGTCGGGGGTCCCTGCAAAGGCGTACCAGGGGTCCGGCGCCTGCCGCGGATCGTGCGGGAACGTCGGGTACATCTCTCCGGGCGACGCGTCGGGGCCGAGCTGCGACTCGAGCCGGTTTGGATCGACCGGCTCCCAGGTCTGGAGCAGTGGCTCGACCGGGTTCGCTTTGTTGAAATCGCGCAGCCACTCCGGGAGCGATTTCTTTGGCGCGTAATAGGTCGACGTCGTCATCGACCGTGCGACGGAGTCGTAGAAGACCGCGATGTTGGGCGTCTTGCCAACCGGTAGCGCCGCCGAGCGGCCCTTGATCGAGATGCCCACGATCTGCGCCCTGGCATCGCTCTCGCGGTGCAAGATGTCCGCAACGGTTTCCGCGCGAAGTTGCGTGGGGCTCATGTACCGGTCCGGGTTCCCGATAACCGCGTGTGTTCTGTCGTCGACCGTACGACGCGATCCGAGCTCCGGGTCGTACACGGCGTTTGCGACGATCCCATGTACCGAGGGCGGAACACCGGTCGTGAGCGACGCGTGCCCGGGCGCCGTCTGGGTGGACGCATACGGGAACTCGGCCGTGTGAGCCGCGCCATCTTCATAGGCGCGGCGAATCACACTGTCGCTCGGAAGGAGCAGCAGTTGTTGGTCGAGGACCCAGGAGCAGAGCTGATCGATCACGATCAACACCACGAGCTTCGGGGCCACGGAAGCCTGGGAAGCCGGCCTTGGCGGAACGGACGTCGTTTCCCCCGTCGTGTTCCTTTGGGGTGCGGTGGTCGCGCAACCGGTCACGAAGATCGTCGCGGCCGCGAGCGATGTCGCAAGGACGAGGCCTGGGGTCGCCATCGATTTCATCGTCACCAGCGCAACTTAACTTGGCAAATGGCTCGCCGCTAGGCGCGAGAAGACTGGAGGCTTGAACCCTGGGGGTGGTCGGCGCTAGAGCTATGGTCCAACATGAGCCGACGATTACAGAGCATCCATGCCAAAGCCCGAATCGCGAGAGGCTGGTCCATCGGCTTTTACATCGTCGGAGTGGCGGCCTTGGGTGCCGGGCTGCTCGTGGGCGGACTCGTCGCCGCTGCGACTGGCACCGGTGCAGGTCTCGCGGTCGCCGCGGTGATCGCCGGCGGGGGTGTTGCAACCGGCGGCTTGGGTCTTTGGGAGAGCCGTCGCTTCAACGAGCGCGCGAAGCGGCTCGCAGGCACGATTTCGGAGCAGCGCCTCTTTGCCTTGGCGGAGAAACAGGGCGGCACCTTGCGCGTCACCGACGTAGCCAATGGCCTGAGCGTCATGAGCTCAGAAGCCGAAGTGCTTCTAGACAGGCTCGTGGACGAAGTGCGCGTTTCGATGCGGGTGACCGACGAGGGGGAAATCCACTACGTCTTTCGGGAGATCGTCGATGCGCCGGGCCCACGTGTCCGGGTACAGGTCGCCCAGGGGGAAAGCGTCTCGGAAACAGAGCCCGTCGCGACCAAGAGCAAGAAGTACATAACCGATTGATATGATGAAGCTATTCGGCGGCCAGCCTTGCGTTTGAAGCCGTTCGGCCCGATGATTTGCCGTCCGAGGTCACCTAGGCTACATACGCCGGCCTTGCTTAGCGACGGAGCACGACAGCAATGAAACCCGACATCCATCCTGAATACAACACGCTCACCGTGCATTGCGCTTGCGGCGCCTCGTTCCAGATGCGCTCGACCAAGAGCATCGATCAGGTGGACATCTGTTCGGAATGCCACCCGTTCTACACGGGCAAGCAGAAGCTGGTGGACACAGCAGGTCGCGTCGAGCGCTTCCGCAAGAAGTACGCGAAAGCCGACAAAAACAAGGCCGAGGCGGCGCCCGAAGCGCCCGCCGACAACTAGGCGGTCTTGCCCCGCAAGGGCACCATACTGGCCACCATGGCCCAACCCTACATCGGTGGGCAGGCGGTCATCGAAGGCGTGATGATGCGCGCTCCTGCGTGTCTGACGGTGGCGGTTCGCCGGCCCGACGGAACGATTGCGCTTCGCGAAGGACCGTACCGATCCACTTGGTCGAAGAAGCTGTGGAAGCTTCCGGGCTTTCGCGGCGTGGCGATGCTGGTCGAGTCGATGACGATGGGGTTCTCGGCGCTTCAGTTCTCGGCGGAGCAGCAAATGACCGAGGAGGAGCTCGCGCAAGACGAGGGCTCGGGGCGACTGGCGGTGATCATTTCGACGGTGCTCGCGCTCGGGCTCTTCGTTGCCCTGCCCCAATTTCTCGCGAGCTTGACCGCGCAGGGGGCAGGCTGGGACCTGGGCCTCACCGACACGGCGTTTCACGTTCTGATCGGCGGGTTCAAGCTTCTGATTTTCATCGGTTACCTGTTCGCGATCAGTCGAATCCCCGACGTGCGGCGTCTCTTTCAGTACCACGGGGCGGAACACAAGACGATCCACGCGTACGAGAAGAACCTGCCGCTGACCATCGAGAACGTGCAGGCGCAAACCACGCTGCATCCACGCTGCGGCACAACATTCCTGGTCGTCGTCATCGTCGTGTCGATCATTCTCGGCTCGCTTGCCGCGCCGCTGCTCATGCCCGACGTCGAAGGCTGGCTCGGTCAGGTCGCGCTGCTGCTCATCCGCATCGGGCTTCTGCCCATCATCGCTGCCATCTCGTACGAGTTCCAGCGGCTCAGTGCGCGGTTTTGCACGACCGGTTGGCGGCGGGTGGTGCTCTATCCCGGCTTTCTGTTTCAAAAGATCACCACCCGGCAACCGGACGACGACCAAGTCGAAATCGCCATCGCCGCCATGGAAACTGCCGCCTGGCGCGACCGTATCCAGGACGCGGTGCCGCACGGTGAAGAGCCGATTGTCTTTGCGAGTTTCGCCCGCTTCAGGGAAGTATTGAGCGGGGACCGCTCCTTGGGCGCGTCCCGCGCTGTCTAAACATGCTTCCTACAGACAAGCTCGAGTCGCTATCGGCTCGCTACAGAGAGATCGAAGAGCTGCTCTGTCAGCCCAACGTGGTGTCCGACGCCAAGCGGTACACTGGGCTCACCAAGGAGAGGGCAGAGCTCCAGGAAGTCGTCGAGGCCTACCGGCGTTACTGCCAAGTCGCTGAGGACCTCACGGGTCACAAAGAAGCGCTTTCCGATTCCGATCTTCGCGAGCTCGCGGCTGACGAGATTCCCGCGCTCGAAGAGGAACGCGGGCAGCTCGAAGCGGCGATCAACATCCTGCTGCTGCCCACGGATCCGAACGACGCACGCGACACCATCCTCGAAATTCGCAGTGGCACCGGTGGGGAGGAGGCGGCTCTCTTCGCGGCGGACCTGTTCCGCATGTATTCGCGATACGCGGAAACACAAGGCTGGAAGGTCGAGGTCATGTCCATGAGTGAGGCCTCCGCCGGCGGTCTCAAGGAAGTCATCGCCACGGTCTCCGGCGACAGTGTCTACTCGCGCCTTCGATTCGAAGGAGGCGTGCACCGGGTTCAGCGAATTCCGGCGACCGAGTCGCAGGGGCGAATCCACACCTCGACAGCGACGGTCGCGGTTCTACCCGAAGTCGATAACGTCGACGAGGTCAAAATCGACCCGAAAGACCTCGAAATCAGCGCAACCGCTGCAGGCGGTCCCGGCGGCCAGCACGTAAACCGGACGCTCTCCGCCGTGCAGATCAAGCACATTCCCAGCGGCATCATGGTGCGCTCCGAGCAGCAGCGCTCACAGCATCAGAACAAGGCCAAGGCGCTACAAATTCTGTCGGCCAAGCTTCTCGAGATCGAGCGCGAAGCCCAGGCCAGCGCGATCACCTCGGAACGGCGCAGCATGGTCGGCTCGGGCGAACGCTCGGAAAAGATCCGAACCTACAATTATCCGCAAAACCGAATCACCGACCACCGCATTCAACTGACGCTACACAACCTCGACCAGGTGATGCAGGGCGAGCTCAACGGCCTCTTCACGTCACTTCGAAGCCATCGTCAGGCGGAGCTGATGAGGCAGAAGTCGGAGAACTGACATCCGGGTGTGGCGGCTTGCGCGGTACGCTACGAAATCAGCTTTTCGGCTTTGAGTGTCGTCTCAACTGGGCGGCGTCACCACTGGCTAGCGGGGGATGCGCTTCCAGAGGTAGAGCTCGCGCATTCCGCTAATCCATAGGTGATTCTCGTCGAGGGCGACGCGTCGGCCGAAGAGGTGGGCATCTGGCAGCTTGATGTTGTACGTCTCGACCCAGGCGTCATCGACCAACTGGAACAGATAGGCGGCTCCGGTATTGCTGACGGGCGGGCTCGGAATCGCGGGAATGATGGCGTTGATTCCGTGTGTGGAGCTGTTCTCACCCGAGGCACCGACGAGAAACTATCTTCGTGCAGTGCCAGGGCCGTGCCAAAGTGCTTCACGACGGGGTACCGGTCTTGGAGCTGACCGTCGTTGGATGCTTGGACGCGGTCTGTTGAGATCCAAGCTCCATCGCTTAGGGAATTAGCTTCTCTTCTTTGAGCTTCTGCGCGACCGCTGCGGTCATCGATGCGCGGGCGTCGGAAATCGACGTTGGGTCCACGGTGTTCGATTGGCCTGTCCAGACCAGACCATCGGTGGCCAATGAATAGAGGTTGGTTTCCACTCGGATCGTCGTGCTGGTTTCGAAATAGCCCGGCTCGTGCACCTTCGCGAAGGTGGTGCCGTAGAAGCCGTAAAATCCGTATCCATACAAACCGCCCCCTCCGGCGTAGTACCTCGTTTGCGGGTTGTTGTAGGTCGACGCCGGCGTGTACTCCTGCTCCTTATCGACGGCGAGCAAGCGCGCGATGAGCACGCCATCAAAGCCGCCAGCTTGGACCGCGCTTCGGATCTCGTCTTCGGTGAGTTGCTCGCTCTTCGGCAAGTGGCCCCAACTCGCCTCGGCCGAACCCCCTCGAGAAGTGATCGCATTGGCGAATGCATCCTCGAAGGCCTGGCGGCTCTCCTGGTCTTGAGCCACCCCGATGACGAACAGCTTTTTGAAGACCGTCTGTTCGTAGCCTGGGTTGCGATAGCTTTGGGAGATGTTGGTCGTCGTCTTGCTGCAGGCAGCAAGCAGGCAAAGAGCCAAAATGAAGATGAACAGCTTACGGCGTTGCGTTTTGGTCACGCGGCGAGGGTACGGCAGTCGCCGCGTCGGTGCCACCCCGTAAAGTCGATCCTGCGCGTCGGCTTTACGGGGGCTTAGTCTTCGCCGTTGGTGCCCAGGTGGCCGAGGCGGTCTTGTTTGGTCTTGAGGTAGTCCCGGTTGTGCTCGTGGCTCTCGACTTCGTGGGGCTCGCGGCGCGTCACGCGAATGCCGTCGCTTTTGAGTCCCTCTACCTTGCGAGGGTTGTTCGTCATCAAGGCGACGGAACGAACGCCGAGGTCGCGGAGCATGTCGGCAGCTACTTGGTAGCCGCGCTGGTCGTCCTCGAAGCCGAGCGCCAGGTTCGCATCCACGGTGTCGAGGCCTTCGTCTTGTTTGGCATAGGCGCGAATCTTGTTGCCGAGGCCGATGCCGCGCCCCTCTTGCCGAAGGTAGAGGACTGCCCCGTTGCTGGCGGTCTGAATGCGTTCCAGTGCCAAGTCGAGCTGATCACGGCAGTCGCAGCGAAGGGAGTGAAGCGCTTCTCCGGTCAGGCACTCGCTATGGACTCGAATCAGCAGGTCTTCTGCGCCCTCGACCTCGCCGGCAATCACGGCCAGGTGTTCCTTGTCCCCGTCGCGCTCGCGATAGACGACCACGCGGAACGGCCCGAAGCGCGTGGGCATCTCTGCCTCGGCATACCGCTCGACGGTGGGTTCGTGTTCGCTGGGTTCACTCATGGTGAGAACGCTCGGTACCACAGGCAGGGGATTGGTTCCATCCGAGCTAGGATGGCACATGTGCATCGGATAGCTGCGCAAGTAGAGAAGCGACCGACTCGGTGACGAGGTTCACCCGCTCATTTACGTCACTGCTCTCGAGTATTCGCTGACGCTCCTCTGGACTCACGACGAGCTGATCAGCAACCACATCCGCGGCGCGTGCCGGGGTCAGCTCGGCTGAGACCTGCAGGGCGAAATCCGGCTGCCTCTCTCGAACCTTGGCCGCAACCCGCGTTGCGCAGGCCATCATGGCAAGCACGTCCGAAGACGTTGCCCTGCCTGAATCCTCGATCGGAACTGCACGGGCGCAGCGATAGGCATGATCTTGGTTTGGAAGCTCGTAGAGCCGAACCCGGTTGAGGCCGTGCAGAATCACGTCGTGAGTGCCGTCGGCCCGGGCCTGGTGTGCGACGATGCGGCCCGCGCCAGCAACTTCGTGGATCGCTGGGCTCTCGTCGTAGTGATCCTCCCAACCCGGCGCGAGCAACGCAACGGCCATCGCCGTGCAGCCGCTTTCGAGGCAGTCCTCGATCATCTCGGTGTAGCGTGGCTCGAACAGATGGAGCGGCAGTGCAGTTCCGGGAAAGAAGACGACGCGCGGCAGAGGAAACACCGGCAGCCTGGCCAGCTCCTCAGCCGATAACGGAGTGCTCGGTTGCCAATCCATCGGAGCCTCTTTTAGGACTCGTGCCAGAGCACCTGCAGCGCCCTGGGCAACTGTGGGCTGCTGAGCACGTCGCAGTTTTCGCAGGCGATTGGGAAGTTCCCCTGGTCGCAGGACTGGCACTCTGTCAGCACGGACACCATCGCGGTTAGCTCCTCTCGCAGCTTCCGGAGCTTTGCAATCTTGTGTTGCATGGTGTCGATTTGCTGGGTCAACACGTGGGACATCCGTTGGCTGGCTTCTTCAGGACAGTCACAGTCGGACTTGAGGCAAAACAGATCTTTGATGTTCTGCAGCGACAAGCCGGCCTCGCGAAGGTCTAGGGCCAGTTGCAGTTTCAGCAACTCACGCCCCGAAAAGAGGCGGTGACCGCAGGCGCTCCGGCGCTCTGGCTCGATCAGGCCTTCCTGCTCATAAAAGCGCACCGTGCGAAGCGTGCTCTCACTGAGTCGCGCCATGTCTCCGGTGGTGAGCAAGTCGCCGCAAGTGGGTTGCTCGACTACTGGTGCTTGTGAATCGGTCACTTGGAAGGCTCGAAAACGTGTGTGTTTCCAAGAGCTTGGGCAAATATGGAGGCCCACCGGTTCATGTCAAGGCTTCGGGCCCATACCCTCGGGATTATTCAGTAAACCGAGATATGCCTGCTCGATGGCTTCGAAACGGACGGTGAACGTGTAGTAGTCGCGATCACGAACGTCGCCGTACACCTCGAGCGCCTTTTTGCTCCGAAGCTGATCCTCTGGAGCGGTCTTCAGTTGGGCGCCCCAGTCGGGCACGTCTCGACCCAGCAACACTTCGAGCGCGATGCCGATCGGATTGAAGGCCAGGGAGCAACGCTCGAAATGCAGGCGCCAGCCTGTGTAGTCGTCCGCGTCGGTGACCCAGTGCCCGTCCTCGAATTGACGGCGGAGGAGCTCGCCGAAGTAGGCGCCGCTCATCGGGGCGAGCAAGGACACAATCTCGTCGCGCGGGGAGTCGAGGAGCACCGCATAGTGGTCCAGAATCGGGAGCGTGTCCGGAGTCATGTCGAGAACCATTCCTGTGGCGTTTTTGACCGAGGTCACGCAGGCCACGGTGAGGTCTCTCACTGTGTCGTTGGTTTCCATCGCAGCCCCACAATAGCCGGCTTCGGTGAACTGGCCATCGGTCGACGAATCCAGCGGATGGTGGCCGTCCTAGAGCAGAACTTCGAGCAAACCCTGTCCGCCGCGTCCGTACACGGCCTCTCCGACACGCAGATTCAGGCCAATTGCAAGGCTCTGGCGGGGCTTCGCCAGATGCACGGTACTTCGACCGCACCTGGGCTTTCGTGTACCATGAACCGTTAGGGACGACTCACCAACCAATCATGCGGCTCGGCATATTTAGCGACGTACACGCGAATCTCGAAGCCATGTCCTCCGTCATGGAGGCCTATGGCACCGAGGATATCGACATCTTCTACTGCTTGGGCGACGTCGTCGGCTATGGCGGGAGCCCGAACGAGTGCGCGGACATCGTGCGAGACGTGGCCGAGGTCACCATTCTCGGAAACCACGACGCCGCGGTCGCCGGCCGGATGGACTACTCATATTACTACGAGGCGGCACGCCAGGCGCTGGACCTGCACGCACGGTCTCTGACGCCGGAGAACATGGCCTGGCTCAAGCAGCTTCCCTACAAGCACGTCCTGGAAGGGACCGGCGTCGACTTGTGCCATGGCTCCCCGGTGCGGCTCGAAGAGTTCGAGTACATCTTTGCACCCGACCAGGCTGCCGAGTGTCTTCCGATTTTGAATGAGCTCGGCGACATCACGTTCATCGGGCATTCCCACCTCTGCAAGGTGTTCGCACTTCGACCCGGCGACGTTCAAGAGTTACCGCCCGAAGATTTCACCCTCGAGGACGGTATCAAGTACATCGTCAGCGTCGGCTCCGTCGGCCAGCCACGTGACTACGACAACCGCGCAAGCTACACGGTGTACGACAGCGACACGCGCTCGTTTCATTTCAAGCGCATCGAATATGACATCGAGGGCGCCGCATCGAAGATCTTCGGCGCCAAGCTCGAACGCAACTTCGGGCAACGACTTTTCATCGGCGTCTAGTCGGCGCGCCTCCAGAGCGCAGCAGCCCATGCCAGATGGGCAAGCCGTCCGCCGGTGCGTCGAGGGCGGGCGTTTGCATCGACCCGAGCGTGCACGCATACGCGCTGAGCGCTCGGCTCTCGCGCAGGCGAGCTCGGACTTCGGAGATCGATGCGGGGTCCACGCCGACGCACTTCAGGCCCGCGCCGATGGGCTCCATCGCGCGAACGGCCTCCTCGATCGTCCGAACTGGCACGATCGTCACGTTTCGATAGCCGGGGCTCCAGCGAATGGCCTGCGCGGAGCGAATCGCGAGCCCGTAGCTTGCCCCAAAAATCAGGGTTCCTTCTACCTCTGCGACCCCGCGCCACTGTGCCTGCTCGACACCGACCGATGCGGGCAGTGGGCCCCTCGGCAAGGTCTGACTCATCGGGTCGAGGCCTTCTTCGGCCAGACGAACGGCGAAATCCTCGGCCGGTCGTTCGCTGGTTTCCTCGACGAAGATCAGCTGCGGCGAGAGGCATCCGCGTTGGTCGTACGCGCAGATGTCGAGTGACAGGCCGGCGATGGTGTCGCTGAGCCGTGCATCGCCCGTCGCTTCGGCGCCACAGTATGCGACGCTTACGCCGTGCCCGTGAGGGATGAGCGAGGCACTGCCAAGGCGCGACGCCATCGCTGCGACCGTTTCGTCGCTCCCGTAGACCGACACCGCCTCGGCGCAGTCGACGAGGGCGGTTTCACAGTCGACGTCGCCTCCCGGGAAAGCCACGAGGTCGATCGCCGCCCCCAGACTGGCGTCGGCTCGGCGCAAAGCATCCCTGAGCATTGCCGGGAAGGTGAGCTCCTTCGAAGAGGTTTTGACCAGGACCGGAACGCCCAGGAGTAGCGGGACCACGATGCCTCGCACCGGAGCGGTGAACACATTGCCTGCAAGCACGACGGCCAGCATCGCGATCGGCGCGGACGCCTCCTCGCTTTCGGGACTCGCTTTCCGTGCCAGAGCGCGCAGGGTGTCCTCTCGAATGGTGTCGAGCGTCGTGCGACTCGCCCAATCAACCATCGGAACGCTCATTCCAGTTGCTTCGGAGAGTTGCGGGGCCGCTTGCTTTGCATGCCGCGCCAGAGTGATGGCCGCTTCGGCAAGCCAGCGTGCCCGTTCCGCGGTGTTCGCCGCGCGCAGGGCTTTGCCTGCGTCGAGCACGGCGGTGGCGCGAGCTCGAATCGCAGGGGCGTCGTCGATCACCGCGCCCCCAGGGCTTGGTCCGCGGCCAGCGAACAGCCACGCGGTGTCGCACCCGGGGCCCGTCCGAGCACGACGACCCCGTCGTCGACACGCTGCGCTAAGTCAGCGGTTTGAATGCAGCAAACCGAATCCAAGTTGGCGGTGTCGTCGATTCGAAGAATGCCGACCGCGTTTCCTTCGACCGGCCGGAGGGTGTCAGGGTCCACCGGCGTTGCACGCACCCACGGTGGTACCCAAAGCCTCCGAGGTCCCGCCGGGCCGTCGATCGCTTCGCGCAGCGTCGTCTCGTACAGCTGCGAGCTGAGCTCGGTCGCTCCGAACTCGTTGATGATCCAAGGAGCGGCGATGCCATACCGATCGCCGATCGCCCGGAGCAGGACCGCGGAATCCACTTCGCGAGATCGCCCCTTGTAGCCGCCGGTTTGCATGACTCGGCTCCCCAGAGCGAGCTCGAAGCGCCGATGGCCGAGACCGTCCTCGGCATGAACGAACGCAAACGAGGTGCCGAGCAACGCGATCGGACCGCCGGAGGCCTCTGCGCGGCTGAGCACGTTCGTCAGCAGATCGAGGTCCAGCTCTCCGTGGCGCCAGGCCCAGGTGCATTCGGTCCCAAACCATTCCGCAAATCGGGTCAACATGTATTCGAGCGACGAGTCCGGCGCTTCGTTCTCGTGCGGAGCCAGCATGACCAGACGGATCTGGCCGACGTCCGGAAAGAGCATTCGCCGTGCCGCCGCGCGGGCAGCGAGGTCGTACAAGCTCAGGTCGCAATAGGCGTGGACACTTCGCTCGGACGAGGTCGTGCCGGAGCTCGAGAACACGCGAACGTCCTCTTCTTTCGCGTGCGCTGCGATTCGTCGAAACCGAAAGACATCGGTCGGAAGGGCAGGAGGCCAGGCGCCCTGGCGTTGCAATCGGCGGTACTCCGGGATGCGGCTCGCTTGCCATGCCGCGAGGTCTTCGATCAGCGCATCCCGAAGCGCGGGATCGACTTCCCCGCCTCTCTCGAAGCTTGCGACCATCGCTTCGATGCGGCTCTTGAGGTCGCTTCGGCGGCTCACGGGCCCCCTAGCGCTTCTCGCAGCGACGCCACGAAGCCTTCTAGTTGTTCGTCGTTCACGGTGACGGGCGGGGCCAGTTGAATCACGTCGGCCTCCGCGCCCGCGGGCAGCACGAGGTAGCCGCGTTCGAGAAGCGAGCGGCTGATGCGCAAGGCCTGCATGCTCCCCTGCAACTGCAGTCCGAGCATCATCCCGGCATGACGGACTTCAATCACCGAAGCGAGCTGCTCGGCACGCAGCATCGCAGCGAACGCCTCGCCTCGATCGACTGCTCTTTGGGCAAGCTCGTCGCGTTCGATCAACTCGATTGTGGCGAGCGCAGCTGCGGAACCCAGTGGGTCCCCGTAGAAGGTACCCGTATGAATCGCCTCGCGGTCCGGGTTACCCCAGGCACGCATGACGTCTTCTCTCCCGATGCATGCGCTAACAGGCAGGCCACCACCCAGTGCCTTGCCCGCGCAGATCAGATCCGGAGTGACCCCCTCGTCGACCGACCTCCACCAGGCGCCACAGCGGCCGACGCCGGTGAAAATCTCATCGACGATCAAGAGCGCGCCATTCTTCTTGCATGCCCGTCCGAGCGCTTCGAGAAAACCCGGCGGTGGAAGGCGAACCCCGGCGCGCCCCTGAATGGGCTCGACGATGACGGCACCGATGCGGCTCCAGTCTTCGGGGAGCGTACCGAGTGCTGCCTCGACGCTCAGATTGGGGCTGGGCCATGCGGCGAAGTGCACGTCCGATTGCAGTTGTGCCAAAAACGGTTCGCGAAAACGCTTGGCGAACCCGGATACGGCAAGCGGACCGTAGTTGAGCCCGTGGTAGCTGCCGTCGAACGCGACGACTCCGGTCTTCGCAGTCGCCATCACGGCTGTCTTGAGCGCCGCGGTGACTGCATCCGCACCGCTCAGCGAAAGCATGGCCCGGGCTTGCGGCCAAGGGGCTAGCGTACAGAGCTTTTCGAGCAGTTGGATCTTCACGTCGGACGGGTGCAGGTCGCCAAGTGCGTGCAGAAGTCGATCCGCCTGCCGCTTGACGGCTTCGACGACCTCGGGATGACGATGCCCCACGAACGCCACCCCAAATCCCGAGGTCAGGTCGACGTATCGGTTGCCGTCGGCATCGACTACGTTTGCGCCCTGCGCTTCGACCCAAACGATCGGATCATGACTTGCACCGGTGAGCTCTTCGCGTCGTTTGCGCCGAGTCGTGAGCGCAGGACACTCACTAGCCGCCAGGCGTTCTACCCAGGATCGACCGACGGCCGAGGGGATCGGCTGTCGAATGGATGGAAGCGCGTCACCAAGCTGCACGCCGGTGTCTTAGCACGGCGCCTGCGGTGGCGGTTTGTCCCGCTCCGCTGCTCCCACACCATCCCCTAACGGCCAAACGGTTTCGGCTTCCAGGGATAGAAGACGAAACCTCGCTCGCGCGCTTTGCGGAGCATGTCATGGCCGTCGATCAGCAAAACGTCGATTTCCATCTCGTGCTTCTGGCCGATCTCGATGAGCTCCTTGATGATTGCCGTCACGTTGTCCCGGTAGTTGTCGGTGATCCGTAGGCCGACGGCCGGAGTCGAGCCTCCGCCTTTGCGGGCGACCTCGCAGTACGAGGCCCACTCGATCTCGAAAAAGCCACGCAAGAAATCGGCCATGGCTTTGAGCCAGTCGTCGTTTGGCGCGTCCTGCAGCTCGACCAACCTGATTCCGTCTCCGATCGAAGTCGCCGGGATTCGCGTGGGGGTTACCGTGGGTGGCTTCGCGTCGGGCTGCGTGCGCGCCCCCGGAGGTACCGTCGACGCCTTGGCTTTGGGTGCCACAGGCGGCGGCGGAGGGACGGGTCGGATCGAGGGTAAGTTCAGTTTCTGGGGTTCCAGCGAGGGTAGGGCGTAAGCGGCTGGCGCGGTCGGCGCGTCGGAGGTGAGACTTGGGGCGTTGGAGCTCAACGCACGCCCGGAGTCGCCTTCATCTGCGTCTTTGGACGTGACTACCATCGAAGGGGTGACCGGCATGGACAGCTGTCCGGGCGTCGGGGGGACGCTGGCCGCGCCATAGGTTCCGCCTTCGCCGAGCTGAGCCGAATCTGCGGGCACCTCTTCGATGTTTGCACCGGGCGGCTCGCTCTTGGGTTTATGCGCCGGGCGTGAGCTCTTGCGCTGCGTCGTCGGCGCTTCCTCTTTCTTGGGCGCCGCTTGGCTTTGCTTCAGCGCTGCGCGCGGCTGGGTCGGAGGCTCGCTGTCGTATGGAATCGCATGCGGCCGTGTCGGCAGCTCGCTCAAGCCCTCGACCTTCTCGACTTGGCCAGGCCCCATGCTGTACAGGGTCGAGATCCGCTCGACGGGCGGAGGGAACGAGCTGCGGGTCGCGGGCTGCGAAGGCTTCTCCGAGCTTGGAGGAGGCGGTGGTCGCGACGTACGGAACGGACCGGTGCTGTCCATCTCGCGCAGGATCGACTTGAGCTCGTCGCGCTCGTACTCCAGCGAGTGGGCCGTGCTGATGTCGATCACGACGAAGGCATACTCGCGCGTCCACGCATGGCGCAGGATGTCTCCACCAATTGCGCGGTGAGTCGCTATCGATCCGTCCTTTTCCAGCCAATCGAATTGCTTCGCTGCGCTCTTGAGCTCTGCCTCGGAGCTGAACACCGCAAGCGCCTCTTCACCATCCGCGTTGATCAGTGTGCGGAACCCCTCGGCGCGCGGCTCCCAGGTCGCCAGCCAGACCGGTCGCAGCGAAAGTGCCTCCAGCGCCTCGGACTTGGGCCCCGGACCTTTCGCACCCGCGCTCAGCAGAATGCGAAACGCATCGCTGCCGCGATCATCCTGTGGGCTCTCCATCCCGATCACACCATCCACTCGACATTGTAATCGTGAACGCGGACCGGATTGCAAGTTTTCTCAAACCCTTGACAGGTCCCGGTCCGCAGCTAGGCTCCGCGCCTCATTTCCGGGCCCAGATAGCTCAGTTGGTAGAGCAGTGGACTGAAAATCCTCGTGTCCCTGGTTCGATTCCAGGTCTGGGCACCTAGGCCGGCCGGCGCCGACGCCTCCTCAGGAGGACGAACAACGCCAGGCTGGCCCAGGTTGCCGCGTGCGAACGAGGCGACACCACCCCACATCCACATCCACTCGGAGAGGGCACGGTGGCGTTGTGCTCCGCAAGGGCCCCATCAATGGCTGCGGAGTTGTCCTGAACGACCGTTCCCGGCCCACTCGTCGTCAAAGAGAGGACCAGCGCATTGGCTGGCGGCGCATCTTCATCGCCGACCAGGAACGGCCAGGGGTCACCGGGGTTGAGGCGCACGACGCGGCCATCCTCGAGCTCGAAGCGAGACGGGGCCTCCCAGATGTAGACGCTTCGATGGCACTCGATCACCTGACGCGCCGTGTGGAGGTTCGAGATGTCCGGCAGGTCCGGGTTGAAGTCGAACAGGGGATCGAGGTCCATTTCAGGCGCCGACAGGGTCGTATAAAAGCGGGTCACGTAGGGGCGCGAAAGCACGAGCTCCTGCGTGGCGATCATCGGCTCGACGACTTCTTCCGCTAGGGCGTCGACGAACGCTTGCTTGTCCAAGGCGACGATGGCGGTGGGGTTGCAAGAGGGGCATCCCAAGAATTCATCGACATCGACTCCGTCCGGAAGAAAGCGATCGACCAGCGCTCGGTAGCCATCCCAGCCGATGAATCGGTTGCTGCTCTCGGAGAGCAGCTCGGATGCGGACAGAACCTCCACGCTCATCCGGAGCGCCTCCCAATCGGCTCTCTCGAACTCGAGGATCAGAATGTCGTCATAGTCCGAGCTCGGACCCGCGCGCTCCGACACGAATCCCTGACCGCCGGCTTCGTTCGCCGCCGCGATCACGACCTGGTTGTAGTTCCCGGCGCCGTTGAGCCAGTTGATGAGCGCCTGGTTGAGCTCGAGCCCTTTGTAGTTGACGGGAACCGCCCGGCTCTCACCCAGAACCCAGACCATCACACCCATGTCGTCATTTGCGGCGACAGCGGTCGGCCGAATCGGAATCATCGGTTGATCCGACTCGTAGGTGATCCAGACGGGGCGAATGGTACCGGTGTCATTTCCTTTGGTGAGCCGGAACGCGAGCAGGTTCATCGCATCTTGGAGATACTCGCCAAGGAGGTTCGCGATGTCGTCTGGATCTCCGCCCGGTGGCACCACGTCGTACCCTTCCAAGGTCAACCATTCGACCGCGACGTCGCCGATCTTCTCCGAGCTGGCTTTCGGTTCGATCACCACGTAGTCGTACGGACCAACCGTGCCGGATGCGAGCACGTTGACCCCGCCGTTGCCACCGGCGCCGCCGGAACCGCTATCGTTGAAATTGGACCCCGGCGGAGAGCCGCTCGCGGCGGAGTCGCCCTGCTTGCATCGGCCTTGGACTTCGGTGGTGAAGGTGTACTGGGGGTTGCTCGCTTGCTGGAGCCGGGCGAACGCCAAGTCCGACGACACCTTCACCTCTGGAATCCCCGGCACGGGCAGTACCCAGGCGAACTCCTCCGAGGGGCCCTGGTACTGGATCTGAACGACGGCCGTTACCGTTTGATCCGCGTTCTTCGAGAAGATGATGCGTTCGGCAGCCTGGTTGACCGGCGCGGTGGCGGAACAAAAAAGCCCGCCACAGGCTTGGGCGGGCATCGGCTGGGCAATCAGGGCCAACAGCAGGGCTGGTCCAAAACCAAGGAGAAGTTGAATTCGAGACATTTTTGTCATCCTTTTCTGGCGCTGGGCGCAGGTTGGCACAGAGGGAAGCCGTTTCACCCCGGGGAGGAGCAAGCTCCGTGCCAGTGCTAGCGGCCGACGGTCGTAGCGGTGTTCGCCGGAGGC
The DNA here is from genome assembly GCA_049645265.1 of Polyangiales bacterium. Taxonomy (GTDB): domain Bacteria; phylum Myxococcota_A; class Polyangia; order Polyangiales; family Houyiibacteriaceae; genus SG8-38. The sequence continues at coordinate 30,127 of JBARTN010000201.1, forward strand.
ACATCCGCGCCGTTGCGAAGCCCCAAGTAGAGCGCGGCCAAGAGCAGAATCGCCAAGGGCGCGCCAAACAGCAGACCGATGCCGCAGAACGCCGCCGAGCCCACGAAGATGAGCATTGCAAGCAAACCGACACCGATGATTCGCCAACGTTTGCCGCGCGCGATGCGCCAGGAGTAGATGATGGCCTCGATGGGGCCGGCGTCGTCGTTGAAGGCGAGCTCCGCTTGAATGAAGGCGATGCCGGTGACGATGTAGACGTACAGGGGCAGGAGCAGCATGCTCGCCAATGCAAAGGGTCTCCCTGCGTCATCCATGATCTCGCTCATCGGCGTCTCGAGATCGACCGGGCCGACGAAGACCAACCAGACAATCACGACGATGGGAAGAATGATCAGGGCGGCTCCGAGGGCCACCGCTAGCGTCTGAACGATGTACTTCCCGATCTTCGAGAGTTGGCTAAACAAGGTCCCGACGGTCGTTGGCTTTCCGTGAAGACCCCGAATCGCCATCGCCCAAAGCCCGAGCGTGAAGACTCCGGAGATCACCAAGTGGATCAAGAAGAGGACGACTTGCACGATGACGTCCACTGCGACGAACATGGCGCTCGTGTCCGCGCCGGATTTCTGAAACGCGCTTACCAGCCCCCAGATCAAGCTCAACGCAAAGGGGATGCCCATTCCAATGAGCCAATACAGAAGCATGGCCAGCACCCAGCTGCCGAGGTCCCTCGACCACGCTTCGGAGGCACGAGAAAGCAGATCGGTGAGTGCAACCCGGTCCCGGCTCAGGCTGAAACCGAGTTTGACCGGTCTCGGTTTGACGGGGCTGGACGCGGGTCCCGCTGGATCGTTGGGAGGTTCCATCGGTGGAATGATTAGCATCTGGACGATCCGCTGCGAAGAAAGTCAGGTTTGCCTCAGTTCCACCGGAAGCCCTCCATCGTCTGCTTGGCGCTGTAGCGGGGCACGAAGCCCGTGGCTTCGACGAACGCCTTGTTGTCGATGACGATGGGGTACTTCACGTGGGCGACTGCGTCGTCGGGGAGGTACGGGAAGCCGAAGCGGCCGAGGACGCTCGAGTAGAGCGGCTCGGGGATCGGCACTGCCCGCTTGCCGGTGGCCGAACAGACGACCGACAGAGGCACCGGTGAAGGGCCCGCGACGTTGAACACGCCGCGCAGCTTTTTTTCGACCGCCAATGTGATCGCTTCTTCGGCGTCCCACTCGTGCATGAGTTGGTAGAGCGGATCGAAGCCCATCACCATGGGGACGCGGCTCTTCGAGAGGAAGCCGGCGAGGGTGCCGCCTCGGCTTGGACCGAGGAAATAGCAAAGCCGAAGGACCGCCGTATTGAGCTCAGGCCATCGCCAGAGCGCGCTTCCTGCGTAGAGGTCCGCGGCGACCAGGTCCGCAAGCTCTTTGAAGGCCGCGCCTGCGAGCGGGGGCTCGTCTTCGGTGTGGTAGAGCGGTGAGTCCGGGGTGGCGCCGTAAACGGTATGGCGGCCGACAAACACCGCCTGCTTCACGCCGTACTCGTGACAGTACTCGAACAGCTTTCGGGTACCGCCGAGGTTGATTCGGTAGCGCTCCTCTGTCGAAGTCGTGAAGTGAGTCACCGTCGCCATGTGAATGAGCGCATCGGGCCGCGAGATGCGGAACACGTCCTCGGCCGGGCGCTTGCGAATGTCGGCCTGGTGCATTTCGACACCCTCGGGCACGTCGGGCCATGGACGCCGATCGATGCCGACGACCTCGTACCCGCGCCGGACCAATCGGTATGCAACGCCGCGCGCCAAGGTGCCGCTGATTCCGGTGATCAATATCTTCATCGCCTCTGCTCCCGGTCCGAATCCGGCATGCGCTCGAACATGAAGGCCCGCGGGCGGGCGTCGAGCCCCGTGCTGATCAGCCGCTCCATCGCATGGCGAAGCTCTTCGACATATTCCTGAATGACGTGATCGGGCTCCGAGCCGTCCCCTTCGAAGTGCATCGGAGGCCCGTAGTACACCTGGCAGGCTACCGGCAAGGGAAAGAGAATGAGCTGAGGCGCGACCGGCACGAACGGGCCGTTGAGCAGCTTTGCGAGCCACTTGATGTGAAAGAGCTGCGGAAACGACTCCTCTCCGCCGATGAACGCGCAGGGGATGACGGGCGTGCCGGTCTTGAGGGCAAGCCGCATGAACCCCGTGCCGAAGCGCACGAGCTTGTAGCGGTCTTTGTAGAGTTTCCCGGCGCCGCGGGCGCCTTCAGGAAACACGAGCACCAAGCGCCCATCGTTGAGCAGTAGCTCGCCATGCTCGGGCAGGCCGGTCAGGTGGCCCAACTTGCGCAACGCGGGTCGCGCAAACGGCGAGCGCATCAGGAAGTACTCGGCCATGCCTTGGCCGAGCCGAGGCGCCTCGTCGTTGAGTATCAGCGATGTGAAAATCATCGCAGCGTCGGCGCCTAGACCGCCCGAGTGATTGGGGATGATGAGTCCTCGCCCCGTCGCTGGAACGTTTTCGAGACCGAACGCCGTCACCTTGAGGTAGTGACGGTAGATGTAGGCCATCGGCGAATACGCGCGAACGAGGGACTTCCGTGAGAGCCCGAAGCGATCGAATCC
>JBARTN010000202.1:0-2167 GCA_049645265.1 Polyangiales bacterium
CCTGCCAACCGATCGCCGACATCGGTGAAGCCGAGCTCGGTCCGTTGCTCGAGCAGATCGGTGAGGCGCGCGTCGTGCTTCTCGGCGAGGCCAGCCATGGCACGTCGGAATTCTATCGAATGAGGACTCGCATCACGACCGAGCTCGTGATGCGGCGTGGGTTCAACATCGTTGCCATCGAGGGGGACTGGCCGGACGCGGCCCGCGTTGATCACCATGTTCGCGGGCTGGACTTCCCTGTTCGCGAGGATCCGCCGTTCACTCGTTTCCCGACTTGGATGTGGCGCAACCGAGAGGTTCTCGAGCTGGTCGCGTGGCTGAAGTCACACAATGAGCTGATCAAAGACCCCCAGCGACGCGTGGGGTTTCACGGCCTCGATCTCTACAGCTTGTACAAGTCACTCGATGCGGTTCTTCACTACTTGACTGATGTCGATCCGAAGGCGGCGAAAATCGCAGGGGAGCGGTATGCGTGCCTGTCCCCCTGGGAGCGCGACCCGGCTCTCTACGGACGCGCCGCGATCAGTCGAGGATACGCGAAATGCGAGCGTCCCGTCGTTGCCGTCCTTCGCGAACTGCTGGAGCGGCGGCTCGACTACGCGACGGCCGATGGCGATCGGTTCTTCGACGCGACGTCGAACGCTCACTTGGTGGCCGCCGCGGAGGAGTACTATCGCGTGATGTATTACGGGGGACCAGCGTCCTGGAACCTTCGCGACCAGCACATGTTCGATACCTTGGAGCGCCTCTTGGAGATTCGAGGGCCGGATGCCAAAGCCGTGGTTTGGGCTCACAACTCGCACGTCGGAGATGCCCGCGCGACCGAGATGGGTGCCGCGCGGGGCGAGCACAACATCGGGCAGCTCTGCCGCCAGAAGCTTGGCGATGCCGTGTTTTCGGTCGGCTTTGGAACCCATGCGGGGACAGTCGCCGCCGCGACGGATTGGGACGGCCCGATGGAGATCAAAAAGGTTCGACCCTCACACCCCAGCAGTTACGAGCGCCTTTGTCACGACAGCGGCGTGCCCGCGTTTCTGCTCGCGCTACGCTATCCGACACGTGACGCGGTTCGCGAGGAGCTGGCGTCACCGCGCTTGGAGCGGGCGATCGGCGTCATCTATCGACCGGAGACCGAGCTCCAAAGCCACTACTTTCAAGCCGTGCTGCCCTGGCAGTTCGATGCTTACGTTTGGTTCGATGAAACTCGGGCCGTTGACGCACTCGAACCAGAGGCGGCACGCGCCGAGATTCCGCACGTCTACGGTTGAGGCACTCTACTCACGAGGGAAGCATCATGTCAGAACAGAAACAAGACGAAGGGCCAGCGCTGCACAGCGAGCTGGTTGCGCTAAAGAAACGGCTCGAAGCGCTCGAAGCTCGGGTCACCGAGCTCGAGAAAGAGCTCCGCGAGACCCAAGAGATCGCGCCGTCTGACTAGCGTGGGCCCGGGCGCGGTGTCAATCGCTTTGAAGTATGAGGATATCACACAGTTGGCGTACTGAAACAGCCGCTTCCACGCAACACCCGGACCAAAGCACGGGGCGGCGGGCTCGCCGAGCACAGGCTTCCATCGCAGGTCCTGCGTCTCTTACGTCCTCTAGCGCAACACTTGCGCGCACCGCAGCCGGAAACAGTGAATAGCGCGCTTCTAGTGTCCTGGCACAGGAGTTGCTTCACACAGAGTAACGTTGCACGAACCAAGTAGGGGAACTGAATGTTGAGACGACCGAGCAAGACGACGGATCTTCGTGCAAAGCTGGGCCAAGCGCTCGAAGCGAACCGCCTCCACGAAGCGCTCGATCTCTATGAGTTGATCGAGATACAGAAGCCGGATGAGCCACGCTGGTCCCATCGCAGAGGCGATCTCTTGCAGCGGATGGGACGCAAAGCCGACGCGGTGCGGGCCTATGAACGCACCGTCGACCTCTACGCGACCAAGGGCTTCATGGCTCGAGCGGCGGCGATGGCGAAACTCATCCTGGCCATCGACCCGACGAAGGGCGATGTCCTCGAGCGCGTCAATCTAAACGGGCATCGACCGAGACAAAGCCCGACTCTGTAAGGTCAGCTGGTGTCCAGGTAGCTGGAGAATACGCACGAGGTTGCGATGAGAGTCATTATCGTTGGTATCGGGGACATCGGCTACGAGCTCACCAGGAACCTCACC
>JBARTN010000203.1:0-11761 GCA_049645265.1 Polyangiales bacterium
AGTAGGTGGGAGCGGATATCGTACGCTTTAGGCCCCCCGATGACGCTAGCCGGGTCCGCACACCACGCACGTTGAAGCACCCTAATCGACCTAGTCAGGGATTCACTACTCCTTCCTCACCTGCAACGACAGAGGGACTATTCTTGAAGGTAGAGCCGGGATTCCCGGCGGTCAACTCATTGCTTGACCGGGCTCGCTTTGAGCGCCGCGCGCCCATCTTTCACGTACACCGTGAAGCGCACAGAAGGGGCGTTGTGGCGTTTCATGACCTGGTCGCGTGCGGCATGAAGTTTGCGTACGAACTTGTCGAAGGTGAGCCCGGTCACCGAAGCGCCGCATTCTTTCTGCGTCGCGATGAACTTCTCGTAGACATCCCGGAAGTGGACGTCTTCGCCTTGCAGATCGGGCGCGGAAGCTTGGATGAGCTCCTGGGGCACGTGCTTCACCTGGGTCGACTGCTCCACCTCGTCCTCGTATTCCGAGTACGCGTCGACGACCGCATTCGGCCGAGTCGGTGGATCATTGACCTCTGACATCATGGGCTCTTCGCCGTGTCGAACCGTAGCAGCGGCCGCATGCCGCGAAGAGGTCGCTCGATTTGGCCAAGATGACGGCGATCGCTTGGGCCGTGACGAAGGTGAACGATTCGGGCGCGCCGTCGCCGCTAGCGTACGCGACTCCGCGGCAGGAACCGCATCCGCGGTGAGGATCGGCGCCATCTGTGGTGTCTTCGCGCCCGGCGTGCTCAATGGCGCTGGTTCGAGCGCCACCTGCTTGGCAGTCGGCGCTTCGGTCGACGTACCGAAGTAGCCCGCATTCGCGCTGTCGCGCGTGGAGCTCAAAATGTGGTCGAGGTCGACCGAAGAGCGCTTGGCGGCCCCTTCTTTGAAGCCGACGCCGGCGCGCAAGGCCGTGTTGATGTTCTCCGCGATCTTCCGATAATGGCGTCGAAGCTGACCGGCCGGCAGGCTGTCGAGCTCGGCTTTGGATAGGCTCTCGCTGGTTTTCCGGAGGATCACGACCCCCTTGTCGTGCTCCACATAGAGAAGAGCCAGGCCCAGAAGGAGGAGTAGCAGCGGAATGCCGATGATCATCAGCCAGGGAAGCGAAGCGACGTCTTCTTTGAAGGTGTTTGCGAAGAGCCCGCCGAGTCCCACGGTGCTTCCTCGGCGGCCGATGATGTAGCCGACCCCAGCGTGCGCTGCTTCGCCTCGGATGCGCACCGCGATGGCACGAGTTCGCTCGCCCACTTCCACCGAACCCTCGCCGCTGTCCATTTTGGCGAGCGCGGACTCGAGACCGCTTTTCACCTCGGCGCTGCTCGGCGCGTTGGCTCCCCCGACGTGAGACGCGATCAGGCGATCACGAAAGAAGAATACCACTGTCGCGTTCGGCAGCTTGGCTGCAAGACGTTTTGCGAGCCCGTCCTCGATCGCCATCCCATGAACGACGGCGCCGACATATCGGCCGCCGTCGAACACCGGGCGAGCAGCCATCCGATAGACCTCACCGTTGTAAACCCAGACGTCGTCTCGCATGAAGCCTCGAAGCGCATCTCGTACGAGCGGCATCTTGTCGAGCGTGACCGATCCCACGTCTTTCTTGTCGAGCGTGGCCACGACTTCACCCTCTGCATCGACCGCGAAGACCAGGTCTCCCTTGCCCTCTTCGAGCTTCGCGTTGAGGGAATCGAGTTTCTGGCTGAGGCTTTTTTGGGCGCTGGATCCTAGCGTTCCGGCGTGTCCGCTCGAGCTCCGCAGCGTTTGGCGAACCTCGGAATCAACCGCAATGGAGGCCAAGGCGTCCAATCGAAGTCGAGCGTCGAGGCGCTGCCATAGCTCGGCCTCGACATGGTCCCTGCGTAGTTGCTCTTCGAGCTGGAATTCTGCTTCTCGGCTCGCGGCGGACTTGTTCAAGAAGGCACCTGCAAGCGCACCTCCCACGGCCAAAGCTAGAATCAGGTACCAAAGGCGCGACAACATCGGTTACTCGCTCCGACTCTTGCTGATGGTGAGCGGGTCGATCCGGAGCGTTCGGCCAGCCGGCACCGTGATACGACGCGATGCGACTTGCTCGGAACCGCGCAAAATTCTCAACGAGTAGGGACCGGGCGGAACGTCTTCGAAGTTGAACTTCCCGGACGCATTGACGGTCGCGCATGCAACGAGCTCGCGCATCGAATGCAGGTAACCTTCGACGTGCCCGTAGATACGGTCACCGAGCTCCCATGGTCCGCCCGCGGGAACCGGAATCACCCGAGCCTTGCCGGGACCGGCTTCGAGCGGTGTGAACCCCGCAAGCCCTTCGACTGAGAGCTCGTGCGTGAACGCGTCTCGGTTCTCGACGCGAATTGTCGTGCCAGAGCGCCCAACGATCGTCGAAGGACTGAGCCCGCCCCCGCGAAAGGCGAACTTGCAACCGATTACGGGTCCGGTGAACTTGCCCGTCAAGACCGCGAGCACATCGCCGTGATCGTCAGTCGCCGGGTTTTCGGGCAGCGCGCCGTTCCAAACCTTCCAGTAGTGGTCCTTTTGATCGGATTCCGAGCTCGCGGTTGCATTGCTGCCCCGAACCGACCCCTCGATCGATTCAGCGGAAGCCGCTCCGAAAGCGACGAGCACAGCGGTGGCGCAGACGGCCCCCAACTTGATCCAGTTCTTCCAATCCCCCATTGGTATTTCTGTATTATTACAGCTCCATTGAGAGGGAGTTAACAAAAATCCCCTTTTTTTCCCAATGCCGGTCAGGGCGCGGAGTAGTCGATGAGCTTGACCGGCGCAGGGTGGAGTCGGGCTCGCATCGAGCGCGTCATCCCCGCGGGATCACCGCCGATTTCAATGGCGGTCGGCTCGTCGAACTGGAGCTCGACGTCCTCGGCGTAGACATCGATGAGATTCTCGTGCCGATACGTACCCTTCCATGCGCTGAGCATGTGTGCAGCAACGTGAAGTGGGCTGGTCGCGACGACTCGGAGGCAGAATCGATTTGGAGGGCGGTTCTCGGCAAATGGAAAGACCCGCACTCCGAATCCCCAATACGGAATCGTCGACACCAGCGCCGCAATGCAAGAGCCTTCGAAGATGACCTCGCCTTTTTCGATAGGCGGCCCCTGGGGCTGACCATGGAGGTCAAGACGTTCCGCGGCCCCGCGGTTGATGATCCGAACTTCCATTCGGGGTCGAAACGCGAGGTCGGGAATCGTAAGCATCGGGATCGAGATTGCGTAGGACACCGCACCCGTCGCCCGCTTCCCGATCCATGGAAGATGGCGAACGACGGAGCGAACTTCGTGAAAGTGCTTGAGACCGAGCGCATCGAAGCCAGCGCCTGCAAAGGGGGTGAGTAGATCCTGTGCTTCGATGAGACGCACGTCCCGATGAGCGCTGTCGTGACGCAGTCGCCTCAAGTCGGCGAACACACCTTTTCGCGAGGTCCCAGCGCCAAGCGCCCAAGCGAGCGAGTTGCCGGTGCCCAGCCTCAGGAGACCGAAGCTGGGCGGCTCCTGATTGCGGCTGCGCGCCTCTTTGGTAATCGAGGTGACCATTTGCACGAACGTCCCGTCGCCGCCTCCCGTCAGCACCACTGGATAGCCGGATTCGACGATTTCGAGCGCGATTCCCCGTGCCTCGTCAAGGCTCCGCGACAGGAACAGATCACCGCTCCCGACCAGTTGGTCGAAGCTTTCGACGAGCTCGTCCGTCACCTGCCTGGCGTTGCCATTCAGGACGACGGCGACGCGATCGGCCTTGGTCGACAAGGCGCTAGAGCCGCAGAAGTGCGGCGCCCCACGTAAAACCGGCACCAAACGCAGGCATGAGAATCAGGTCACCCTTCTTGGCGCGCCCTTCCTGCACCGCTTCGCTCAGCGCGAGCGGAATTGAAGCCGCAGTGGTGTTCCCGTACTTCTGGATGTTGTGGACGACCTTCTCAGGTGCGATTTTGAGCTTCTGCGAAACGAACTCGTTGATTCGCTTGTTGGCCTGATGCGGAACCATAAGGTCCAACTCGTCGATCGACACGCCGTTGCGTTCCAACACAGAGAGACTGACTTCAGGCATTTTCGCAGTGGCCCATCGGAACACATTGCGCCCGTTCATCGCCGGATGCACCGTCTTGTTGTCGATCATTTCGTGCGTGAGGCGAGGCATGTAGGCGCTTGCTGGCGCTTCGAGCCAAAGCTCCTTCGCGCCGCTTCCGTCCGCGTGAACTTCGACGTCGATGAGGCCTCGGTTCTCATCCTCGGTCGGCCCAAGGATCGCGCAGGCGGCGCCGTCGCCGAACAGAACCGTCACGTCGCGGCCTTCGTCACTGAAGTCGAGGGCGGTCGAGTGAACCTCGGCGCCGACCAATGCGACGCGTTTGTACATGCCGCAGCGAATCCAGGCGTCAGCGATTTGCAGGCCGTAGAGAAAACCACTGCACTGATTGCGCACGTCGAGTGCCGGCACGCCGCCGAGGCCGAGCTTGTCGCCCAGGAAACAGCCGCTGCCGGGGAAATTGAAGTCGGGTGAGAGGGTCGCGAAGATGATCGCGTCGATTTCCGACACGTCGATGCCAGAGTTTTCGCACGCCATCTTCACGGCTGGCACCGCGAGATCACTCGCACCGATGCCGCTTTCTTCGATGTATCGGCGCTCTTGGATGCCGGTACGCTGCTGAATCCACTCGTCGCTCGTATCGAACATCTTCGCGAGGTCGTCGTTGGTGACGACCTTCGAGGGCACGTAATGCCCCAACCCCAGAATAGCGGTCCTTGCCATAAATCGAGCCCCTTCCAGATCTGCGCGGAGCCTAGCGAAAGCGCCCCCTAAAGTCGACGCGGCGCGGCGCCTACGGGGATGCGTCCCCTGCCGCGGGGAATGCACGTTTGCGCGGGCCTGCTATAAGACCCGCCGCTCCGGCCGAGTGGCGGAATTGGCAGACGCGCCGGATTCAAAATCCGGTGTCCGCGAGGGCGTGTCGGTTCGAGTCCGACCTCGGCTACTAGGAGCTCGCGACTGCCTGGCGAACCGGGGTACGGTTCTTCTACGACCTAGCGCGTGGCGACGTGTTTTTCCATCAGCTCTTGCAGCTCTGATGGTTTGTCATTTGGATCCCTGCCGTTACGGGCCTTGTCGATGTCTTCGAGGAGCTCTCGGCACTCTGGCTTGTCGCGAAGGTGGTCGAGCAGGAGGCTCGAGGCGGTGCCAAAGGCATTCTCATAGTCGAGTGCTTCTCCCACGCGGCTAGCAATTCGCTCGCGGCCGGTTTGAAGGTCATGTTCGAGGGCCTCGCTGTATCGCTTCAACTGAGCGCGAAGATCCTCGATCTGCTTGCGGCGCTCCGATGCGGTCTCTTCCTTCGAGCGTGCGCGACGCTCGTAGTCGCGCGCCACCTCCGTGAAAACGTCGCACTGAGCGCGAGCCACGCCCAGCGCTTCGTATCCGCGCCGAATGCGTTCAACGTTGCTGCCCGCCAACTTCACTTCGGCCTCGGCCGCTTCGCGCGCGCGCTTGGCGCGCTTGAGCTTGAGAATCAACTGACTCAGCGAGTCGCGCTCCGACGATGCATTACGCAGGGCGCGCGATTCCTCTCCTGCGAGGTCTTCGACCTTACGTCCGATTTCAGCGCGCAGCGCCCGGCCGCGCTTCTCGATTGTCTCGAGCTTCTTGGAATGGCTTTCGAGCTCGCCCTCGAGCCTGGATGCCCGTGACGCGAGCTCCCAGATCTGGTCCGACGCGCCTTGCACTTCGGTTGGTGCGTTTCCGTCAGGGTAGGCTCGCGCGACGGCTCGCAGGAAGTTCGCCGCAGTCCGGCTCCACTCGACGACGCCTGGCGTCTGAGCCGGTGGCGGTGGCGGTGGTGCGACGGGAGCCACGTCCGTCGGTTGATCCCATTCCCGCGAGGGAAGGGTGCGCTGCATCGCTTTGAGCTCTTCTTTGAGATGGTGCCCGTCACGGAAGCGGTCTTCGGGCTTCTTCTCGAGCAGCTTCAAGATGATTTTCTCGGCGTGCTCCGGAATGTCCGCTCGGTACTTGCTCGGCTTTGGCGGGTTCGCCGTTCGCTGCATGTCGAGTAGCTCGTCGCGATCGCCCGAACGGAATGGGAGGCGCCCAGTCAGCATCTCGAAGAACAGAACTCCGAGTGCGTAGAGATCGCTCGACGAGACCGCATCTTCGCCTCGCGCTTGCTCCGGCGACATGTACTCCGGAGTTCCGAACACCGCGCCCTTCGGAGCGAGGCGCGGGTCCCGCGTGAGCGCGGCGAGACCGAAATCCAAAATTTTCACGAAGTCTTTTCGGCCACCGCGCGCGGTGACCATGATGTTGTCACTCTTGAGGTCACGATGGACGACACCGAGGTCGTGCGCACGCGCAAGTGCTGCAGTCATCTGTTCCAAGATGTCGACTGCGCGCGCGACTGGCATCGGTCCTTTTGCGATCTGAGACGAAAGCGAATCACCGATGAGGTACTCCATCACCAGGTAGAGCTCGCCATCCTCGGTTTCGCCAACGTCGTGAATGTCGACGATGTGTGCGTGGTCGACACGGTTGGCAGCGCGTGCCTCGCGCACCATCCATGCGCGCAAATGCGTTTCCCCGCGGAGGTCGGGTCGAATCAGCTTCAGCGCGACGACGCGGTCGATGAGCACGTGGCGCGCTCGGTAAACGACACCCATGCCCCCCTCGCCGAGCAGTGATTCCAGTCGATATCGACCGGCAACGACCTTCCCGAGAAGCGGATCCTTCGATTTCTTTGAGCGCGATGCTTTGCGAACAATCCCCATCGTTCCCCCGTAACTAGTGGGCAAACTCAATGATAAGCAGGAACGAAGCGAAGCCCCAAGTGTTCCGCTCTGGCTGAAACCTAGGGTAAGCTGACATGAGGTGCCCGAGCCGACTATCATGAAGGGGTCGATCACAAACGGAGGGATGTGTGAGCGAAGAACGGCCGCTGCTCGGGCCGTACCACATCGAGCGTCGCCTGGCGGCGGGGGGGATGGCCGAGGTTTTCGTTGCGCGTCGTGAAGGTCCGCATGGCTTTCAGAAGCGCGTGGCGCTCAAGCGCATTCTTCCGCAGTTTTCGAGCGATCCGGACTTCGTGTGGATGTTTATCGACGAAGCTCGCCTCGCTGCGCTCCTCGAACACCCCAACATTGTTCAGGTGTTCGACTTCGGCACGATGGGCGACGATCTCGTGCTCGTCATGGAGCTCGTCGACGGGTCGAACGTGAGCCGTCTGCTACGAGCCGCCCCTCCGGATTCACCGATTCCCTGGGACGTAGCGCTTCACATCGCCCACCAAACGGCCCAAGCGCTCGACTATGCCCACCATGCGGTCGACGAGAATGGCGAGTCATTGGAGTTCGTCCATCGCGACGTGAGCCCTGCAAACATGCTTCTGAGTCGCACGGGGCACGTGAAGCTGACCGACTTTGGCATCGCCACCGTTCGAAGCCGCGCGCCGACGACCGAGGACGGCCAAGTTCGCGGCAAACTCGGTTACATGTCCCCTGAACAAGTGCTCGGGAAGGAACTCAGCGGCAAGAGCGACGTGTTCACGCTTTCGACGGTCTTGGCGGAGATGCTGATCGGCGAGCCTCTGTTCCAAGGCGAGAGTGAGCTCAACGTCTTGCTACAGATTCGAGACGCGGACCTTCGAGTCTTGGCTCGGTGCGAACGGCGCATTCCCCAGGACATTCGAGCGGTCGTGCTTCGAGGGCTCCAACGCGATCCAAAGGAGCGCCCTACCGCCGGCGCCTTCTCCGAAGCCTGCGCCGAAGTGATGCGCCGCCGGGGGATGGGGCACGGGCCCGATCGCGTCGCCCGCCTTCTGTCACGGCTGAACTTGATCGAAGGAGACGCGCCGGAGGTTCATCTTCCGGACGCGGACCTCCCGTCGCTGATCGACAGCGACCTCATGCACCACGCCGGCCAGGAGCTCATCGGGCCGCAGGCCGTCACCTCGCCCACCATTTACCGAGTGCTGCTGCCGGACGGAAGCGTCATGGGGCCGATGAGTTATCCGCGTCTCATTCAGCTCCTCACGACGGGCGTCATCGACAGCCGCAGCAGCAAGATCTCGAAGGCTGACGGCACTTACATCGATCCATCGAGCCTCCCCGAGCTCACACGCTTCGTCACGTCGCCGGGCCTTCAGTGGATGCTCGAAGAGCTCGCGCAAGCCGAGAAGCAGGGCCAGCTTCGTGCGGCAACCCTCCTGCCGGTTTTTTACGACATCGTTGCGCGCCAACAGACTGGCGTTCTTCACCTTTGGCAACGCAACCGGCGCAAGAAGATCTATTTCGTCGACGGTAGGCCGGAGTTCGTCGCGTCGACCGACAAATCGGAGCTTCTTGGAGAGTATCTGGTCGCGACGGGTCGATGCCTGCGAATGGAGATCGAAATGGCCTTGGCGCTTCTGCCCAAGCACGGTGGGCGTCTTGGCGATGCGCTCGTAGGCCTCGGGATTCTGCGCCCGGTCGAGTTGTTCCGGGCGATTAGCGATCAGGTCCGAGGGCGCCTGATGGAGTCGTTCCGATGGCGGCGGGGCGAGTGGGCGTTCGTTCGCGGTGCTCGGAGTCACGAGGAAACGTTTCCCATGGGGCTGGACCCGTACGAGCTGATTCGAGATGCCGCGAACGAAGCGCACCTCGAGGAGATCGAGTCCGTCCTCGATCCCCTTCGCGAGAGATTGCTCGAGCGATGCGACGACGGGCCGCCGCTACAGACCTTCCGGATGGACCACCGTTGGGTCAGCGTGCTGGACTCTGTTTCGGGGGATACGACACTCGGAGGCATCTTGGCGCGACAGAGCGGTTCGGGGGCTGATCTGGAGCCCGCATACCGAGCGCTCTATCTAGGGCTTGCGTGTCGGCTGGTTAGGACCAAGGTGACTCCTTCGCAGATGCCTTTCCGTGAATTATCCAGCGTCTGAGTCCCCCTGTGTCCTACGTCGAGCTAACCCGCCCACACACGACCCCGAGCCCCGTTCTCGTCGAGGTACCGCACTCGGGCTTACAGGTTCCTCCGGAGGTCGAATCTGAAATCCAGTCGACTCCGCTGGCGGTGCTGCGCGACTCCGACATGTACGTCGACCAGCTGTACCAGGGCGCACCGAAGAACGGCGCGACGCTCTTGGTGTCCCGGGTGTCGCGGTACGTCGTCGATCTCAACCGCGGCGCCGACGACGTCGACTCGGCTGCAGTGCCGAGGCATCCGAGAGGGCGTCACATTCCTGCGCGCGGCGTAGTGTGGCGCGCGAGGACCGATGGGACACCACTCCTGCGGGCTCCCCTCACGATTGAGCAATTCAGCAGAAGGCTAGAGCTCTTCTACAATCCCTACCATCAAGCGCTCCGCGACGTCGCGGCGCAGATACTCCAGGAGCACGGCCGGGTGCTGATCCTTGCGGCGCATTCGATGCCCTCCGCGGGCCGTCGCACGGTCGGCGGAGGGAAGATTCGCCGAGCGGATGTCGTGCCTGGGACCCGTGGACGCTCGACTGCGGATGGACGTATCATCGATCTAATCGATTCGCACTTCCGCGAAGCAGGTCTGAGTGTGAAGCATGACGATCCGTATCGCGGCGGCTGGACGACATCGAGTTACGGGGCCCCCAAGCGAGGGCAGCACGCCATTCAGATCGAGCTCAACCGTGCGCTCTACGTCGACGAGCGCACGAGCGAAATCAAAACGGAAGACTTCGCGCAGCTCAAAGCGGTGCTCGAGCAGCTCGTCGGCAAGCTCGGCCATCTACTGCGGGGCTCAGGTCAGTTCGCGACCGGTTGATCGACCACCGCCGATTCGCTGGAGCGAACCTCGAGGCGATAGCGGCTGTTTGCCGTCTGCAGGTAATAGGTATCCTGCCCGCAAAGCTGGAGCACACGCTTCACCGGAGTCGTGACGTACTCGTGCAGACCATCGGCAAACTCGATCACGACGACCGAGCCCTTGCGCGGAGGTCGCAGTAGACGTCCGATGACGGCTCGACCCGACTTGCGGCCAACTTTCCGAAGGACGACTTCCACGCCCCGAAACTAGCATAATTGGCTGCCTGGGCAAAGTAGACACGGAAAAATCCAGCCTTTTTGGGCATCCGCGAGAATTGCGCCTTAGGTGCAAAGCTCGCGCAGCCTGCCGCGGCGATCAGGCTGCCGCATGTGGCGAAACGCCACGGCAGTTGGAGCAAGTGTAAGGGTTTTCCCTGGCTTTCTTGGAACTCTTCGTTCGGCACAGTTACTGCATCGGCTTCGCCGGCATGTCTACGGTCATTACGGCAACGGCTCTGGACCGATACCGCGCTTCGCTCAAGCGGGTCGAGATCCTCAATGCTGAAACCGAACGTGAGCTTGCCCAGAGCTGGACAGAAGGCAACGAAGCGGCAGGCGTCCGCTTGATCGAATCGAGCCTGCCGTTCGTGATCGCGATCGCTCGCGAGTATCGGCGTTGGGGTGTTCCGCTCGAGGATCTGGTCCAGCAGGGCAACCTCGGGCTCTTGAAGGCGGCATCGAAGTTCGACCCTGACAAGAAATGTCGGCTGATCACCTACGCGGCATATTGGATTCGCGCCGAGATTCGCGACTATGTCGTCCGTTCTTACCGGATCGTCCGATTGGGAACGACCCGGACGGAGCGTCGCGCGATGCGCGCGTTCAGGCGAAAGTCGGTCGAGTCCCCGCAGGCACTGGCTGAAGAAAGCGGAATGCCGCTCACACGGGCCCAACAGCTTTGGCCTCTGCTGGCGCGGGGCGACCTTTCACTCGACGCGAGCGTGACCGATGCGCCCACCGCCATGGAGCGGATGAGCTATAAGCAGCCGACACCGGAAGAGTCCGTTGCGCGTTCCGAGACGGTGCACCATGTGCGTGCCGCCCTCGAGTCCGCGATGCAGAGCTTGACCGACCGCGAGCAGCGGATCATCGAAGCGCGCATCCTTTCCGACGAGCCCTGCACGTTGGACGCTCTGGGCCGGGAAATGGGAGTCAGCAAAGAAAGAGTCCGCCAGCTCGAGGTCAGGGCCCGCCAAAAGCTGCGCGCGCGCCTGGAACACCTTCGACCCGCCGCCTGAGTCTACGCGCAACTCGCTTGACTCCGCGGGGCATCAGACGCATTTTCCGGCTCGTATGCTTGGCATCCGAAGTGGTACTTCCTTTGTGCTGTTCCTCGCGACCGCACTCTGCGTCGCGAGTCTCATTGGGTGCAAGCGTGATCTCGGGGAGTGTAACCTCGACCCGCCGACCCCGGAAGAACCCACGATTCAAGGGCCCGCAGCCTTCGACATCGTGTATCGCGAGACCGACGGCCTCCCCATGTACGAAGGGCAGGCGCTCGTTCAATCGACCTGTGGCGATGGATCGTTCTGTCATGCGCCCGCCGCCGTCGGCGGCGACCGAATCGGCGTTCCGGCGGGACTGAATTTCGACGTGGATCTGGCCTGCACCGACGTGACGGACGATCCAAGCTGTGCGCAGCCAATCGAGAGTTGTGAAGGTGGTCAAACCGACACATCGTACTGCGAGCGCCTGCGAGGCCTGCAGAACAATCGAAACCAGGTGAACAACTGGGCCGAGGGAATGATCCAGGAAATCCGCTCAGGCACTATGCCGCCCGGGGAAGCCGGTCAACGAGTCCGGAACAACACGCCTTGGATTCGCACGCCCGATCCGGATCGTCCCGAGCGCTCCGCCGAGCTTCCTTCGATCGATTCGAGCGAAGGGCAAGAGATCGTTCGAAACTGGCTCGCCTGTCAGGCACCTGTAGTCGCCCGCACCGAAATTCCG
>JBARTN010000204.1:0-7680 GCA_049645265.1 Polyangiales bacterium
GTTACACCGCCCGCCCACCCCCACCCGTAGTCCTCCCTGCCGCACCCTGCGCTTCGCTTGGGCTTGGCGGCGCCTCTGGCGCCGGGCTTCGCCTTCGGCTCGCGCTGCCGCGCATGTGCGGGTGCCACTGCTAGTGCCAGCGTCCCCGTTCAGCAGCAGTCTAGTAGGGTTCGGGTTTGTTCGGCTGCTTCGCGTAGGAGGTGGATGCTTCGCACGGCTTGGTCTCGCTCGGCCGGGGGGATTCGTTCGAGGATGGTGGCGATGCTCTTCTCCGTGAGGCGGTACAAGCGCTTCGCTTCCTTCTTGCCCTTTGCGGTTAGTGAGACGAGCACTCGGCGGCCGTCGTCTTCCGCTCTTTCGCGAGCGACCCAGCCGCGGCCTTCGAGTCCGTCGACCAGTCTCGTCATCGCGCCTTTGGTAACCCTCGCTTGAGCAGCTAGCCCGCTCACGTCCCATTCTCCGTCCATCAGTGTCTGGAGGAGCACGCATTGTGCCGCGCTCACCGTTCCGCAGCAGATCTCCTCTCGCTCGAACGAGGAGAACATGCGGCAGAATGCGATGACGTCTTCGACGACGGAGCTCATCGCTTTTCGGCGGTCACCGAGTAACTGAACACGGTATCTGAAAGTTCCATGATCCGTTCTTCACCGACGAGCTCGACCGCAGCTTTCCACATCGGGTCCTGCAAGCTCGACGTCAGCATCGGGCTGGCGGGCTTTCGCGTGTGCTCGATGTTCTCGAACCCTGCAGCGCGCATGTGGCCGAAGTATTCGTCTTCGACCAATGCGCCGCCGACGCAGGCGACCCAGCTCTCGGCGAACTTGGCGATATTGGCGGGCAAGGGCTTGCTCAGCACGATGTCACTCACGGCGAGGCGCCCACCGGGCTTGAGCACCCGATACGCCTCTCGAAACACCTGGGCCTTGTCGGGGCTGAGGTTGATGACGCAGTTCGAGATCACGACGTCCACGCTGTTGGAGGCGACAGGGAGGTTTTCGATCAGACCTTCGCGGAACTCGACCGTCCGCGCGTAACCGGCGTTGACCGCGTTGGTGCGGGCCCGCTCGAGCATCTCTGGGGTCATGTCGACGCCGATGAACCGGCCTTCTGGCCCGAGCTTCTCAGCGGAAAGCAGGGCGTCAAAGCCGGCGCCGGAACCCAGATCCACGACGGTTTCGCCTGGCTTCAGGCTAGCGAGGGCCGTTGGGTTGCCGCAGCCGAGGCCGAGATTGGCTTCGGCCGCTGCGCCCGTGATGTCCTCTTCTGCGTAGCCAATGAGGGCTGCGGATTGGCCGTGAGTGCTCGTCGCCCTGCCGCCGCAGCAGCCGCCTCCTTGGCGAGCGACCTCTGCATAGCCCGACTTCACGACGTCATGTACTTGATCTTTTTCCATCAAAGCCTCCGATAGTTGAATGATGCAACTAATTGATTGAGGCTGTCAACCAAATTCGTCAAGACCCCGAACGCGCTTTTGCGTGGAGGCTGTCCAAGAATCCAAGGAGCGCGTCCGTGAACTGGGACTCCTCCTCGCGGTGAGGCCAGTGTCCGGCCTCCGGCATCACGAGGAGCTCGGCGCCGCCTCCCAGGAGGCCTTGCGACTTCTTGTACGGCCCGAGATGCCCCCCAAAGTCATGGCCTCCGGCGACGAGTAGGCCGCTGCACGCGATTGGCCCGAGCAGGCGCCGGTCGATCTTCGAACTCACCGCGCGGTAGTAGTCGATGGAAGCCTCGAGCACCTCGGGTGTCGAAAACGCCCCTTTCGCACGCGCCAACGCTGCGTCCCGTTCTCGGCCTTTCCAGCCCGGCGCCCAGCGCCGATAGAGCGAATCGATGTATCGAAAATTACCGCGCCGCGTTCCCGCTTCGGCCCAGGGCAAGCGGAAATAGAGGAAATGCCGGGCCATGATGAGAAGGCCCAGTGCTTGAAGCGCGTTCCTAGGCTTCAGCGTTCGCGGGTGTGGAATCGCGATGGGTACGATCCCGTCGACCCGATCGGGCGCCAATGCGGCGGCGCCCCAGACCAGCAGCGCGCCCCAATCGTGCCCGACGAAGACCGCCGATTTCACCTCCAATGCATCGAGGAGCCCGATCGCGTCTTCCGCGAGGTGCAGCGCGTCGTAAGGCCGACTGGGCACCAAGGTGTCGGGATGATAGCCACGAAGGTACGGCACGATGGTTCGGTAACCCGCGTCGTTGAGAGCGCGCGCGATTCCGGCATAGGACTGCGGGGTGTCGGGGAAGCCATGAATCAGCACGACGACCGGGCCTTGGCCGGTGTCGGCGTAGCGCCAGGTTTGCCCGCCGCGCATGACATTCTTGAAATCGGATTCGGCGAACATGAGCACCACCCGGCCAACCCGTGTCGGCATCAGGGCTTCATACCCTCCCAGACCCGATCCATTCAAGGATGAGTTGACCTGGATCGGCACAAAGCGTACGAACGAGCACGCAAGTTGGACGCCGTGATGCCAAAGCCCAACCCAAGCAGCGAACGCACCTCCATTCTGACCGCTGAGAATGTCAGCAAGGTGTACCAGATGGGCGACGTCGAAGTGCACGCGTTGAGAGGCGTGGACGTGCCGCTCTATGAAGGAGAGCTCATGGTCCTTCTCGGCCCTTCGGGCAGCGGAAAATCGACCTTGCTCAACATTCTCGGAGCGCTCGACGTGCCGACGTCGGGTCGAGTTCTCTACCGAGGCGACGACATCGCCGGCCGCGGAGAGCGGGAGCTCACCAATTTTCGTCGCGACCACGTCGGCTTCGTATTCCAGTTCTACAATCTGGTCCCTAGCCTCACCGCGCGCGAAAACATCGCCCTGGTCACCGAGATTGCGAAGACCCCCTTGGACCCTCGAGAGGCCCTCGAGCTCGTCGGCCTGACCGAGCGAATGGATCACTTCCCAGCTCAACTTTCCGGCGGCGAGCAGCAGCGAGTCGCGATCGCCCGTGCCGTTGCCAAGCAGCCGGAGATCTTGCTTTGTGACGAGCCGACCGGTGCGCTCGACTTCAAGACGGGGATCCGCGTCCTCGAGGTCATCGACGAGGTGAACCGGTCGCTTGGAACCACCACGGCGGTGATCACTCACCACGCGCCGATTGCTTCGATGGCCGACCGCGTCGTTTCATTGTCCGATGGCATGGTTGCCAGCGATGAGCGCAATGACGAGAAGGTGTCGCCGGCCGAACTGACATGGTGAGCGTTCTCGACCGAAAGCTCCTTCGCGATTTGATGCGACTCAAGGGGCAGGCTCTCACCATTGCTCTGGTGGTCGCCGTCGGCGTCGCCAACTACATCACGCTCAAGAGCGCCTGGCGCGCGCTCGGGGATTCCAAGGTGGCGTACTACGAGCAGTACCGCTTCGCCGACGTGTTCGCTCGACTGAAGCGAGCGCCGGATTCCGTGACCGATCAGCTCGGTGACGTACGCGGGGTGGCCTCCGTCTACCCTCGGATCGTCGAAGAGGTGCTCTTGCCGATCGATGGCATGCTCACGCCTGCGCACGGCCAGATCATCTCGTTACCCAGCCACGGCAGGCCCCCGATGAACGACGTCTACGTGAAGTCGGGGCGCTTTCCGGAGCCCGGCCGCGGGAATGAGCTGCTCATCTACGAGCCATTTGCCAACGAACACGACCTCCGACCCGGCTCCACGATTCCAGCAATTCTCAACGGCAAGCTGCACAAGCTCATCGTCGTCGGCTTGGCGCTCTCCCCAGAATACGTTTTTGCCATCGAGCCAGGCGGCATCACCTCGGACGATGAGCGTTTTGCCCCGATGTGGATGTCGAGCACCTCCGTTGCGGCGGCGTTTCAAATGGAGGGAGCGTTCAACGACGTCGTAGTGCGCTTGGAACCGGGCGCCGATGAGAAGGCCGTGCTCATCGCGATCGATCGAATCCTGGAGCCCTACGGAGGCTTAGGCGCGTACGGGCGAGACCTGCAAATCTCCAACTCGATTCTAGAGGGAGAGATCGCCCAGATCGAAGCCGAGGTGGTCTTTCTTCCCGGTGCGTTTCTCGCGGTGGCAGCGTTTCTGTTGAACGTCGTGTTTTCCAGAATGGTGACGATGCAGCGCGGCCAAATCGCCGTGATCAAGGCCGTAGGGTACAAGAACTCCACGATCGCGCTGCACTACCTCAAGATGGTCTGCGTCATCGTCCTATTTGGCTCGGCGATCGGCGTGACGTTCGGGGCCTGGCTGGCCGACGCCATGCTCGACCTCTACGCTGGCTTCTTTCGTCTTCCCATGACCCGTGGACGCATCGATCTTCCAGTTGCGATCAATGCGGTCATCGCGAGCCTGCTCGCCGCGGTGGCTGGAATTGCGTTCGCGGTCCGCAGTGCCGTGACGCTGCCGCCCGCAGAGGCGATGCGGCCTCCATCTCCCGCGCGCTACCGCGCCTCGCCCATCGAGCAGATGCCGGGCCTCCGACGGCTCCGCCAAACGACCATGATGGTGTTTCGCGAGATATGGCGGCGCCCGCTTCGCACCGTGCTCTCCTCAGCAGGGATCGCCTTCGCTCTGGCGATCATCATCCTCGGCCGGTTCGGAAAGGACGCACACGGGCCGATCCTCGACCTGCAGTTCGGGCGCCAGCAGCGAGAAGACATCAGCGTAATTTTCAAGAATCAAGTCGCGGATCGCGGCCTCGGATACCTCGCGCATCTCCCTGGTGTCGATCAGGTCGACGGCTACCGGATGACACCGGTGCGCTTTCGTTTGGGACCGCGTTGGCGGGACAGCGTCCTCATCGGGCTTCCGCCAGACAGCCACCTGAGAAGGCTGTTCACGCGCCAGTTTCAGCCGGCGCGAATTCCGCACAGCGGTGTCTTGATCACGGATGTTTTGGCCGACATCCTCGGCGCAGAGCCCGGCGACCTCATCGACGTCGAGCTCAAGGAAGGCGACCGTGGGACGAGGCAACTCCGCATCAGTGGAACGATCGATGAGGCGTTTGGAATACAGGGCTACATGCAGAAGAGCAGCCTGCACGGCCTGCTCCGCGAGAAGCCGACGATCAACACGGCCTTGCTTCGCGTGAACCCAGGGCGAGAAGCGGAGCTGCATGCGTACCTCACAGACATTCCCACCGTGCAGAGCATCCACAGGAAGCGCACGGTGTTGGAGAAGTTCGAGGGTCAAACGAGGAAAACGATGCAGGTCATCACCCTGATACTAACGTTGTTTGCAACGGCGATCGCGGTGGCGGTGGTCTACAACAACGCCCGGGTCAGCCTCTCGGTTCGAAGCCGGGATCTAGCCACGCTGCGAGTCCTCGGGTTTACCCGGGCTGAGATCTCGGCAATCCTGCTCGGCGAGCAAGCCATCCAGGTGTTCCTGGGAATACCGGTCGGAATGGTGCTGGGGACTTGGGGAGCCAAGGCGCTCATCGAGCTCCAGGCCGACCCGGAGCAGTTCCGGTTGCCCATGCTGATCTCGTCTCAAACCTATGCGTTTTCGGTCGTGGTAATCTTGGCCGCGGCCGTCCTGAGCGCGCTCCTCGTCCGGCGGAGGCTCGACACCTTGGACTTAATTGGCGTGCTCAAGACGAGAGAGTAAGGAGAGATGGCGCATGGAAAAGGCGTCCGGTATGAGGAAATGGATTCGACGGGTTCTCATCGCGTTGGCGGTGCTTGCCGTCGTTGGCTTGATCGTCGTCGCATGGATTCCGAATCCCGTCGAAGTCGAGGTTGCGGAAGTGAGTCGAGGGGCGCTCGTCGTCACCGTCAACGAGGACGGACGGACACGAGTCAAAGACCGATACACGGTCTCCGCTCCGATCACGGGCAACCTGGCTCGGCTCGATCTCGAGGCAGGCGATTTGATCGAACAGGAACAGATGCTCGCTCGGCTGGTGCCGCTTCCTCCGCCGCTTCTCGATTCACGGACCAGGGCCGAGGCGAAAGCGCGGGTCGATGCTGCGATGGCTGCACGGCGCCAAGCCCAAGCTGCGGTCAACCGAGCCAAATTCCAGCGCGACTTCGCCAAGCAGGAATCCCAACGGGCGCTGGCGGTCGTGCAGCAAGGAGGCTTGGCGCGTAGCGAGGCCGATCGCGCGGTATCGACGTACCGTAGCAGTGAGGAAGACCTCCGATCTGCGGAGTTTGGCGGGCGCGTTGCGGAGCACCAGCTGAAGCTTGCGCAGACGACCCTGATGCAACTGAGTGGGGAAGGCGAAGAAGGAGAGCAGTTGGAGATCATCTCGCCCGTCGCCGGCCAAGTCCTCAAAGTGTTTCAGGAAAGCGAAGGCGTGGTTCAGGGTGGTACGCCCATTTTGGAGCTGGGTGATCCTGCCGCGCTCGAAGTTGTAGTTGACGTCCTTAGCCAGGATGCGACCCGGATTCCACAAGGGGCCCCGACCTTGATCGAGCGATGGGGAGGAAAGAATCCCTTGCGCGGCCACGTTCGTATCGTCGAACCGTCCGCGTTTACCAAACTCTCGGCGCTCGGCGTCGAAGAGCAGCGAGTAAACGTGATCATCGACATGGACGATGAGCGCGAGCTCTGGCAGAGCTTGGGTGATGGCTACAGAGTCGAAGCGCGCATTTCGGTCTGGGAGGGCAAGGACGTTCTCCGGGTCCCGGCCAGCGCCGTGTTCCGCTCAGAGGAGTCCTGGGCGACCTTCGTCGTCGAAGACGGCACCGCTGTCATTCGAACCGTGGAGCTCGGAGAGACCAACGGGCTCGAAACCGAGGTGCTATCCGGGCTCGAGGAGAGCGAGATGGTGATCGCCTATCCGAGCGACAGCGTGCGGGACGGCGTATCCGTCGAGGCGAGGTAGGCGCAGCATGAAGCCAATCATCGACTCGATGACGGACCCCGCGGCACAGTCGCGGGTCGCTAATTTCTTTCAAAATCCGCAGCTTCTGAGTCACCTGGTCGCGACGCTGGTCTTGCTGGTGTCGGTGCTCGTCGTTCGCTACGTCGCGCTTCGTTTCGTTCGCCGGGCGCTTCCGAGCAGAGACAAGCTTCGCCTTCGCTGGTCGTCGCAGATTCGGGGACTCTCCTATGCGATCATGGCGTTTGGTCTCCTCACCATCTGGGCGGCGGAGCTTCAAACGCTTGCAGTCTCCTTCGTCGTTCTCGCGATGGCGATCGTATGGGCGACCAAGGAAACGATCGCCTGTATCCAAGGTGCCATCTATCGGGTGAGCGCGAATGCCTTTGAAGTCGGGGATCGAATCGCCGTCGCGTCGATCCGCGGAGATGTCATCGATACTGGCCTCTTGAGCACCTTGGTTCTCGAGGTGGGGCAGGGGCACCAGCGCACGGGGCGCACGATCAGCATTCCCAACAGCTTGCTCATGACGGAGGCCGTCCTCAACGAGAGCCTCGCCGGCGAGTACATGCTGCACTTGATGAGCATTCCCGTCGGTCGAGACGAAGATCTCGCTGCGATGGAGCAAAAGGCGCTTTCAGCGGCGCGCGAAGCCTGCGCCGGGTTCATCGACGACGTTCGCCGGCCGATGGCGGCACGCTATCGCCGCCACGGCCTGGTCCCCCCGATCGTCGACCCCCGCGTCACCTACCAGCTCGTCGACAAGAACACGGTGAACATTCTGCTCAGGATTCCCACTCCCAGCCGTCTCGAACGGCAAGTGGAACAGCAGGTGCTCAGGGCTGTGCTTGGCGTCCCGAAAGGTCGCGACACCTTGCCCCCGCCTGCTCCGTGAATTCAT
>JBARTN010000205.1:0-3565 GCA_049645265.1 Polyangiales bacterium
ATTTCTACAACCGCATGCTCGACCAGCATCCCGAGTTGCTCGACGTGTTCAACATGAACAACCAGCGCACCGGCGATCAGCCCCAGGCGCTGTTCGACTCGGTCTGCGCGTACGCGGCCAACCTGGACAACCTCGAAGCGCTGTTGCCCGCCGTGGAACGCATCGCCAAGAAGCACACCAGCTTGAACATCCAACCCGAGCAGTACGCAATCGTGGGCGAGAATCTGCTGGCCAGCATCGACGAGTTGCTGCACCCGGGCCAGGAGGTGCTAGACGCCTGGGGCAGAGCCTATGGGGTTCTGGCCGACATCTTCATTCAGCGCGAGGCCCAGATCTATGACGAGAGCGAGAGCATCACCGGCGGCTGGCGTGGGCGACGGGCGTTCCGCATTGCCGAGAAACAACCCCAGAGCGAGTCGATCTACAGCTTCGTTTTCGAGCCGGTCGACGGCGGACCGGTTGCAGACTTCAAACCAGGCCAGTACCTGGGGGTCTACATCAACGACGAGAGCGTGCAGCATCAGCAGATCCGTCAGTATTCGCTCACCACGTCGCCCAACGGCGACCGGTACCGCATCGCGGTGAGACGCGCGGACCGGGGCGTGGTGTCGCGCTATCTGCACGAGCAGGCGCAGGTGGGTGACGTCATTGAGCTCGCACCGCCACATGGCGATTTCTTCATGGACATCGACCCCGCCACCCCGGTCGCGCTGATCTCCGCCGGAGTCGGCCTCACCCCGATGCTGAGCATGCTCAACAGCTTGGACAAGAACAAACACCATGCCGATATCGTGTGGCTGCACGGCACCCACAATGGTGAGACGCATGCCTTCGCCGACGAGGTCGCCGGCATCGCCGAACGCATGCCCAATCTCGTCCGGCACGTCTGGTACCGGGAGCCCACGGCCGAGGATGTCGCCGGCCGTGACTATGACAGCCCGGGGCGGATGAACCTCGATGACTGTCCTGTCGCACTGGACAATCCGCAGATGCACTACTACTTCTGTGGGCCGCCCGGATTCATGCAATCCATCGATGCGCAACTCGTCGGGATGGGTGTCGAGGCTGACCGCATCCACTACGAGTTCTTCGGCCCGTTCAAGGAGATCTAGCTTGCCGGCGGCCGCCAGTTTCAACGGCGGAATCCCACGGAGTTGCAGTCCGCGCGTCAGCCGCTTTTAGCGCAGCCGTTCAATCCAGTTGGCCAGCACCCCGCGTGCCTGCATCAGGTCGGCGCGAGTGAACATGCCTCTTCGGTAGGCGTTCGCCAGGGCGATTCCGCCCGGTGCGGGATTGCTGGGGGACTCGAGGACTGCGGCGATGTCGGCGTCCAGTTTCAGTGCTTTCGCTTTGGTCCAGGCGGATTCGTTGTAAGGGTCTTCGACGCCGGCGACGTTGGCGATGCACAAGTCGAGCTTCACGTACCTCATCGTCGGGTTCCGCAAGAAGTTTCGACGTCGCGGTCGCTCGTGTAGAGCATGGCGTTCTCCTTTTCCGGTTTGCGGGTTAGTGGGGTGCTGCCGCCTAGCGGCCGCCGTTGACGATCACCAGGATGATCCAGACCGGCAGCCACATGCCGCACGTCAGCAGCGTCAACACCAGATGCAGACCGTGGTTGGTGCCGCTGTTGTAGACCACCACAGGGGTCTGCGGTGCGAACTGCTGGTTGACGATGATCGGCTGCTGCGGAGCCTGCTGCCGCTGCTGGCGGCGCGGCATCGGGGTCCGGCTCTCGGTCCACTGGCCTCCGTCGAAATAGCGCATGCTCGGCACACCGCCGTATCCGAAGCCCCTGTGGTTGTCTGGATCCGGGTACCAGCCCGCCGGCACAGTGGGCGGCGGTGGCACCGTGGGCGCCGCGGCCGGATAGTCCGGCACCGGGGTCAGGTCAACGGGCGTAAAAACCCCGGGATTTTCCGTATCGGGCAGCTGTGGTGTCGTCATTCCTGGGCTTCTCTCTCTTTGCGGCGTTGGGCCGGACGTTCAAGGCGACGTGTTCGTCGTATGACCCAATTGTCTGTTGCCTAGCGCAGGGGGCGATCAGGTAGCAGACCACTTGCTTTCGGCTGGCAAAACCGGGGTGACTACCTGATCGGGGTGCGGCGAGCTTGCGGGCGCGCTACGAGATGCGGCTTTGATCAGCAAAGTTATGCCCGGGGCGCCTACCATGCCCGTCATGGGCGACTGGCCATTGACCGGCCGCGGTGACGAGTTGAATCTGCTCACCGGGGTGTTGAGTGCAGAGGCCAACGGTGGTGGCATGGTCATCGCCGGCGGGGCAGGGGTCGGCAAGACCCGGCTGGCGCGTGAAGCGGCGGCCGCAGCTGCCCAGCGGGGGTGGGTCATCCGTTCGGTGCAAGGAACCGCGGCGGCGCAGGCTATTCCGCTAGGGACGTTTGCGCAGTGGGTGGGCCCGCTTGATGACCAGCCGCTGAGCTTGGTCAGCTCGGTCCTCGCGGCGCTCACCGCGTCCACCGAGGACGCCCCGGTACTGGTGGTCGTTGATGACGTGCACCTCATCGATGACCTGTCGGCGTTTGTGCTGCATCAACTTGTGCGGCGCCGCGAGGCGACCGTGATCGCGACGCTCCGTACCGGCGAACGGGTTCCTGAGACGGTCACCGCGTTGTGGAAGGACGGCGACCTGCGCCGGCTCGACCTTCAGCCGCTCTCCGTGGACCAATTCCGTGAGCTACTGCAGGTAGCTCTCGGTGGCACCGTCAGCGATGAGAGCGCCACCCGGATCTGGGACGTGACGCGCGGCAATGTTCTGTTTCTCCACCAGCTGATCATGCAGGAGTTGCAAGCCGGCCGTTTGGCCCGCGACTCCGGTGACCGATGGCAGTGGACGGGCCTGACCTCAGTCTCGCCCACGTTGGCCGAACTGGTGGAGGCCTACGTCGGTGCTGCGCCGGAACCGGTCTTGGAGGTCCTCGACCTGGTTGCAGTTGCCGAGCCGCTCGAACTGGAACACCTTGTGGGCCTTGCTGACCCGGCAGCGATCGAGGACGCCGAACGTCGTGAGTTGATCAGCGTCACGCCTGGGGTGGCGCACGATCTCGTTCGCTTCAGGCACCCGCTCTACGGGGAAACCCGACGTGACCGGATGGGGCGGATGCGTGCCCGCCGACTGTGCAGCCGGATCGTGCAGGCGATCAGCGCACCGGGCTCAGGTGCCGTTAGCACTGACCCGGTGCGCCTGGCGCTGTTGTGGCTGGAATCGGACCTTCCCGGCGACGCTGATGTGCACAACGAGGGTGCGGCGGCGGCCTTTCGTCGCCTCGATGTAGCTCTGGGTGAACGCCTGGCCGAGGCGGCCGACCGAGCCGGGGCAGGGGCACAGATGCAGTCCCGCATCCTGCATGCCCGAACCTTGAGCATGCTCGGCCGGGGCGAGGAATGCTAACAGTTACTCGCTGCGCTGCCCGTCGCCGATGAGCCGGACGAGGCCTGGGTGGCCGCCAAAAATCTGCGCGCCCTGAACTTGTTGCTGATACTTGGCCGACCCGAGCAGTCCTGGACGGTGATCGAGGACGCGCTGACCGAGGCTGCGGCCCCCCTGGAT
>JBARTN010000206.1:0-2881 GCA_049645265.1 Polyangiales bacterium
TACGAAAACCTGAGCATCTATGCACTTATCGCGCATAACTACCTGTAATTCTTCTGTTTCGCATTTCCTCCGAAATTTGTTTCAATTTCGCAGAACCTACCTTATGTAAACTTTTCTCTGAGGACCCCTGAACACCCACGGTCCAGGCGCGTGGGTTCGATTTCCGCCGCCGGGGTGTTCTACTCGCCGTTCGGCTCGTTGCTGAGCCCGACGCTCGGGGCTGCGGCGATGAGCTTCAGCTCGGTTTCTGTGATCGCAAACGCGCTACGGCTTCGCCGGGTCGAGGTGTAGACACGCTAACGCTCCGGCTCTTTCACAAACCCGAACGGCGCGCGCTTGGGCTTGTACCGCAAGGTCGCCATGAGCGTGATGCCCACAACGATGTCGAAGCCCATGCACAGCGGGACGTACCATTCGGGAACGAACGCCGGGTGACCGCCGGCATGCAGCAGCTGGTCCCAGAGCGAATGCGCGAGCCATGCTGGGCCCAGAAGCAGCGGCCATTTCTTGATGCCGACGAGCGCGACCAAGCCGTAAACCGCCAAGCCCGCGAACTCGATGCCGGTCCAGCGCGTGTCCGCACCGTTGAGCAACGCAAAGCCGACGTAGATGGCCGCAGCCACCAGCAACGCGATGCCCCACACTTGGGCTTCGTAGGCTGGCCAACGCTCGGCCAAGCGCTTGGCTTGAAGCTTGGCGAGCCAAAGCGAAAGTGCTCCGGCGAGCACACCGGCAACGATCCAGCTCGTGCTCGACGTCATGACGCGAGCTTAGCATGCGGGACAGCACGTAGTTCGTGCTTGCGACGCCCGCTTAGGACGAGAAGCAGCTGACTGAACCCGTCTGTCGGATCGCGACCGCCACGTCAACATCACGTCAACGAGAATGGTCCAACCAGTAAGCGCGCTGTGCTGATGGGAACATCGCCTTTGGCCCTCAGCGCACTTGCAGACCGCTGCGGCGTGCACGACTCCAAACGGCAGCAATGAGGACCTCGGCCCACCGATTCTCCAGCTCACGCATTTGTCGCTCAGCCTCGGGCGAGATACCGACGCGAAAACTCACAGCCCTTTGATGAACTCTTCAATCGCACGGCCCTCGCCCGATGCACCTTGAGCAAGCCCACTCCGCACTGACGCTCGAAGTCTTTCCAAGTCGCCTTCACTCAGGCTTTCAAAGCCATCTTCAGCGCGGACGGCGTTCAGGTCAGTCCGCACGGTTTCGAGCACTTCGTCGGGCAGCGCGTCGACCAACGCATGAGTGCCGGACCGGGTTCCCATCTCTGTGAGTCTAAACCCAGCCTGTGGGATCGCCTGGTCGACCTTGGATGAGCGTTCCGACTCCCGTTCCCTCTCACGGCGCGCACATCTGTGCTCTCCGGATTCTGGTGTCGCTCATGATCGCGGTTCTGAAAGTGCCAGTAGCCGCAACACGGCACGCGCCAAGCGGCGCGAGCCCGCGTGCCGTGAGCTCGACAAAATCTTGCGAGCCAACGTCCCTAAGGTCTGGGCGGTGGGCACATCTCCCACGTCCGCCCTTCCCTGCGCCGTCTCGGCTCCGGTTTTGCCACTTGGCAAAGCGCTTTCCGAAAGTGCTTTTCGCCGTCTTTTGTTTCCGCCAACTCGCGGTCCGGTTTCCTGTGATTACCCGTAGTTGCCTGAATCGGCGCGAAATCTGATGTTTTCGATTCCCACCGCCCCCACTGTTTTGGTCTTGGATTCATTGAGCTTTCGATCGAGATCCGCTCGGGCGTCCAAAAAGTACCAAGGACCAGATCCTGCTCTGACCGCGCGCGGCGCGGTGAACGCGGTCCCAGGCAGCTGCTCCGCATAGAGGGCGTACCGGCCTCCCCAGCCACAAGCCACCATCGTTCGCCCCTGAGCGTCGGGGCGGCACGTGGTAGAATCGGTTTCCGATTACCGACACTCGAAAAGGAGCCGACGATGCGAACCGAACCGCTTCCGCAAAACCAAAACGGGAAGCCTACGACCTACGGCCGCATCAGCGCCTCGGACGAGCCGCTCCACTGGGGTGAAACGCGCGAGCTCAACGCGCTCGAGACCCTGATGTGGCGCATGGAGGGCAATCCACGCTTGCGCTCTCCGATTTGTGGGCTCGAAATTCTCGACTGCGTGCCCGAATGGGGCCGCTACCTAGCCGCGTGCGATTGGGCCACCCGCATGGTGCCGCGCTTTCGGCAAAGAGTGGCCCGGCCTGCCCTCGGGGTCGGCAATCCGTGCTGGGTGATCGACCCTGACTTCGACCTCGAGTACCACGTCCGGCGCGTTGCGCTTCCGGAACGGAGCGACTGGGCAGCGCTCTTGCGAACCGCCGAGCAGATCGCGATGACCCCGCTCGATCGAGCGAGACCGCCCTGGGAGTCGGTGCTGATCGAAGGGCTGCCCGATGGAAGGGCCGCGCACCTGCTCAAGATGCACCACGTGACCACCGACGGGCTAGGCGGTATCCAGCTGCTCTCGCAACTGCACTCGCGCACGCGTGAGGCGAATCCTCGCAAGCCACAGCCTCCGCCTCCACCTCCTGAGCGAGCGACCCCCGTCGGCCTTCTCTTCGAGGAGCTTGGTCGCGATGTGCGAGCCGTTCCGGGGCTCGCAAGAAAGACCGCCGCCGCGGCCGCCGAGAACCTGCGTAACCCGCTCGAGACGACTCGAAAGGCCATGCGTTTCGGGTCCTCGTTTCGGCGCGTGGCGGCCGACCCCCATGCCGTGGGCTCCCCACTGCTCCGAAACCGCAGCCTTTCGTGGCGGTTCATGACGCTCGACGTCGCCTTCGCCGACCTGCGCGCGGCAGCCAATGCCGGGGACGCCTCGCTGAACGACGCCTTCCTCGCGGCGCTGCTTGGCGCGTTTCGGCTGTATCA
>JBARTN010000207.1:0-53297 GCA_049645265.1 Polyangiales bacterium
ACGGCAAGAGCCCCGATCGGTCCGGGTCCATGTGAAGCCAAGCCAAGGCGCGATACGAGCGGTAGCCGCTCCGCTTGCCGCCCTCCCAAGGGCTGTTGGCGAACATGGCGGTCACGATCGGCTGCGCCCGCAAGCTCACACGCAGCTTACGCATCGCGTCCTCTTCGGACGCGTAGTCGAGATTGGCCTGCACGGTGCAGGTCTTGGTCATCATGTCGCCGGCCATCGCGCCGCGCGTCGGCATGTACTCACGCATTACGCCGTACCGCATCTTCGGTACCCAGCCGAGCTCGTCGACCGAGGCAAATGGATGGCAGCCGAGGCCGAGCCAGACGAGCCCGAGATCGTCGATGACCGGCTGAAGGTCCGCCCAGTGCAGGTCCGATTCCAGCTTGCCGGCATGCACCGTCCCGTACGGCGCCCCCGAGAGCTCGATCTGGGAGCCTGGCTCTAGCGTCACCGAAGCATCGTCACGGCGAAGGGCGATGATCGGCCCGGCCTCGGTTTCGCGCACCGGCTCCCAGCCATGGTCTGCGATCAGCTGTTCGAAGATCGCCACGACGCTGACGGAACCCTCGTAGGGCAGGAGCGCGCCATCGGCTTTTTGCACCGCGATTCGCTCGGCTTCCGTACCGATCCGCCAACGTTCCCGCGGCTTCTCCGCGTCGTGAAACAGCACGAGCAAGTCATCCATCCCGCCGAGCGGGGCATCGGGTTTCGGCAACGTGTCCTCTGAGCTCAACCTGGGGCGCGCGACCCTACCACGAAGGCTAGCCGCACGCTGGTAGGCCAAGGCCCGGAGCGCAGTTCGCGGTTGCACGAGCGGCCTGGACGTGGTGGAACAGGTCCGTGGATCGAATGCTCGACCTTCTGCGCGAACGCGGTTTTCGCCGCGGCCATTTCGTATTGAGCTCTGGCAAAGAGAGCGACTTCTTCATCGACTGCAAGCCCGCGGTGCTTCTTGCCGAAGGACATGCGCTGGTCGGCAGGGCGTTGCTCGAACGAATTCGAGATGTGCTCGGTTCCGTTCCGGCGGTTGCCGGAGTGGAGCTCGGGGGCTGCCCGTTGGCGTCCGCCGTTGCCTGCGCGTCGTGGGCGGAGGGCGACCCCATCGACGCGGTCTACATCCGGAAGTCCAGCAAGGCACATGGCACCCGAAAGTTGCTAGAGGGCGCCGAGCGTTTGGGTCCAAACGCCAAGCTCGTCATCGTCGAAGACACCGTGACCACGGGCGGCTCGACGCTCCGTGCGGTTCAAGCCGTTCGCGATGCAGGCTTCGAAGTTGCAGGCGTCATCGCTGTGGTCGATCGTCTCGAGGGAGGAGCTGCCGCGATCCGTGATGCCGGCGTGGCCTTCAGCACGCTCTACGACCGCACCGACTTCATG
This sequence comes from Polyangiales bacterium, assembly GCA_049645265.1. Taxonomy (GTDB): domain Bacteria; phylum Myxococcota_A; class Polyangia; order Polyangiales; family Houyiibacteriaceae; genus SG8-38. The sequence continues at coordinate 1,387 of JBARTN010000207.1, forward strand.
GGGGACGCATGAGGCACGCATTCCTAGCAATGCTGCTCGTAGCTGCATTCGCGTCATCGAGCTGCAAGCCGCAGCCGATCACGATGCAGCCCGGGGCCCGCACCTTCACCCCGGATTCCTACCCAAGCGTCTGGGAAGCCTGGACGCGCGGCGAAGAGTCTTTCGCCTGGAAGGAGCTCGCCCACGAGATTTTCGTCTCGGCCACGTTCGAGTCTTGGGAGTTCCGATGGGCCTATGTGGTCCGATACTCGTACGATTACAGCCTCGAGCCCGAGGCGCGCGACGAAATGCTCCAGGCCAGCCTGGCGAGCTCCCGCCAGGAGCACCGCTTCTTCGTCACCCTCTCGGGGATGGACTTCAAAGAATCCAATCTCGCGGGCAAGACCTCCGCCTGGCGGGTTCTGCTCATCGATCCGGAGGGCAACCAGACCGTACCCCTCCTCATCGAGCGTGTGAGGCGGCCCACCGCGGTCGATCGGGTCTACTTTCCCCAGGTTAACCCCTATCGACAGACGTTTCGCCTCACGTTTCCCGCGGTCGACGTGGACGGGCGCAAAACCATTCCCGAAGGCGCCGAGTCCATCATCCTGCGCTTTACCGGGGCTCGGGGCAGGGCTGACCTTCGATGGCAGCTCCGGCCCTCTCCGACCGGCTGAAGAAGGTTTGACAGCGTCGATCCGGGCTCGCTATCATTCGTTGGTCTCGTAAGCCTTTGTAACAAATGGGGAAACGGGCCGCGTGGGGAGGTTCAGAATGATTGTGCGCCACAGGGGGTGGGCTGCTGCAGTTCTCGTTGCAGTGCTTGGTTTGGGTTGTCATGCAGCCGAGGACGATCCGGGGGGACAAGCCGGTGAGCTTTCGGATCCTGTTCGGCGAGAGAACGCCATCTTCAACATCAAAGAGATCTACACCGAAACACTTGCCGAGAACGGAGGGGATCGAAATAGTCCCAACGTCAAAGCCGTGGCCGACGTGACCGTCGGACCGCTGACGCAAACCTACCTCGACTACCCCGAGGATCGAATCAACGGGCTGGCGATTTTGGATCTCCTGTACGAGATGCAGGACCCACGCAGCTTACCTGCGCTGATCGAAGCGTTGAACTGGCGCACGGAGGTCTCGGAGGACCATGCGATTCGCGCCGCGCAGACGATACAGGGAATGGATCTTGCCCCGGCTGAGCGGCCCAAAGTGATCGATGCGCTGGCTCGCTCTTTGGAGCGGATCACCGACGCCCGCTCCGAGGACAACAAAATGCGCGTCTCGATGATTCGCGCGCTCGGCTCGCTCAAGGACAAAGGTGCAACCGCCATCCTGACGACCATTGCCACCAAGCAAGACGAAAAGCAGAACTTCTTGATCAATCGATTGGCAGCTCAACAGCTGGGTGAGCTTCGGGACCCGGCCGCGATTCCTTCGTTGATCAAGTGCCTGTTCCTCTTTGCACCCAACCGTCCAGATCTTCGGATGAACGACGTAGCTGCCGAGGCGCTGATTCTCATCGGACGCCCCTCTCTAAAACCGCTGCTCCAGGTGCTCGGTGGCTCGGATGCCACGGCGAATGCGATTGCCAAGCAATACATCGACGCCGTCAAAGCCCGCCGGCCCGACCTGGCCAACAAGATGACCATCAGACAGGTGACCGGAGGGGAAGCGAGCTTTGCTCTCGGTGCGCTTGGCTTCTCCGAAGCCCTGGAGCCTCTCCTCCAGGAGGCCGGTTCCTCGGACACGCCTCGCAAGCTGAACGCCGCCATCGCACTGGTTCGCGTCGACGTACCGGCTGCGGACAAGGGACGCGTGCGCTCCACGTTGAAGAAGGCCTACGGAGAGCTTCCCAAAGGCTACGCGGGCATCGCCATGCGCGGGCAGCTGCTCGCAGCGATCGCACACACCTACGACCCGGACCTGATGCCGTTCATCTACGACCAGGTGGTCGACAAGAATGCCAATCCGGAGTTGCGTCTGATCGCCGTTCAGAACTACGCGCTCCTCGCGAACAAAGCCGAGGCTGCGCAGCTCTCGCAGGCCATTGCCAACGAGCCACCCTCCGAAGCGGGTGGCTATCGCGAGAAGTTCGAAGAGCGCAAGCCACTGCTCGACCTCGCGAACGAGTGTGACACCAGCGTCGACTGCTGGGTCTCCAAAGCCGCGAGCGCGGACAACGACAAGGCTCGCAAGGGTGCATACATGCTCGGGCGATACGGGAGCGGCAAAGGCAAGGCCATCGACGCCTTGGTCGGTCAGCTTGGCAGCGATGACCTCGGGGTTCGTCTCTCGGCGCTGATGGCGCTCGATCGCATCGCAGACAAAGGCAGCTCCGCGGCGGTCGCGAAAATCGATGAGCTTCGGACCCGCGAAGAAGGTCAGTCGGTCTGGACTCGCTTCCGCGTCGAGGCGTTGCCGATCCAAGCGCGTCTGCGAAGCCGTGGTGGCAGCGCCGGCTAGATCGAGCAAAAGGTGAGGCCTGGTGCGCATCATCATCACCATCGGCATGCTTGGGGCCGTAACGCTCGCGGGATGCGAGAGGGATTCCGACAACGGCCTCGTCAGCCGGGCGGCCTCTCGCGCCGTTGCGCGTCCGGTGGCCCGCGTGGGCGGCCGCTCGATCGGAGCTGAGGAAGTCGAGGCTCTCGCAGCAGCCGACGCGATCAGCCCCGAGGCCGCGCTTCAACAGCTGATCGACGAAGAGCTCCTAGCGCAAGAAGCCGAGCGACTTGGATTCACCATCGAGCGGGAGGGAGAGCGTACGATGGAGCGGCTCATGGTCCGCTCGATGCTCCACGACATGGAAAGACAAAATACGCCGGAGTCGATCTCGGAGGAGGAGCTTCGTGAGGACTATGCCCTTCACGAGGACAAGTTCCGGATCCCGGAGCGCCGCCGGACTTGGCATATCCTCGTGACAGACAAAGGAGACGAGGCAGAGGCCTTGGCCGCCTCGATCCTTCGCGAGCTCCAGCAGGCACGGGACCCGCACACCGTCTATGAGCGCTATGTCGACGGCGCCCCGGAGGGCGTCCTACTCGAGGTGTTGGCCGAGGAGCTCCCGCCTGTCACCAAGGAAGCAGGGCTCGAAAAATCTTATAAAGACGCAATCTTCAGCGCGAAATCTGAAGGGCCTTTGAAAAATCTCGTCGAGACCTCTTACGGCTGGCACGTGATTGTCGTGGCCGAAATCTTGCCAGCCGAGCAGCTCAGCATGGCCGACGTGGAAGAGGCAACTCGATCCCGAATTAGTCAGGGCAAGCGCACCGCCATGCTCGTCAAGACGGTTCAGGCGCTCCAGGCCGAAGGTTTGACCAGGTACGACGATGAGGGCGTCGAGCGCCTTCTATCAACGGCCGGGCTCCCTGAGCGCGCGGACTGACGAGGCTGCCGCAGAGTTGCTGTCGCAGCGACGCCGTGGCTAGCATGGGCCGCGATGGGGGAGCGGACAGGCCAGCGACTCGGCGAATACACGGTGGGTGCGCACATCGCCGACGGGTCGATGGGGGCGGTCTACGAGGCGCACCATCAAAAGACCGGAGAGCGCGTCGCGATCAAGGTCCTGCATCCGCGCGTTGCATGCGACGCGATCGCGGCAGAGCGCTTCAGACGGGAGTACGAAACCGCCAAGTCGCTTCGACACCCCTACATCATCGACGTCCGTGATTTCGGAGAAACCGACGACGGTGCGGATTTCATGACGATGGAGTTTCTCGAGGGCGAGGAGCTGAGCTTGACCCTCGAGCGGGAAGGCGCAATGCGGCCGGCGCGCGCGGTCCGCATCGTCTGCCAGCTCGCCACGGCACTTCATCAGGCGCACTCCGATGGCGTCGTCCACCGTGACCTCAAGCCAGACAACATCTTCATCTGCGCAGGGGCGGACGGGGACGAGATTCGAATTCTCGATTTTGGTTCGGTCAAGCTCCAGCTCGGGACCGGACCCAAGCTGACCATGCTCGGCACAATCCTGGGTTCGCCGTACTACATGTCGCCGGAGCAAGCGATGGGGAAGCTCGATGTGGACCCTCGCAGCGACGTGTTTGCGCAGACCGCGATCATGTACGAGCTCGCCACCGGCGAAATCGCTTTCGCTGCGGACAGCATCCCCGACATCCTGAGGAAGATCATCGGAGAAGACCCGCCGCCCGTCAGCGTCGCGAATCCCGCCTATCCCTGGTCCTTCGAAGAGGTCGTCAGGAAGGGGCTTCGCAAGCACAAGCTCGAGCGTTTTGGAACTAGCATCGAGCTCGCCGAAGCGATGCTGAGAGCCTTCGGCCTCGATCCGGATGTCGAACGCTGGGCAAGCACGCCCGTCGACACGATCGACAAGGCGATCGACGATGCGCCCGAACCGCCGGCCATGGATCCGCCGTCTCCCCCTCCGTTCAGGAGCAGCATTCCTCCGGAGCTCCCCACACGCCGCCATCGGGGCGCGACGCTGGCCATCGGCTTCATGCTCGCCTGCGCGCTGAGCCTCGGCGCTTGGCTCCTCCTGCGTTCCTGAGGGTTAGTCGACCGACTCGAGCAGGCCACCGCGCACCAGGTAGAGCTGCGGCGGATTCGCCGGCGCGCGCTCGGACGAAAACGAATCCATCGAGGTCACCGGCGTCAGAGACGAGCCGTTCCTCAGCGCTTCGCTGAGCGCCTCTCGTGTTTGGTTCCCTTGGCGCAGCGTGGTGGAGATCAAGCGATAGGCATCGTAGCCATACGCCGCAAACATCTGCGGGGGAGTGCCGTATCGGGCTTCATAGGCCGTCCGGAAGTGCTGATTCAGGCTGGCCTCGGACGCCTCGTAGAACGGCAGCGCGACCAGCGCGCCCTGAAGATAGCGCTGCGCACGGCCGAGGAGCTTGGCGGACCAACTCGGGCTCGGCAGAAGAAAGTGGACTCCTCGTTCGGCGTGCTCGGGCAGCCCGCCGCCACCGACACTCCACGCGCCTTCGGCTGCGAACGTGGGCGCGATCAAAGCGACCTGGTCGGCAACGTCGGCGAAGAGGACCACGTCACAACTCGTTTCGAGCACCGTGCGTACATAATCGACGAACGACTTGGTGCCGGGCGGGTACGCCACACCTTCGCAGTAGACCCCGCCGGCCGCGGCGACCTCTTGATCGAAAAGGCGTTCCATCGTGCGGCCGTACCCATGGTCGGGATAGAGAACCACGAACCTCGAGAGCCCGCTGGCGCGTGCCTTGCTGACCAACGCGGCCAGCTCGTCGCGCGGACTATAGAGAAATCGAAACACCTGCTCGCCCGCGCTCGTCACATCTTCAGACGCCGAGAAGCTCAGCAGAGGTACGGCTGCACGCCCGGCGGATCGAGCGGCGGCCTCGGTCGTGCGACTGCCGACAGGACCGAGCACCGCGACCACGCGCTGGTTTCCGATCAGCGACTCGACCGCAGCGCTGGTCTGTGCTGCGTTGCCTGCGGTGTCCTCGACCACGAGCTCGGGACCTCCTTCGTCGAGCGCCGCGAGCTGCATCCCCTGCAGGAGCTGACGGCCCACTTCACGTCCGCGCCCGCTCAGCGGAAGGAGCGCGCCCAACACGTATGGGTTGCCGTGTAGGAACTCGTCGGCGCGCGCGAGCAAGATCACGACGTCCGGATTCGTGGCCGCATCGCTCGCACGCAACGACTGAGAGCTCAGGGCCACCAAGTCGGCGTCCTGCGTCTGTAAGGCGTGGCGAAGGATTCGCATCGATACGAGAACTTGGGGAAGGGCACCCGGCCGAAGCTCGTCGACGAGCGCGGTCGTGTCTTCGATCGTGAGCTTTTCGACCAGAAGCGCGACGGCGTCATCGGTGCGCTGAGGGTCGGGCGCGGGTCCACCCCGATCGATGAGGGTATCGAGGACGCGCAAACCAAGACCGGCGCTCGTGGTCTGCTCCGCGGCAATCACCGCCGTGTCCCAAAGAAGCGCCTGCTCCTCAACGGAGAAGCGCTGGCCCGCGAGCGGCCCGACCGTTTCGAGCGCCCGTTCGGGATCCCCGAGGTGCAGTTGGCACGAGGCCAAATGAAGCGACGCGCGAAGGGCAATCGCTTGGTCCGCACTCTGCAGGGCCTGCTCGAAGTGCGGGATCGCGCTCTGACATCGGCCGATGTCGGAGCTCAACATGCCCAGCTCGAGCCGCGCCAAATCTGCCTCCATCGTGCCCTGATTGTTGATGATGAACGCCTCGTACGCGCTTTGCGCACCGCCGATGTCGCCACTCGACGCCAGCGAGCGCGCCCGCGAGATTTCGGAGGGCGGGGCCTTTTCGAGCGGGCTCTCGACCTTCTTTGGCGCGCAGCTGACCAAGAGGATCAGCGCCACGCACGACAACGCGCTTCTCAACATCCCGGCGCACGATACATGCCTCACCGCCACCGGTCACACCCCCGCATCCCAGCGCTTCGCCAGAGTCGCGAACTCCTCGACCGAGAGCGTTTCGCCACGGCGACCTGGGTCGATGCCCGCCTCGCTCAATGCCAGTGCGGCGCGGCCGGCATCGCCGAGGGCACGCAAGGCGTTGTGAAGCGTTTTCCGCCGCATCTGAAACGCGGCACGAACCACCGCCCGGAACGACTCGGTCTCTTCGGCCAAGGGGGCCTCGCGCGGAAGGAATCGTACGACCGCGCTCTCGACCTTGGGCGCAGGGTAGAACGAGCCGGGACGCAGTCGACACACCGTTTCGACCTCGAAGGCCGCGCGCGTGAATACGGTGAGAGCGCCGTATTCTTTCGTTCCCGGCGGCGCGATCAGTCGATCCCGCACCTCTCGCTGAACCATCAAGATCGCACCATCGAGGACCGCACGATGGGCGACCACCTGCCGAATGATCGCTCCGGTCGCCTGATAAGGAAGGTTTCCGGTAACGACGAGCTTTGATCCACATGCCTTTGAATACGCTTCGAGATCGAGCTCAACCGCGTCACCGCACCGGACCTCCAGACGCTCCCGCTCTGCGAACTCCTCATCGAGCACGCGAACCATGTCTCGATCGAGCTCGACGGCGAGAACCGTGGCGCCACGCTCGAGAAGGGCGTGGGTCAGGGCGCCTAGGCCCGGCCCAAGCTCGACGATCTGTTCACCCATCGCCACCGCAGCGTCCGCGATTTGGGCGATGGCGCCCGGCTGGATGAGGAAATTCTGAGAAAACGACCGCTTCGGCTGTAGCTCATATTTCCTAAGCAGATCCCTCGTATCCGGGGGAGCGGTCCCATCGCCCCTCATCGGCTCAAGTCTCCAAGATCATGGGTATTTCGGCAGAAAAGCGACACGGGAAATCCAGTTGTGACACAGCCGTTGTCAGGGGTGAAGGCGTTATTATATTGGTCTGGCCCGTAGATTGACCTACGTTAAAGGCAGAGGAACAAATGCTTCCAGGCTTTATCATCGACCAAATCCGTCAGCGTGAGGAAGAAGAGCAGGCGAAGCGTCAAAGTGCGCAGATTCAGCTGCCTCTTCCCATGCCGGACGGCTCCAAGGTGCCTGAGCGCAAAGACGACTCGGACCGCGGCGTGGTGATTATCGACCTGGGCGCGAAGTGACGATCCGCTAGACTGCGGGTGTGTCAGACCGTGCCTTAGTGAGCCTGGATGCGCTAGCCGATTCAGTGTGGGAGCAGGCCGAGCGAGGCGAGCTCGGCGAGGCGTTTCGTCTGATTTGGGAGGCGGAAGAGGTGCCCGCGCAGGCGGTAGACCGGCAGCGCACCCGAGCGGAGCTCCAGGCTTACTGCGGCAACGAAGATGCGGCCCTCGCGCTAATCGCGGACCTCGTGGACCAACAACACGGTTCCTCCCCGATGGTTCGCGCGCGCGTCGCGGCGTCACGCGGTGACTGGGAGCCGGTGCTCGAGCATGCACTCGAAGCGGCCGAATCTTCACGCGCCACCTTCCGCGCTCTTCTGTTGGCAGCTCGCGCGAGCATCGAGCTGGGCCGCGCAGAAGAGGCTCGCGGGGTCCTCGACCGGATCAACCAAGACAGCCCGATCGAAGCCTTGGCCGTCGCCGCGCTGCGTGCCCGGCTGTCCTTCGATGATCCCGCAACGGCGCTGACCCGGGTCGTCGAGCGCGCGCTGGCCGAGGGCGCCGCCCGCATCTGCGCCGAAGCCTGGGCCGACCTGAGCGAGCTCCATCGAGCTCGAGGCGAAACCGAGGAAATGCGGAAGTCAGCTGTGCGCGCGGTGGAGCTTTGGGACGACATGGCGACTTCGTTGCCGCCGCCTCTTCGCGCCGGCTTCTGGTGCGACGCCAAGCGGCAAGCCATGCGCACGCAGTGCAAGCAAAAAAGGTCTGAACCACGCTCGTCTTCGAAGAACATGCTTTCGCCCTTGCTCGCCAATCTGCGGCGGCTCGCGAGCGAACGGGATCTCTCGAAGCTGCTGTCCGTCATTACCGATGGCGCCGTCGCGCTGAGCGGTGCCGAGCGCGGCTTCGTATTGCTGGTCGATGAGCAGGGCGCCCTCGAAGCAAAGACGATCCGAGGTGCGCAGAATCAGCTGGGCGAGGAGACCGCTGCATTCAGCCGTTCGATCGCCGAGACGGTTCTCATCGACGGCGATCCGGTGGTCACCGTCGACGCGACGCACGACGCCCGGGTCCAAGACTACATGTCGGTCCATCGGTTGATGCTCAAGTCGGTCGCCTGCCTTCCCGTCGAGTCGCGAGGACGAACCTGGGGCGTCCTGTATTTGGAGCACAGAAGTGCCAGCGGACGGTTTTCGGGGACAGACCTGACACTGCTCCGGGCCTACGCCGACCAAGCCGCCATTGCGATTGAGACTTCACACCTCTTCGAACGCATCGAGGCTCAGAAACACGATCTGGAGCGTGCCAACATCGCGCTGCGGGAAGCCAACGAGCATCTCGAGCAGCGGATTCATGGCCAAGACGAGGCGCTGCACAGAACCCGGAGAGAGATCGCTTCGCTTCAAGTGTCGAGCTCGGGAGGCGAGCGCTGGGGCCTCGTGGGTGCAAGTGAAGGCATGCGACAGGTCTACGAAGTGCTCGATCGGCTCGCGAGCAACGAAGTTCCAGTGGTCGTTACGGGAGAGAGCGGGACGGGCAAAGAGATCGTCGCCCGCGCCATCCACCGAGCCAGCATGCGCGCCGACGCCCCCTATGTATCGCTCAATTGCGGTGCGATTCCCGAGGGCATACTCGAAAGCGAGCTCTTTGGTCACGTGGCCGGAGCATTCACCGGAGCGACACACGCGCGCGATGGGGTCTTTGTGCAGGCCCATGGTGGGACGCTCTTCATGGACGAAATCGCGGACATGCCCGCACGCATGCAGCTCGATTTGCTCCGGGTGCTCCAGGAACGGCGCGTGCGCCCCGTTGGCGGCGCTGACGAGAAGCCCGTCGATGTTCGCCTCGTCACAGCGTCGAAACGTCCGCTCGCGGAGCTCATCGACGAAGGCATGCTTCGAGAGGACCTCTATTACCGACTGGCGGTTGTCGAGCTGGCGTTGCCGCCACTTCGCGAAAGGCGCTCCGATATTCCGCTTCTTTGCGATCATTTCCTACGGCGCATCGCCGAGGAGCGCGGCGAGCCGACCAAGCGCCTGAGTCGCGACGCCTTGCAGCGCCTCTGCGCCCACGACTACCCGGGGAACGTACGGGAGCTGGAGCACCTCTTGGTCAACGCGACGGTATTCGCCTCTTCCGACTGCATCCAAGCAGAAGAGCTGGCGATCGAGTCCGACCGAGTCTTGCGGGCGGCGAGCGCGACCCTAGGCAACTACGAGTCGTTCAAGGATGCCGAGCGCGATCGAATTCTCGTCACCCTCAACGCACATGGCTGGAACCGTGCCAAGGCGGCGCGGGCGCTCGGAATGGCACGGCGGACGTTCTACCGCCGGCTCAATGAGCACGGAATCGTGCTTCCCCAAGGGAAGGGCTCGAAGGACGAGGACTCACGGCCTTAGAGGCTGGCGGGCGAAACCGCGCTCGAAACACCCGCATCGTACTTCTCCGGCGATTCCCCCGGGGGCAGGTACAAGGGCGGCTCGCCGGGCCGCGACCAATCGACCCAATAGACCGCCCTCGAGCGGACATCGATATGGACGAAGCTGCCACGCGGGTAGTAGCCGACCCCGACTTTGGTGAGTGTCAGACAGTAGTCCCGTAGGACTTCGTTCGGCACTCCTTCGACGCGGATGTCGATTGCTTCGCCCGTCGAGTGCCGGCTCGAACCGCCATCGTCACCGGTTTTCGAGCGGTACGCGCTGACCACGAAAATCGTTCGGCCGTTGAAATGATCTGCGAGATAGGCGAGCGCGCGCATCAGTCGCCGGTGCGGCGGCTTCACAGCATCGGTTTCCCGGTCTCGAAGAAATCGTCCGAGTCGTTGCCGAGCCTTTGCGTTGGGTTTCCCGCTCTTGTCGAAAAGGTGTAGCCGTAATGTCTCTTGGCTGGCCGGGCGCTCGAGGGTGACCAAGCCGGTCAGGATCGTATTCCGCGCCTTGGTCTGCTTGGCGCTCTGGCTGTAGCCGGGCAGCTCGAGCCGCTGCCCGACTCGAATGGTGGAATCGGGTTTGAGACCATTGGCCCCCGCCAGAGCCTTGACGCTCACTTTGTTGAGCTGGGCAATCCCGGTGAGCGTCTGTCCCGGGTAGACGTAGATGACGCCCTTCGGCGGAATGCGCAGAACCTGGCCCACGCGAAGGCTCGAAGTCTTCTTCAAGCGATTCGCCGCAGCCAGATTTGTCACAGAGACCCGATATCGTTGGGCAATGGCGCCCAAGGTCTGACCTTGCGCGACGGTGTGCTTGCGCTGCGCATGTGCAGGCGCATGCAAGAGGAAGACCAATAACATTGCGGCGACCATGCGCCTCGCCCCATTCCAGCTCATCACGACCCAGCGAGTATTGACTAGTCCCGGGTCAGAGCAACTAAGCGACGAGGATCTCGGTTTTTTTGCCTTCGGCGACGAGCGTTGCGACCATGAATTCAGACACCTTCGTTCGTTGACATTCGGTGGGTTCGCGCGTCTAGCACAAGCAGTGCCTGACGATCGCGGACGTCAGTGTTCCGCTCACTAGGTTCACCTAATTTAGGCGTAATTAGCATATAATTTAGTGCTAAATTTTCCTAAGTTGCTTGACCCTAGGGTGGTTCGGTCATAGCCTGGTTGAGGAACGGCGCGATGCGCGTGCCTCCCCCGGCGAGCCAAATCATGACCTACGACCCAGAGGCAAACGAAGCGATGCAGAAGCCAAACACCTTGGCTGCGTCGGCCTCTGATGCGAGCGACCGAGAAGGGGCTTCCAAGCCCAAGGCGAACAAGAAAAGCGGCAACAAGCCCAACAATGTTCGCAAGATTCGGATCGAACGCATGATGTCCAAAGCTGAGTTGGCTCGACGCGCGAACCTATCGGTGTTGACGATTGATCGTGTCGAGAAGGGTTTTGGATGTCGGATGGACACAAAACGGAAGATTCTCGAAGCTTTGGGTCTGAGGCTCGCCGATCGGGTACGTGTGTTCGGCGAGGAGGAGTAGCGTGCCTACATGGCGTCTGAGGGGAAGAACTTAATCGGCGTCGACATCGGTTCGAGCGCGATTAAAGTCTGTGAAATCAAAGAGGGGCGACGGGGAGCTCGGACCATCACATGGTTCGGTTATCACCCTCTTCCTGCCGAAACCATCGTTGATGGTCACATCATCAACTCCGGCGCTGTCGTGGAGGGGCTCGAGAAGCTGTTTGCGGGTAGCAAACGGCGGAATGTCGCCCTTCGAGCCAGCGGCCACAGTGTGATCATCAAGAAGATTTCGATGCCCTTGATGACCGCGGCCGAGCTCAATGAGCAGATCAACTGGGAAGCCGAGCAGCACATCCCGTTCGACCTCGAAGAGGTGCACGTGGATTACGAAGTGCTCCACGAGCGGACCGATCACGGCCAGATGGACGTCTTGCTCGTCGCGGCAAAGAAGGAAGAAATCACCGATCTCACGAACCTGGCGATGGAAGCTCGACTTCGTCCGATGGTCGTAGACCTGGACGCGTTCACCATCCAAAACGTCTTCGAAGCAGGCTACGGCGCCGCGGCGCAGGACGAAACGACCGTGCTCGTCCATTGCGGAGCGGCTACGACGACAGTGAACATCCTCGCGGACGCCACGACCGCCTTCACGCGAGACATCGCCAACGGTGGAAACTCGATCACAGAAGAGATTCAGCGGCAGCTCGGCATCGGTCGCGACGAGGCCGAGTCGTACAAATGTGGCGGGGAAGGGCGCGGAATCGTTCCACGCGAGGTGCCCGAGATCGTCAATCAAGCGGTCGAGCAGCTCGCCGGCGAGATTCAGCGTTCGCTCGATTTCTATCTGGCGACGAGTGGCGACCGAGAGCTGAGCCGAATCTGCGTGTCCGGTGGGACCGCCAACATCCAGTCGCTTCTCGATGTCCTCCAAGATCGCGCCCAGGTGCCCGTGGAGGCGCTCGACCCCACGCGCGTGGCCGACGTGGACGAGAAAGCGGTTGCAGAGCTGCAGGGCAGAGCTTCGCAAGCCGTGGTCAGCATTGGCCTGGCGCTACGCAAAGAGCGGGAGCGTAACTAATGATTCGCATCAACCTGCTACCGACTGGCAAGACCAAGCGCGCACGCCGCGTGGCCCCGTCACCCCTTCCCACGGGCGACCTCAACCTGAGCACCTGGGGGTTGGTCTTTGGGGGCGCGATTGCCGCGTGGCTGGTCGTGCTCGGTATCCTCTACTTCGTGCAGAGCGGGGAAATGGAGACGATCGCGCAAGAGAACAAAACGCTCGAGGCGCGCCGGGACGAGCTCATGCGCAAAACCAAGGGCTTGGCCGAGGTCGAAGGCCGCCTCGAGAAGAGCAGGCGACTCGAAAAAGTCGTTCAAGAGCTCGAGCGGGCGCGACGCGGTCCCACGCGTGCGGTCATGGAGCTTTCCAATGTGCTGAGCAGCCCGGGCGGACCGACGATCAATCCGACTGAGCTCGAGCGAATGCGCCAGGAAAACCCGCTTGCCGGATTCAACGAGTCTTGGGACGTGCGCAGGCTTTGGATCTCTCGCTTCGAGGAGATCGAACGCGATTGTAAGATCACGGGGATGGGGCGGTCGAACGACGATGTGGCCGAGTTCTTGCGTCGGCTGACGCTTAGCGAGATCTATGAGGGCGTGACACTCCAACGGACACGCGCGGCCACGGACTCGGAAACCACCCTCCCCATGGTGGGCTTCGATATTACCTGCAAGGTGAAGTACTGATGCCTAGTCTCGAAGATCGATTCATCGCCATACCGGGGTGGGGCAAGGCGCTCGTGCTCGTCGGCGTGCTCACCCTGCTCAGCATCGGGTACTACGCCTTGGTCTACAACAGCGTTTCGGGCGAAGTTCAGCGTGGCCGTCAGACGCAGACGCAGCTTCAGGATCAGATTCGCGACGCCGAACGGCGCGAGAAGCAGTACCTCGAGCTCACCCAGGAGCTCGCCAACCGGGAGGTCGCAGACCGGCAGAACCGACGAATCCTGCCCGAGCAGGCGGAGATTGCTGCTTTCCTCCAGGATCTCAACCGCGTCGCCGAGCTCAGCGGCCTCACGATTCGACTGGTCGAGCCCCGTCCTGAGATGCGCCAAGAGCTGTACTCGCAGATTCCGGTGGTGCTCGCGCTCACAGGCCGATTCCATCAGATGGGGAAATTCTTCTACAACGTGAGCAAGCTGGACCGGGCGATCAGCCTGGACAACATCCGGATCACGCAGCCAAAGGTAATGCCGTCTGGGGAAGTGCTCATCGACGTCGATGTTCGCGCGACCACCTACCGGCGTCCGCCAGCCGAAGGGAAGAAGTAGCCAGCCATGAGCTTCAAGATTCGACTTCTCGCATGTGTCCTTCTCGTCGCCGGCGTTGCCGTGGCGGGCTGTGGCGACAATGAAGACGAGTTTGGAACCGGATTCGGACTCGGCAAAGGCGCCGAGGGCGAGGCCGACGCGACCAAGTCGGCCGAGGACGATGCAGAGGCGGCAGCGGTCGAGCTGGATTCCGGCCCGGTCGTGTACACCGATGAAGATTTCGCCGAGCTCGACATCCAGAATCGTGATCCGTTCCGTTCCTACGCCAAGGCATTCAAAGCTCAATCGGCAGCGCCGGCACAGCGCCGCGTCCTCTTGCCGAGCACCAGCTTGGACGAGATGAATCTGATCGCGATCGTGACGGGCATCGCGACGCCGCGGGCGATGCTCACGGATACCGCGAAGGTCGGACATGTGATCCGTCGAGGTGACTACATCGGTCGTCCCGAAGTGGTACAGACCGGAGGTTCAGAGGGAATGCCAGTCACACTGAACTGGCGTGTGGATCGCATCCGTCCAGGTTCGGTCGTTCTGACCCGTGAAGACCCGACTGCGCCCGACAAGCCGCCGTTGACCCGCGTGATGCCGCTTCATGAAGGCGGCGAGGCACCACAGTTCACGTCGCCCTAGTCGCCGAAAAACTTTCGCGCAGAAAATCCGTCGTTTTCTTGCCCCGGTCATCGCTAGCGTTCGATGATTAACCGTAGCTGGCAGAGGAGTCAGGAATGCGTATTCATTGGGGTCTTGCAATCGCCTTGGGAGCAACTTTCGCATGGGTCAATATGGCCCAGGCGGCAGGGCCAAAAATCGATAGTGTCCGTATCGACGGCGCGCGTGACGAAGCACAAGTTTCGATCGACGGTGCGTTCGACAATCCGAAGTACGCGGTTCGCACGCGGGAGGATGGTCGGCTCATCATCATCGACATCGATGATGCAGCGCTACCGCCTGGTGGGATCAAGACGACGGGCAGCACCTCGCTGATTGCTCGCACCGTCGCTAGCAACACGGCACAGGGCGCTCGCATCGAGCTGATGCTCACAGGCAAAGCGACGTACCGAGCGCGCGCCACGGAGAGCGGCATCACCGTGATGCTCCATCGCGGCGAGGGTTCTACCGCGGCAAAGGCGAAGAGGTCGACGACTCCAGGGGGGCCGAAGGTCGAAGGCATTCGCCTCGAGCACAAGGATGGTCGCGATCGCGTGGTCGTCGAGCTTGCAGGTACCCCGGAGTTCCGGGTTTCCACCCGTGCAGGTTCGCCGCCTCGACTCGAGGTGCTTGGCGCCCGCATCGACTCCGGCGCAAACCGACGTATCGAAGCGCCCCGGGGCTCGCTGATCGGGTCCGTCGAGCTCGAGCAGAAGGGTGACCGTGCGGTGATCGAGGTCCATGGATCGGAAGGCGCCGCCGGCACCGCGATTCGCTCCGGCGACCACATCGTTTGGATGTTCTCACCCACCAAGAAAGAGAAGAGGCCGCACACTCGGACCATCGCCAGGGAAAAGGACTACGCGGCTGAAGTCGATGGCCCCGAAGTGGCCGGCTTCCTCAGCAAGATGCCCATGCAGGCGGGTGGTCAGTCCAGCCGACGCTACTCGGGTCGTCGAATCGACCTCGATTTCAAGGACGCCGACATCCACAACATCCTGAGGTTGCTCTCCGAGGTGGGTGGGGTGAACGTCGTGACCGCCGACAACGTCGGTGGCACGGTCACGATTCGAATGCGCGATGTCCCGTGGGATCAGGCGCTCGACGTCGTCCTGCAGGCAAAGTCCCTCGGCATGATTCGTCAGGGTAACCTGCTCCGTGTCGCTCCCCTCGCTCAGCTGGAGCAGGAGCGCGAGGCGGCCATCGCCCGCCAGAAGCAGCAGCAGCAGCTGGCTCCGCTCGAGACTCGTCTGGTCCCGGTGAGCTACGCGACTGCCGCCGAGCTTCAGCCGCGCGTTCGCGAGCTGCTCACGGAGCGCGGCTCGGTGTCCGTCGACACTCGTACGAACATGCTGATCGTGCGCGACATCGTCGGCCAGCTCGACGACGTGGAAGATCTGGTACGGAGCCTGGATACCCAGACGCCGCAGGTCCTGATCGAGTCGCGCATCGTTGAAGCGAGCAGCACCTACTCGCGGGACATCGGTATTCAGTGGGGTGGCAACGCCGTCATGAGCAGCGCGACCGGCAACCCGACCGGCATTCGTTTCCCGTCTGACATCGGCATCGCAGGCGGCGTTCCGACCAACGATGCGCCTACGAGCGGGCTCTCACCGTTCAACCCCGGCGTGGCCAATCCCAACTTCGCAGTCAACCTGCCAGCAGTCACCGGTAATGGCGCCGGTGGTGCCCTTGGGTTGGCGCTCGGCAGCTTGAGCGGCGCCGTGAACCTCAATGTTCGCCTGAGTGCTGCCGAGGCGGCGGGCTCCGTGCGCATCATCAGCTCTCCACGAATTCTAACCTTGGACAACAACGAGGCGTCGATCTCGCAAGGTACCTTGATTCCGTTCTCACAGGTCAGCGCACAGGGTGTCAACACGGCCTTCCAGGAAGCCAAGCTCGAGCTCAACGTCACGCCACACGTGACCAGCGACGGCTCGGTGGCCATGGACGTCAAGATCACGCGTAACGAGCCCGACTTCGGTCGAACCGGTGCGAACGGTGACCCGACGATTCTCGAACGAGAGGCCCAGACGCAGCTCCTCGTCGACGATGGCGATACCGCGGTGATCGGCGGCATCTACACGCGAAACACCGGCCGAAACGTCGACCAGGTGCCGTTCTTTGGCGACATCCCGGTTCTCGGCGTCTTCTTCAAGCGCCGCCGCTTCCGCGAGGACCGGAACGAGCTCCTCATCTTCCTCACGCCGAGGATCGTGAACAGGGCGCTCGCGCTGCCGGAGTAGAGTCACCGGCCCTTCGGCCCAGTGACCGTTTCAGGGGTAGAGGTAGTTGTAGGGCTAGTTCCAGGTGCGGTTCCAGTTGTAGTGGGTAGCTCCAGGCATAGGAGCGGTCTCAGTGCCCGTGGTCCCGTGACGGACGCCTGACCGCCCAGTATGCTTCCTTCCGTGCGTATCTACCTGTCAGGACCCATGGGGGCTGGGAAATCGACTGTGGCTGCTTCGGTGGCCCGGCAGCTCGGCACCGGTGCGCTCGATTTGGATGCACGGGTCGAAGAGCTGGCGGGGCGCTCGATTCCCGAGATTTTCTCGGAGCGGGGCGAGGGGGCGTTTCGGGCTCTCGAGAAAGAGGCGCTCGAGGCGCTACCTTCCGACGTCGGCGTGGTTTCCCTGGGTGGCGGAACGGTCATCGATGACGAGACGCGTCAGATGTTGCTGCGCGAAGGAATTCTCGTCACGCTGACCGCCGAGCCTTCGGTGCTCGCGGCAAGGGTGGGCGCGGGTCCGGGACGCCCATTGCTCGGCGGGGATCCGCTGAGTGACCTGGAGCGCATCCTGCAGGCCAGAGCAGCCGCCTACGCTGAAGCCCATGCAGTCATCGATACGGGCGCTCTCGAGCCCGAGGAGGTCGCCGCGCAAGTCGTAGCCGTCCGCAACCTCTCGCCGATCGTCGTGCCCCTGGGCCTGCGGACGTATCGAATCGAGGTTGGACGTGGCGCTCGCCACCGGCTGGGGCTTCGCGCAAACGAGCACGCCGCGGGCGAAGCGATTTTGGTGTTCGACGGCGGAGAGGATCGCCCCTGGCCTAGCGATGCCATTCGGGATCTGACGTTGGCCGGGAAACCTCCCATCGAGGTGAAACTCCCCGGGGACGAAGCGCACAAGGACGTCGGGAGCGTGGAGCGGATTTGGGACAGCGCCCTCGAAGCCGAAGTCGACCGACGCGCTATCGTCATCGGCGTGGGCGGCGGCGTGATCGGTGACTTGAGTGGATTCGCGGCTTCGACCTTGTTGCGTGGTGTGGCTCTCGGGCAGATTCCCACCACATTGCTCGCGATGGTCGACAGCTCCGTCGGAGGCAAGACTGGATTCAATCGACCACGTGGCAAGAACCTCGTCGGAACATTCTATCAGCCGAAGTTCGTTCTCTGCGACGTCGAGACCCTCTCCACGTTGCCCAGCGAAGAACGTATCGCCGGCCTGGCGGAAGCCGTGAAGAGCGCTTGGCTCGACTCCGAGGAGTCGGTCGCCATGCTCGAACGCGACGCCGAGGCACTCATGGCAGGCGATGCGGATGCGACGATTCGCGCGGTGCGAATGTCGATCGCTTTGAAATCGCGAATCGTGCATGAAGATGAGCAGGAGTCGGGCCGCCGGATGCTCCTCAATCTCGGTCACACCGTCGGCCATGGTCTCGAAGCCGCGAGCGAATACCGGGGCATTCGACATGGGGAGAGCGTGGCGCTCGGAATGATCGCCGCCATGCGGATTGCGGCCGAGCTCGGGCGAGGGCGCCGTGAGGAGACAGAGCGGCTCACCCAACTTTTGGGAAAATTGGGGCTGCCGACCGATCTCGATCAAAGACTGAACAGCCGTGCGCTAGAATTCATCGGCTCGGACAAGAAGCGCCGCGGCGACAGAATTCACTTTGTAATTCCGAGGTTTCCGGGCCAGACGGAAATCGCGATCCTCGGCCTCGACGAGGTGCGGGGTGTGCTTGCGCGATCCTGATCACCGGAAATTTGGCGGCTTACAGCTGGGCTCGATACCATGAGAACACCCTATTGGAGGGGACTTATGAGTCGAATCATCCTCATGGCCATGGTGCTCGCGGTGACGGTTGCTGGATGCAACCGCTTTCCCGACAACGGACTTCAGATCAGTGCGAATTTGCTCCCGGACGACTCGTGTTTCGTGGCCCCAGACCAAGAAGAGCGTCTGCTGCGCGGATTCTGGGACACCAGCTTTCGCAACGCGGGCGGCGCGAGTGACTACATCATCGCCCTACAGCTTCAGAGCTATCTGCTGAGCAACGCGCTCGAGTTCCAGGCAGACCAAGCGAACATCCAAGTCGACAACTACGACATTACGCTTCTGCTTGCGGACGGGAGCAAGCCCGATCTCGGGGGCCTGATCAACCCGTATCGCGTCACGACCAGCGCGATCATTTTCTCCACCGAGCCCGAAGGTGACCCGATTCCGGGGGTGGGGGCAGCGACGGGCATTCCCGCATCGTACCAAGACGCCATCGTGGCTCTTGGAGTCGACGAGATCTTGCTCAGCATTCGCGCGGGTGGCACGACGCGCGGTGGCTTCAGTCAGCGGTCCGCAGCGTTTCTCTGGCCGGTCTCGCTCTGCGAAGGTTGCTTGAACAACTGCGCGTCCGAAGACCTCGCCGACAGCTGCCTCCCAGGCCAAGACGTTTGGCCCTACTGCGCGCTCTAACGCAGCGTAAAGAGGTACGGCGGAATCAGCGCAACCTGCTCTTCGGCGAGAAGGCGGAGCGCTTGCGCCCAGGGATCGAGTGGGAGCGTCGCGGCGAGCGGGTGTCGACGTAACCAAAGGCGCTGAAGCGTTCGAGCGTCGTCCTCTCCGTTTCCGCTGAGGAGCTCGTTGATCGCATCGAACATCCCTTTGGGTGCCGGCCAGAGCTCGACAGGCGCCTCAGGCCCGAGCCCGGCGGCGTCGCGGGCTTTTTGAAGCGCTTCGCTGAGGCCTGCCATTTGGTCGATGAGGCCGAGCTCCTTGCCGTCCTGGGCAGTCATGACACGGCCTTCCGCGGCGGCCAAGACGGCTTCTGTCTCCATCTTACGACCCGCGGCCACACGGCGAATGAAGCGATCGTAGGTGTCGCGGAGCAGTGTCTCGAACGCCTGGCGCTCGCTCGGATTCAAGGGGCGAATCGGCGTCGACCAGGCCGCGCGCTTACCCCGTTGCAAGATGAACGTGCTGACACCGATGTCCTCGGCGAGTCCGGCAAAATTGAACTTGCCACCCACGACGCCGATCGAGCCAACCAGGCTGTTGGGGTGCGCGAGGATCTCCCTGGCGGCGGATGCAATGTAGTAGCCACCGCTCGCCGCCATGTCTCCGACGCTTGCGATCAAGGGCTTCCGTTCCGCCAGATTGCGCGCTGCTTCCCACATGCGGTCGCTGGCGAGCGCCGAACCGCCCGGCGAGTTGATGCGCATGACGACCGCTTTCACGTTCTCGTCGTTTTCGAGACGCTCCATCGCTCGCACGAACGGGCCGGAGACGGCATTGCCTCTCGAATCGGAGTCTCCGTCCGTGATGTTGCCGTTCACGAAGACCAAGGCGACCCGCTCGCCGCTGGTTTTCGGCTTTTCGCTCTCGCCGCTCAACAAGCCCAAGAACTGCCCCAAAGTGAGCTGCTCTTGTTTGGGTAGCATCCGGGTGCGGCGAATCGTCTCGACGGCGGCGGCCTTCTTGATCTCCTCGCGCGACTCCCGAAGGAAGGCCACTGCGTCGGCCAGCCCAGCTTTCACCGCAGCGTCCGAGCCGTAGGGGCCTTGGTCGATCAATGCTTTGGCTCGATTCAGGTCTCCGTTGGTTCGGGACTGGGTGGCCGCGAGCAAGGCGCTTTGCAGGTCGTCGAGAATTGCATCCATCGACTGCTTGGCCTCCGGGGGCATGTCGTTTCGAATGAACATGTCCCCAGCACCTTTGTAGCGACCCATGTGGATGATCTCCGCTTCGACGCCGACTTTCTCGAGTAGCGCACGGGCGTAGATCATGACGGCGACCGGGCCGATCAAGTCGAGGGTCCCTGCCGGCGACATGCTGATTCGGTCGCAGCTAGAAGCCAGCAAGAGATAGCCGACGTTGTCCGCGGTCTCAAAATGACAATGGACAGGCCGGTTTTTGGTTCGGAACTCGCCAAGTGCCTCGACGAGGTCTCCGACGCTTCCCCATGCACCCTGCAGAGGTCCAACGCGCACGAGAAGGCCCTTGACCCTCTCGTCATCGGTTGCTTCCCAGATCCGCTCGAGCACGTCGTGTAACGTGGGCCGCGGCGGGGCGAACGGATCGTGCTCCGCGCCGTCGGGAAAGGCTTGCAAGAGCCGAAGCTCGCGAACCACAGGCTCTTCCGAGTCTTCTTTTTTCTCGCTGCACGACGTCGTCGCGAGGGACGCAAGAACGGATAAGATGATGAGCGCCGTATGGCGCGTGCGGTACTTCATGGTGTTTCCGTTCCCGACCCCTGCGCTGGTTCGACCGTCGAGGACGGTTCCGGCGTCGCGCCGCTCTCGGGCTCTGGCTCCCGGTCTGGCTCCAGCTCCGGAGGAAGCTTAGCGCGGGGTTCTAGCCTTTTGATCGCTGCAATGGCGACACTGGCATGAGTGCCCGATGGACGCCGTTTGACATAAGTGTAGTACGCCGAGACCGCTTCTTCATTTCGTCCAAGACTCTCGTAGGTTCTACCCAAATTGAAGTAGCCGTCCGGATGGCCTCGCTGCGCTGCGACGCGAAAGTAACGAGCGGCGGAGATGTAGTCCTTCATTTCGCTCATCACGTCGCCGAGAGCGTCCATCGCCTCGGCAGAGCCTGGGCGAGCCTCCAAGGCGCTATCGAAGTAGGCGCGGGCGCGGGCGTAGTTGTCGGCCGCAAGCTCGGCGCGTCCCTGTTGCATGTACCAGTCGTAGCCCCGCACCGGCGGCCGCCCGTCGACGAATTCATCGCTGCCCGCCGCCTCGGCCAATCGATCGTACTCGTCGTAGGCCGGCGTCCGTGGCGGCCTGGGCGTCCGCGCCGGCTCGGGCGCCGGGGTCTCGATCACCTTCTGGACTTCGGTCGCGGGCGCGGCGCCGGACTCGGTCGCGGTCCCGGTCGCCTTCGCGGTCTCCTTCGCGATCTCGGTGTCGGTCTCAGTCTTGGTCACCTTCGCGGTCTCGATCTTGGTCCCGATCTCGTTCTCGGTCCCGGTCCCGGTCCCGATCTCGGTTCCGGTCTCGGTCGCGGTCCCGGCGTCGGACTCTGGCCCCGCGTCGGCCTCGACTCCTGCGTCGTGAAGCGCCTCGGCGGCCTGGGCTGCGTCGAGCTCAGCTAGCAGCTTGATCGCAGTCGGATGCCCCGGATGAGCCGCCAAGATCCTCTCCAATGACTCCCTCGCATCCGCGTCCTCGCCCGCTGCATGCTGCGCGCGAGCCAGGAGCAAGAGGTACGGAACACCATCGGGCGCAAGCTCGACGGCTTGCCCGGCGCTTCGCAGGGCGGCCTCCATGTCGCCACCCGCCTCGGCGGCAGCCAGACGCGCGTCGATGCGGAAGAACTCGGCCGTGCGGCTGAACGACATCGACCGGACCTCTTCCAACACGCGACGCGCTTGGGGGTCGTCTCCGGTGAGACGGACTGCGTCGGCCTTGGCGAGCAGTGCGTCCACATCGCGCGCTTCAAGCTCCGTGGCGCTCTGTGCGGTCATTTGTGCTCCTGTCGTGAGTGTATGGATGCTGTCGGGCGTGGCGCCGTCGTCGATCTGAGATTGCGCTGCAAGCGCGTACGCGTTGGAGAGCTTCGATAGAATCTCCGGGTCGCGATCACCACCCGACTCGATCGCGCGGCCGTAGGCTTCAATCGCGCTCGCATAGGCCTCGGGATGACCTTCGAATAAGCTAGCGTCGCCGTCTGCGACACTCGCCGCAATGAGCACGGGGTCGCCAGCCATGCCGAGCAACCGCGCCACACGCGGCCACTGCGCAAACATCAGGGCTACGCCTCCCACGATGACGATGAGCATCAGCCAACGCAGCGGCGAGCCGCCACGTCCAGGCAGGCCCGGAATGTCGTCATCATCGTCATAATAGGCCGGCGGCGGCGTGCTTGGGCGCCCCAACGAAAGCGGCCGCTCCTCAAACTCGGCATCCTGAATCTCCTCGTCGGGCGGCGCCGCAGAAAAGACCGGCGCCTGTGCCGTGTCCGCCACTGCCCCGTCCCAGATTTCATTCGCATTCTCGGTCTCGGTTGGGACCTCGGTTGGGACCTCGGCCCAGGCCGAGGAATCAACCCTGGCCTCGGCCGCCCCGACCGGAATCATCTTCTCCACCGGCATGACACCGAGCAAGGTTGGCTGCCTCGGCCGTCTCCCGGGGGGTAAGCTCGACTCTTTCGAGGTTTCCGCGCGTGGTGCGGAGGAAGTCGACGCCGGCCTCGCGGGCGCCGCTGGGACCTGCACGCCGGCCGCCTGGAAGAAGGTCTCGAGCTCGGGGATGGAACCCAGCGGTTTCCAGGTCTCATCGCCGCGCGCAATCTCATTCTCGGGCGTCAGCTCGCCGGAGCTGATGCGTCGTTGGAGCTCCCGAAGCGAGTCGATCATGTCGATCGAGTCGTCTTCCAATTTGAGACGCCAGACACTGGTCGTGCGGTCCGTGTCTGTCCCCGCCGTCGGGTACACCTTGAAAACGGACCCGCAATTGGTACATTTCACGCTGGTTCCGCGTCCGGAAAGCAGTGTTTCGTCAAATTCGTATTCGGTGCCGCAGCGCTCGCAAGTAACGTCCATCAGTCGAGAAGCCCCCCAGGCTCGTGGGTGTGTGCGATTGGTCGCACCCCCGAATCATTGCTAAGAAAAGGCAGACCATGCGTCCGGACCTGGCTGCGCTCATCGATCACACGCTTTTGCGACCTGACGCGATTCGTTCGGATTTCGTCCGTCTGTGCGATGAGGCTGTTCAGCACAGCTTTGCAACCGTCTGTGTCAATTCGGCCCACGTGGCGCTTTGTACCTCACTGCTGGCGGACCGCCAGCTCCCCATTGCCGCGACCGTCGGGTTCCCTCTTGGGGCGAGCAGCCCGGCCGCCAAGACCGCCGAGGCCGCCCAGGCGGTGGTGGATGGGGCCACCGAAATCGACATGGTGTGCCAGATCTCCGCACTCAAGGAAGGCCTGCAAGAGCCCTTCATGGACGAGATCCGAAGAGTGGTCGACGCTGCGAAGGGCGCGGCGGTCAAGGTCATCCTCGAAACCTGTCTGCTCAGCGACGACGAGAAGCGGCGAGGCGCCCAGTGGACCCGCGGGGCCGGGGCGGCATTCGTCAAGACCTCGACGGGGTTTGGAGCGGGAGGAGCCACCGAGGGCGACCTGAGGCTGCTCCGCGAAGAGGTCGGACCCGATTTTGGCGTGAAGGCCTCGGGCGGAATTCGCGACGCCGCGACCGCCGATAAAATGATCGCAGCTGGCGCAAACCGGCTCGGAACGAGCGCAGGCGTGGCGATCGTGACAAAATCGAACAACGGAGACAGGGGATACTGAAATGGCAGTTCAGGCGGTCACAGACGCAACTTTTGAAGCGGAGGTTCTTCGCTCGGAGCTCCCGGTGCTCGTGGATCTCTACGCAGACTGGTGTCAGCCGTGCAAGCAGCTCTCACCGATCGTCGCGCAGGTCGCCGACGAGCTCGCAGGCCAAATCAAGGTCGTCAAAGTCGACGTCGACAGCAACCCCATGGTCGCGCAGACCTTCCGCGCCCAGTCGATCCCGATGCTGCTCGTGATCGCCCAGGGCAAGGTGGCACAGCAACACGTCGGCGTGCTCGACAAACCCGGCCTGCTCCGTCTGCTCGAGCCGGTGATGCCTCGGTCTGCAGCCGAGGTTCATTCCGATGAGCTGGCCGCCTGGATCGCGCAGGGGAAGGCGGTGCCCGTGGACATCCGCGATGCAGCCTCCTACGGGCGCTATCGGATCCCCTCGGCGCTACACATCCCAGCGAACGAGCTGGCCAGCCGCGTCGAAGAGCTGCAGCCCTTCGACGGACGCATTCGTGTGCTTTACGGCCGCAGCGAAGAGGCCAAAGAGTGGGGAGAGAAGCTCCAGGCCGATGGCGTCCAAGTCGGCTTCCTCTCCGGCGGGTTTCTGCATTGGGAAGCCGACGGTCTCGAGGTCGAGCGCGGTTGAAGCGTTCGCTCCCCGTGGTCGATGAACGTCGGGATCCGCCGGTTTGGACGCCCCGTCTGTTGAGCATCGGCAATCGACTGGTGTCGATCATCGACACCGAAGATGGGATGCCGAGCCGTCGCTTCGCGGAGACGCTCGCCGAAGCCGGGGCCACGGTGCTCGACGAGAATAGCGAGGCAAGCCCCGATTTCCGTATCGTGATTCGCGGCGCGCCGGTCTCCGCCGAAGCACGCCGTCGTGCGGAGGTGCTGGAAGAAGCTGCAGATCTGATCCTCGGCGCCGCGCGCCCAGCGTTTGCAAGGCTTTTTGCATCGGCTTGCGCCCGTTGGGTGAACGACTAGGTTGCCGCCGGACGTTCGAGCCCGAAAGTGGAGAGGATGACGGAAGTGCCAGAATACATCCCAGGTCTGGCCGGCGTTCCGGCCGCCCGCAGCAGCATCTGTCTGATCGACGGCACGGTCGGGAAGCTCCAGTACCGAGGCTACCCGATCGAGGTGCTCGCGGAGCGCTGTACGTACGAAGAAGTCGCCTATTTGCTCGTATTGGGGCGCTTACCCACCTCGGCCGAGCTCGACGAGTTCCGAAATCAGATGATCGCCGAGCGGGGCCTCAAGTTTCGCATCATCGACCTCCTAAAGACACTGCCCGAGAGCGGCCAGCCCATGGATGCCTTGACCGCGGCCGTCGCGGCGATGGGGATGTTCTACGAGGGCGACCACATTTCAGACCCCGAATTCCTCCGGCTCAGCGTGATCCGCCTGCTCGCCAAGGTCCCGACCATCGTCGCCGCCTGGGATCGGATTCGAAGAGGAGACGACCCGATCCGGCCGAGCACCGAGCTCGGCCATGCGGCCAACTTCCTCTACATGCTCGAAGGCAAAGTACCGACGAGCCTCGCCGTGAAGGTCTTCGACGTGGCCCTGATTCTTCATGCCGAGCACTCGATGAACGCCTCGACGTTCACGGCTCGGGTGACGGGCTCGACGCTCACCGACCCCTATGCGGTCGTCGCGTCGGCGATCGGGAGCCTGGCCGGCCCGCTGCACGGCGGCGCCAACGAGGAGGTGCTCTCGACCCTGGACGGCATCGAGGACCGTTCTCCTCACGCCGTGCGCCGCTGGGCCGAGGATCGCCTGGCGCGCAAAGAGAAAATCATGGGCTTCGGTCACCGCGTCTACAAGGTCAAAGACCCGCGCGCGACGATTCTACAAGGGCTCGCGACTCAACTCTTCGCCAAGTTCGGAAGCACTCCAGATTACGACGTAGCCGTCGAGCTCGAAACCCAGATGGCCGATCTAGTCGGAGGCAAGGGAATCTACCCAAACGTCGACTTCTACAGCGGCATCGTCTATCAAAAGCTCGGAATCCCGAGGGATCTATTCACGCCGATCTTTGCGATTTCGCGCGTGGCCGGCTGGATCGCGCACTTGCTCGAACAGCTCGAGGGCAATCGCATCTTTCGCCCGAGTCAGATTTGGGTCGGTGAAGCCGATCGAGCTTTCGTACCGATGAACGAGCGAAGCTAAGGTTTGCAATTCGGTAGCCGGTCGTCGACGAGATCCACATTCATCCGAATCCGCTTCTGTGCTTTCGGACTCATGTAGACCTTGCAGTCGGCGCCGACGATGACCGCTTCGGCGGGGTAGGCGATTCGGCTGAGCATCTTGAGGGCCTTCTCTGGCCCCAGCACGAACGCCGCCGTACTGAGCGCGTCGGCATAGATGCCCTCTGACGTCATGATCGTCACGGATAGAGACTTGTCTGCGGGGAGGCCGGTCTTGGTGTCGATGATGTGGTGCCAGCGTTTGCCTGCGCCATCGAATACGGCGTTCTCGTAGTCCCCCGAGGTCGAAAACGAGGCACCGGTCGACTCCAGGGCCGCAAAATAGCTGCCCACGTCGCGCGGGTGTTGGATGCCGACTCGCCAGGGCCGGCCGTCACGTTCACCGTGCACCTGCACCTGGCCGCCTCCGAAGATCATGTAGTTGTCGATGCCTGCTCCTCGGAGGATCGCGCCGGCGTGATCGAGCGCGTAGCCCTTCGCGATGCCACCCGTTCCGATGGCCATCCCGCGCTTCTTCAAGAACACCGTCTGGTACTTCTGGCTGACCCGGATGTTCTTGTAGTTGATCAAGGCGATGCGTGGCTTGATCTCTTCGGGGGTTGGAATCTTGATCGAGTCCGCACGAAAATCGTAGAGGCCCCACAGCGCCGCCCACGAGAGATCGAACGCGCCGCGCGACCAGGTCGACACATCCATGCCTGCATCGACGACACGCAAGGTGTCGAGACCAACCTTGACCGACTTCTTTCCGGCAAGGCTGTTCACCTTGGACACGTCACTATCGTCGCGCCATTCGGACAAGACGGCTTCCAGTCGTTCGATTTCTTCAAACGCTTGACGGATCACGTTCTCGGCGTTCGGCGGTGGCGAGTCGACCTGAATCCGGAACACCGTGCTCATGAGTGGACGTGTTCGAGAAAGCAGCTCAGGCGCATTCTTCGACGCCGCCCCCGGAGAATCCGATTCGGTGGTTTCGCCGTTGCCGTGGCAACCGAATCCAACCGCGAGCAACGCGACCGCGGCGCAAGCGCGAACTGGGCCCTTCGACACGGCGGCACTTTCATCGCGAACTGCGTCTAGGTCAACCCGGCTTGCGCTTTGACGCATGATTGGTAGTCCTCTGTTCATGCGGGCCATCTTTGGGGTGCAGTCGGGTCGCCTTCTGTTGGTACTGGCCTGCCTTTCAGTGTCGTCGGCACGACGCGCCGCAGCGTTTGGCGATGCGACCGATGTGGAAATCGTCTCGCTCGACCTCGGCACCGGCGTGGCGGGCTCCCAAAGGGTGACCGAGCGTCTCGCTTGGGAGGTGCGCAAGCGATCGAGCGTCGAGCCCATCCTCGAGCCCGGACGAGCGAGGCTGGACAAAGCATCTCTTTATCGAAGCCCGTTCGTGTACTGGCGCGGGAATGAGGAGTTTCCGCCGCTGAGCGAAGAGGCGGTCGAAGGTCTTCGCAAGTACATCCATCGCGGCGGCTTCGTTTTGATCGACGATGCGACCGCCGGAGGCGAGGCGTTCGATCGCGCCGTTCGTCGCGAGCTCCTTCGCGCGTTTCCGGCGCTCCCGTTGAAACCGATTTCCGACGAGCACACGATTTACCGATCGTTCTATCTCCTTCCACGGCCGATCGGTCGCGTCCAGGGTCCTTCGTTCCTCGAGGGCATCACCTACGGGGATCGCATGGCCATCGTCTACTCGCGTCACGATCTCGGCGGCGCGCTTCAGCGGGACAAGCTCGGAGCATGGAGTCAGGCGGTCGTTCCCGGTGGCGAGCGGCAGCGTGAGCAGGCGATCCGTCTCGGCGTGAATTTGGTGATCTACGCGCTCTGCACCGACTACAAAGACGACCAGGTGCACGCGCCGTTCATCATGCGTCGCCGTGGCTCGGGCCGCTGAGGTTTGCGTGTGACGGACTGGCAGTGGCAGATCGGGATTTGGGGAGGGAACACGACGGCCTGGGTCGTCGGGCTCGCGCTGTTTGCGCTCTGGCTCGTCGAGCTTCGGTCGATCCGCGGGGAGAGCGATCGAAGGAGGAAGTTCGCACTGGGCGCGCTGGGCGGCCTAGCCATCTTGGTCGTCTATCTCCTCGCGCTACAGATCACCTTCGTGCGCGAAACCTTCGAAGAGGTCGCGGGAGGCACGGCCATTCTCCTCGACAACTCTCGAAGCATGACGCTCTCGGGCAGTGATGGCCCACGGCGCGACGCAGTGAACGCGCTGATTGGCGACTGGCAAGACGACGACCGCGTAAGTCCGGTCGTTTACCTTTTTGGGTCCAGCGTGCGTGCCGCGATTTGGGATGGCCTCGCCGAAAGCTACGAGCCCTCCGACGACGAGACCAAAATCCGCAACGCGCTCAACTACGTGCTCGGGAAGGGCGTCGATCGAGAGATCGGCTCTGTCGTCCTGATCACCGATGGGGCCGACGCGAGCTTGCGCGCAGAGACGGTTGCGCTCGGCCAGAGCCCGCCCGTGATTCACACTGTCGTCGTGGGTGGAGACGATCCGCTCGATGACCAGGCCATCGTATCGCTGCACGCCGACACGACCGCGTATGTCGGCGTGCCTGCGATCATCCGAGCGGATGTTCGCGCGGTCGGTGACCTGCAGAGTGCCGAGCTTCGCGTGCAGCTCTGGCATGAGAGCCGGCTCGAACAGGAAATCGTTGCGGAGCTCGACCAAAATGGCCACGCCACCTTGGCCTTCGAGGTGACTCCCCAACGGACCGGGCGCTCGCTGTATCGACTTCTGATTCCGGCAGCCTCGAACGACGAGGTGCCCCAGAACAACGATCGTGCGGCGCTTCTCCGAGTGGGCAGAGAGCGGCTTCGGGCACTGCTGGTCGCAGGGCGACCGAGTTGGGACGTTCGATTCCTTCGCGATTTTCTGAAGCGCGACGGCTCCGTCGACCTGGTGTCGTTCTTCATCTTGCGGGCTGCGGCCGACCTGACTGCCGCGCCGACCAATGAGCTGGCCTTGATTCCTTTTCCGACCGACGAGCTCTTCCGCGAGCATCTGGGAAGCTTCGATGTCGTCATCTTTCAGAACTTCGACTACGCGCCGTACGAGATGCAGACGTATTTGCCTCGCATCAAAGAGTACGTGCAGCGCGGCGGTTCGTTCCTGATGATCGGTGGTGATCGCTCCTTCGACGATGGCCGCTACGCGGGCACCGCCATCGAACAGATCTTGCCGGTCAAACTTGGCGCGCCGGGAGTGATCAAGGGGAGCTACCGCGCGGAGGTCAGCAGGGCGCTTGCGCGGCATCCCATCGTCGCCCTCGGCCCCGACCCCGCGCTGACGAGGCGGACTTGGAAAGCGTTGCCGGCCTTGTACGGCGCCAACATGGTGAGTGGGGTCAAAGACGGGGCTCAGGTCTTGCTCCACCATCCGCGAGCGCGCCTGCAGGGCGGTGCGAGGCTTCCGATCCTCGTCGTTGGCGAAGCGGGCAGGGGGCGAGTCGCAGCGATGACAGCCGATGCGTCGTGGCGATGGCGCTTTGCCGCCGACGACAGCACGGTCGGTTCCGACGAATACGAGCTCTTCTGGGATCGGATGATTCGCTGGCTCACCCACGATCCACTGCTCGAGCCGGCGAGAATCTCGACCGACCGGGAACGCTACGGGCTTGGCGGCGAGCTCATCATTTCCGGAAAGCTTCGCGATGAAAATTATCGGCCGATGGACAAGACTCGCGTCGAGCTGCAGTTTCAGCCCGCCGTCCAAGCTGAAGCCGTTGCAGTCGTCGAAGCCGATGAGGATGGACGGCTGCAGGCCACGGTGCGCGCACCCGCCGAACCCGGGGCGTACGAGATCGTCGCCTCGGTGGAGAACGAGGACATTGCTCGTGAAGTGTTCATCGTCGAAGAAAGCGGTGATGAGCTCGCGGAGCTCGAAGTCTTACCGGCAGAGCTCGAAGCATTGGCGAAGAAGACCGGTGGGCGACTGTTCCTCGGCATCGAAGATGTCCCTCCTCTGTCCGAGTTGGCAGCGACCACGCGCCGTGCCGCCGGGCTGACGTCGAAGCAGCCGCTTTCCAATCCCTGGTACATCTCGTTGACGGTGCTTCTGCTGGGCGCCACCTGGGTGCTGCGAAGGCGCTGGGGGCGGCGGTAAGTCATGCAGCCCACCAAGCTGCGCGGCGCGCGCACGAACAACCTCCGCTCGATCGATCTCGATATCGAACCGGGGACGTATCTCGCGATCGTGGGGCCTTCCGGCGCGGGCAAGTCGTCGCTGGCATTCAAGACACTCTATGCCGAGGGACAGCGCCGCTACGTCGAAAGCTTCAGTGCCTACGCGAGACAGTTCCTGGAACGACTCTCACGACCGCCGGTCGATGAGCTCGACCCTGTCCCTGTCGGAATCGCCGTGGATCGCCAGGCGCCCGTTCGGACAAGCCGCTCGACCGTTGGCACGATGACCGAAATCGCGGACTACGCGAAACATCTCTGGGCCCATGCAGCCGAGCTTCACTGCCCCGGTTGCGGTGCGCTGGTGCACCGGGATGCTCCGACGCGCGCTGCGCAAAGCGTCATGACCGAGCTCGCAGGCGAGAAGATCCTGGTGACGTACCCGGTTGCCGTAGCCGATGCAGAGCACTTCATCGGCGTCCGCGAAGGCTTGGTGCGCGACGGGTACAGGCGCGTCCGGGTCGGCGGCAAGGTCCGCGACCTCGACAATGTCCGGCCAAGCGAGGTCACCAACGGCCGGAGCACGCACCTCGACGTCATCGCCGACCGAACCATTGCGCGGCCCAATCACCAGGCCCGCCTGGTCGAAGCCCTCGAAGACGCGATGCGACGAGGCGCTGGCCGAGCCACCGTCTGGACCGCCGAGGGGAAGGATCTTGGCTTCTCCGAAGGCCTGCACTGCCCCGGCTGCGACCGGTCCTTCCGACGTGCAACACCAGGGCTCTTCAGCTTCAACAGCCCGATCGGCGCCTGTGAGACGTGCCGCGGATTCGGACGGACGATCGAGATCGACCTCGACCGCGTGATCCCGGACTACGAATTATCTCCAGACGAAGGCGCGATTCGTGCCTGGCAGGGCAAAGCGACGACCTGGGAGCGCCGCGAGCTGAAGAAGAACGCGAAGAAGGCAGGCATTCCACTCGGAAAGCCGCTTCGCAATTGGACACCGGCACAGCTCGACTGGCTCATCGAAGGCGACGATGTCGGCTACCCCAAGGGTTGGTGGGGGATTCGCAGTTGGTTCAAGTGGATGGAATCGCGCGCATACAAGATGCACGTTCGCGTCTTCCTTTCGCGCTACCGAAAATACGAAACCTGCGAGGATTGCAATGGCACCCGACTCAGGCCCGAAGCACTCGCATGGCACATCGACGGATTGAGCCTTCCGGAGCTCTACGGGCTGCCGGCATCGAATGCGCTTTCGTTTCTCCAGAAGCAGGAGGCCCGGTTCACCGGTGACACCGGCGCTGGCCTGCTTTGGCGCGAAGCGATTGGGCGGCTTCGCGCTCTGGACGATGTCGGCCTCGGCTACCTTTCCTTGGATCGCACCTCGCGAACGCTGTCCGGTGGCGAGACCCAACGCGTCGCGCTCACCAGCGCGCTCGGCGCGACACTCAATGGCGCGATGTTCGTCCTCGACGAGCCCACGGTCGGCTTGCACCCGCAAGACGTGGAGCGGCTGCTGGGCGTGGTTCGCGCCTTGTCGAAGGATGAAAACGTGGCTGTCGTCGTCGAGCACGATCGGGAGATGATTCTAGGCGCCGACCGAGTGATCGAGCTTGGTCCCGGAGCAGGCGAGAATGGCGGACAAATCGTCTTCGACGGAACGCCAGCCGCGCTTCACAACGCCAAGACCGCCACCGGCGCAGCGCTCCGATCCAATGGTGTGGTGAAGCGACGCCGGCGCAAAGCCACGGGCTGGCTCGAGCTCAAAGGTGCGTCCGGCCACAACCTTCGCTCTGTGGACGCCGCCTTCCCGCGTGGGGTCATGACCTGCGTCACCGGCGTCAGCGGTTCGGGGAAGAGCAGCTTGATTCTCGAGACCCTGCTCCCAGCCGTCCAGCGCAAGCTCGGCCTCAAGTCCGATGGCGCGCCGCTCGATTACGCGAGCATCACCGGTTTCGCGGCTCTCCACGGGGTCGTCGGGGTCGACCAAGCTCCATTGGGGCGAACTTCGAGGGGCAACGCCGCGACATACTTGAAGATTTGGGAAGTGTTTCGAAACCGCTTTACCCAGCAGCCGCTTGCCAAGGAGCGTGGGTACAAGCCCGGGTTCTTCTCTTTCAACGTGACTGGTGGCCGCTGCGAAGCCTGCCGGGGCGACGGCGCCGAGACCGTCGAGATGCAGTTCCTGGCCGACGTGGTGTTCAGCTGTCCGGAGTGTCAGGGCCGCCGCTTCGTGGGTCCGGTCCTCGACGTCCGGTACATGGGCCTCGACATCGCCGAGGTCCTCCAGCTCACAGCCCGGCAGGCGGCCCAGCACTTTGCGGACGACGCGCTCATCATTCGGGCGCTTCGGCCGATGCTCGACGTGGGCCTGGGTTACCTGCGCCTGGGGCAGCCGCTCAACACCTTGTCAGGAGGCGAGGCGCAGCGCCTCAAGCTCGCCGAAGCCCTGCTTCGGGCGTCACCGGGCTCGCTCTTGGTCTTCGACGAGCCGACGGCGGGCCTTCACGCCAACGATGTCGAACCCCTGATGAAGGTCCTCGACGACCTGGTGGAGCGCGGCGATACGGTCATCGTCGTCGAACACGACATGCAGGTCGCAGCGCATGCAGACCACGTCATCGACCTCGGGCCGGGGGCGGGAAGCGAAGGTGGCAAGCTCGTCGCACGCGGCACGCCAGAGCAGGTGGCGAAGAAGAATTCGTCACAGACGGCCCCATACCTCGCTCGCGCCCTCGGGATTGGAGCCAAGAGTAAGCGCGCCGGCCAGGGAAAGAAGCCGAAGGCGCAGAGCCCGCCGCTTCGAGAGATTCGAATCGCGGGGGCGCGAGAGCACAACTTGAAGAACGTCACGGTTCACATCCCTCGCGACGAGCTGGTCGTGCTCACCGGACCGAGTGGCAGCGGAAAGAGCACCTTGGCGTTCGACGTGCTCTTCGCCGAAGGGCAGCGCCGCTACCTGGAAACGCTTTCACCGTACGCGCGTCAATACATGCCCCAGCTTCCGAGGCCCTCGGTCGACCAGGTCGTCGGCGTGCCGCCCAGCGTGTCCCTCGAACAGCGTATGACACGAGCCGGAGCCAACTCGACGGTCGCCACCGTGACCGAGGTCTCACACTACCTGCGTTTGATTTGGGCCCGAATTGGAATTCTGCATTGCGTCGACTGCGCAGTGCCGATCACGGCCAGGCCAGCTGCACAGCTGGTCGGGGATCTGAAGCGCCGCTTCGGCGCGAAAAAGGTGACACTGCTTGCGCCGGTCGTGCGCGGCCGAAAGGGCATCCATCGTGAGCTGCTCAGAAAAGCCATGAAGGACGGCTTCACCGAGGCGCGCATCGATGGCGAGATGCAGACGCTCGAGCCCGGGATGAAGCTCGACCGCTACACCGAACACGATGTAGAGCTGGTGGTCGGACGCGCACAGGCCAAGAGCCCTGCCTTGCTGGAGCTACTCGAAAAGGCTTTGCAGGTCGGCGACGGCGCCGCCTGGGCCATGGCGGGCAAGGACGAGATGCAGCTTTCGAGCAAGCGTGCCTGTCCGAGTTGCGGCGTCGGTTACCCGGAGCTCGATCCCCGATTCTTCTCGTTCAACACGCGGCAGGGACAGTGCTCGGCATGCGAGGGGCGGGGCGAGATCGTCGAGAAGAGTTGGCGCGGACGTCGGCGGAAACGGGCGGTCGAAAGGCGCCTCTGCGATGAGTGCGACCAGACTCGCCTTTCGCCGCTCGCACGCGGCGTGACCGTCGACGAGATGTCGATCACCGAGCTCTTCGATCAAAGCGTCTCCGAGGCGATCGAAACCTTGCGAGAGGTCGAGCTACAGAGCCGCGACGCCACGATCGCAAAAACCCCCCTCCACGAGGCGCTCCGACGTCTTTCGTTTCTCGAAGAGGTGGGCCTCGGCTATCTGGGTCTCGGCCGTGCGGCCAACACGCTGAGCGGCGGCGAGATGCAGCGGGTACGCTTGGCCGCTCAGCTCGGAAGCGGCCTGACCGGCGTGCTCTATGTGCTCGACGAGCCCACCATCGGCCTCCACCCGCGTGACACGGGACGTCTGCTCGGCGCGCTCCGGGGCTTGGTCGACCGGGGCAACTCGGTGCTGGTCGTCGAGCACGACGCCGACACCATCCGCGCGGCGGACCACGTCATCGATGTCGGTCCAGGAGGCGGAAAACATGGCGGCCGCATCGTCTCGCAAGGCACGCTTCGCACGATGAAGGGCTCGGTCACAGCGGCGGCCCTCGAGCGGCCGGCGAAGGTGCCCAGCCATCGGCGCCCGATGCGAGACGTTTCCTGGCTGGAGCTGAGCGGGGTGAACCACCACAACCTGAACGGCGTCAACGTTCGATTCCCCCTCGAGCGATTCGTCGCCATCACCGGCGTCAGCGGCTCAGGAAAGAGCTCACTGGTTCGCGAGGTCTTGCTCCGCGCCACCCGGGACGCCGTTGGGATGGTCAACGAGCTGCCCGCCGGCGAGTTTACCGAGATCGCGGGCTTTGCGGCGCTGACGCGCGCCATCGAAATCGACCAGAGCCCCATCGGACGCACGCCGCGTTCGGTGCCAGCGACATACATCGGAATCTGGAACACCGTCCGCCAGCTCCTGGCAGGAACCGCGGAGGCACGCGCGCGCGGCTACACCGCAAGCCGCTTCTCATTCAACGTCGAAGAGGGCCGCTGCCCGGAGTGCAAAGGGCAGGGCGCGATTCACTTGGAAATGGCGTTCCTGCCCGACGTCGATGTCCCCTGCGAGTCCTGCAACGGGATGCGCTTCACACCCGAGACACTCTCGGTGCGCTGGCAGGGCCTCAACGCGGGCGAGCTCCTCGAGCTCGAAGTCTCCGACGCGGTCGAGGTGTTCTCGCCTGTCAGGAAGGTTCGTGAGCCACTCGAGCTCCTCGACGAGCTCGGCCTCGGGTATCTCCATCTCGGCCAGGCCTCCAACACGCTCAGCGGTGGTGAAGCACAACGAATCAAGCTCGTCTCGGAGCTCGCGGCTGGACTCCATACGGGGCCGACCCTCTACGTGATGGACGAGCCGACGACCGGTCTTCACCGCGACGACGTCGACCGCCTGCTCACTGTGCTCGACCGTCTGGTCGAGCGAGGAGACACCGTCGCCGTCATCGAGCATCATCCCGACGTCATGCTCGCCGCAGACTGGATCGTCGACCTCGGCCCAGAAGGTGGCTTACATGGTGGGCGCGTCGTGGCGCAGGGGACGCCCGAGACGATTGCCAAGCGAAAGCGGAGTCACACTGGGGAGGTCTTGCGGCGGGAGATGTCCCGGGGGTAGGGGGCAGTGTCAGTGTCAGTGCCAGTGTCAGCGTCAGTGCCAGCTACACGTGCTCCTCTGACGTGACTGGGTCATCGCGAACTCCTAGATCTGCGCGATGTCCTGGAGACTCTCCGGCCGCTAGGCCCCCACCCCCCAACCCACCTGCGCCAGCGCCGACCTTAGTGCGTTCCGAGCTCTTTGAGGTCTGGTCCTGACCAGAGTGTCGTCGACAACTTCGCCTGGAGGTCAGCTGCGGTGAGGCCGTGGCGGACCTCGCGGACTCGAAGGCCTTGGCCGCTGAAGTCGAAGACGGCGAACGGACAGATCAGTCGCGTGAGTTGAATGCCTGTTTCGGCTTGGGCGCAAACGAGGGAGCCGAGCTGCTCCACGCTGCTCTGGCTCAGCCCGACGACCGGGCAGTCTAGGCCGGACGGAACCGTATCGCTCAGCGCGCGCCCCTGCGGCGACACCGCGCTCACTTCGATGAACGCGATCTCCGCAGACGCTTGCGTCCCTCCTTCGCCATGCAGATCGATCGCGCTTCGCAGCGCCTGGGGAAGGCCGCGGCCGAACCAAATGCCCTGCTTGGACTCGCACTCCTCAGCGGCGCGCGAGAGCAGGCGCTCGAGGCTAGCTGCGTGTTCGGGCGATGGCATCGGTGAACCGCCGGAACAAATACCGCGAGTCGTGCGGCCCCGCAGCGGCCTCCGGGTGATACTGAACGCTGAACGCTCCGGTTTCGAGGTGTTGGATTCCTTCACAGGTGTCGTCGTTGAGGTGCAAGTGGGTGACCTCGCACTTGTCTTTCAGGGAGTCGACGTCGACGCAGAAGCCGTGGTTCTGGGTCGTGACCTCGATGCGGCCGGTCTGCAGGTCTTTGACCGGCTGATTGAGACCGCGATGACCGAACTTGAGCTTGTAGCTCTGCCCACCGAGCGCGAGGCTCATCAACTGATGGCCGAGGCAAATTCCGAAGATGGGACGCTGGCCTAAGAGCTCGCGGACGGTTGCAATACCACCAGAGACGGCAGCCGGGTCGCCGGGGCCGTTCGACAGAAAGATGCCGTCTGGATCGAGCGCGAGCACCTCTTCTGCGCTTGCCGTCGCCGGAACGACCGAGACCCTGCAGCCCTCGTCGACGAGGCAGCGCAAGATGTTGAGCTTGACCCCGAAGTCCATCGCAACGACATGCCAAGGGCGGGCGCCTTCGCGCGGCATCGCCCAAACGCCAGTGCCTTCGGTCCACTGGTAAACCTCCGGGGTCGTCACTTCGCCGGTGAGGTTTTGCCCGGTCATTGGGAGTGCTGCTTTCGCGCGGTCATGGAGCGTTGCCGGGTCTTCGGTTCCGACGGCTGCCATCTGCGCGCCCCGGTCCCGGATGTGCCGTGTGAGCGTCCGGGTATCGACGCCGCTGATTCCGACGATGCCCATTCTTTTGAGGTAGGCGTCAAGCGACTCCTTCGTGCGCCAATTGCTCTCGATAGCGGACAGCTCCCGCACGACGAAACCGCGCAGAGCAGGGCGCTTGGCCTCGCCGTCTTCGACCGTGATGCCGGTGTTGCCGATCTGCGGCGCCGTCATGGTGACGATCTGACCGCAGTACGAAGGATCGGTGAGCACTTCTTCGTATCCGGTCATGCCGGTCGTGAAGACCGCTTCGCCGGTGGCTGCGCCTTCGGCGCCAAAGCTGGTCCCCGAAAAGCGGGTTCCATCTGCAAGTACCAAGTGTGCCTCTTTGCTCATCATCTCGGCTCGTGCACGACCTTGCCCCCAACCATCGTCATGACGGGCCTTCCCATCAGCTCACGACCGAGCAGCGGCGTGTTGTGCGATTTGGAGCGTAGCGCTTCTTTGTCGAGAATCCATCGGGCTTCCGGGTCGAGGACTGTGATGTCCGCGCGTCGCCCGACTTTCAGCGAGCCTCCTTCAAAATCGGGGAGCAGGCGCGCAGGGGCGGTCGACAGCGTCTCGACGAAGCGCAAAGGCTTGAGCACTCCATCCCGGACGAGTTGGAACATCGAGCCAATCGCGGTCTCGAGCCCATTGATCCCCACCGAGGCTGCCTCGAACTCACAATCTTTTTCGAGCTCGCTGTGCGGTGCGTGGTCGGTCGCAATGCAGTCGATGGTACCGTCAGCGAGCGCCTCGCGAAGTGCCTCGAGGTCTTCCGCTTCGCGAAGAGGCGGGTTGACCTTGCAATAGGTGTCGTAGCTCAGGAGGGCCTCGTCGGTGAAAAGCAGATGGTGCGGCGTGACCTCGGCCGATACGCGCAAACCGCGCGACTTCGCTTCCCGAATCAGTCGAACCGCGCCGGCGCTAGAAATGTGCGCAACGTGGTATCGGGCGCCGGTGGTCTCCGCCAGAATCAAATCCCTAGCCACGATGATGTCCTCGGCCGCGCGCGGCCATCCCCGCAGCCCGAGCTGGGTCGAACGCGCGCCTTCGTGCATCTGCGCACCTTCCGTGAGGTTGTGATCTTCGCAGTGCTGGCTAACGAGAAGGTCAAACGTGCGCGCGTACTCCATCGCATGCCGCATGACCGCAGCGTTCATCACGCAAACGCCGTCGTCGCTGACGCCGATCGCGCCTGCCTCGCGCAAGTCTGCCATCTCGGTGAGCTCGGCGCCTTTTTGGCCTCTGGTCACCGCTCCAAACGGCATCAAGCGCACGCCGCCGTGCTCTTTCGCCCGGGATATCATCATCTCGGTGATCGCGCGCGTATCGTTCGTCGGCTCGGTGTTGGGCATCGGGCACACCGCGGTGAACCCGCCCGCCGCCGCTGCCTCCAAACCAGAGCGGATGTCCTCTTTGTACTCTTGCCCGGGCTCACGCAGATGCACGTGGAGGTCGACGAAGCCCGGACAGACCCAGTACCCGGACGCATCCACGATGCGCACGGCGTCACCTGCCTGATAGGCGGCACCTGCATCGCGACCGAGCTCCTTGATGCGCCCCGCTTCGATCACCACGTCGGCGGCTTCGTCGAGCCCTTGCGAAGGATCGAGAACGCGCCCGCCACGCAGGACGATCAGCTGGGTCAGCATAGCGGTCCGCGCTTACGTGACGGACCCGAACCAGTCAACCCGCTCAGCCGGCTTTGCGCTGAAGATCGTCGTCGTCAGCCACCCCGTCGTCTGCCGCGACCACCGTGCCGACGGAAGACGACATCTTGGACTGCGATTTCTTTTCCTCGACGCGCTTCTTCATCGTCATCACCTTGCGGTAGACCGACGCGAAGTCCTTGTTGCGGGTGGCCATCGATGGGGTGCCGCCGCGCAGGAGGGTTTGCAGGATGAATTCGAGAACTTGAATCTCGCCTTCGGAGAAACTGTTGCTGATGCGCATCGTCCCGATCTATCACCGCTCCGCGTACATGACAATCAGTGACGTGAGATGTAGGGTCACAACATGTCATCGAAATTCGAGGTTTCAGCCCCAAGATCACAGAACTCCATGATTTCCTGACTTGGTGACTCCAGTATCGACGATCGTCGCTTTCAGCCCAAATTGCGAAGGACCTTTGACAAATGGCGTTCGAGCGCGGGCTGGCGGCGTCGGGCTAGCGGTCGGCGGCGGTCACCCGGACGATCTCATCGATCGTCGTGACCCCATGGAGCACTTTGTTCAGGCCGGCGCGGCGCAGAGTGGCAACCCCGTCGCGAACCATCTCGTCCTTCACCTCGGCGGTGGACCCGCCCTGCAGCACGAT
The DNA here is from genome assembly GCA_049645265.1 of Polyangiales bacterium. Classification (GTDB taxonomy): domain Bacteria; phylum Myxococcota_A; class Polyangia; order Polyangiales; family Houyiibacteriaceae; genus SG8-38. Next base: position 40,650 of record JBARTN010000207.1, read on the forward strand.
TTCGCGGAGCCGGTCCTTGAACGGCATGACCTCGTAGAGGGCGATTCGGCCTTTGTAGCCGGTGTCGTTGCAAACCTTGCAGCCGGTGCCACGGAACGCGACCGCATCGGGGATTTCATTGTCGGTGAAGCCCACATCGACGAGAGCCTGCTCGTCGGTCGGCACCTGGACTTTGCACTCCTCGCAGATTTTACGTGCGAGACGCTGAGCCACCACCAGGTTCACCGAGGCGGTGACGAGGAACGGCTCCACGCCCATGTTGAGCAAGCGTGTGACCGTGCTCGGCGCATCGTTGGTGTGGAGCGTCGACAAGACCAAGTGTCCGGTCAAGGCGGCCTTGACCGCGATCTCGGCGGTCTCGAAGTCACGAATCTCACCGACCATGATGATGTCGGGATCCTGGCGGAGGAAGGACCTCAACGCCGCGGCGAAGTTCAAGCCGATGTCTTCATGCATCTGCACCTGGTTGATACCCATGAGATTGAACTCGATCGGATCTTCGGCAGTGCTGAGGTTGGTTCCGACTTCGTTCAAATCCGACAAAGCCGAGTAGAGGGTCGTCGTCTTGCCGGAACCGGTCGGCCCGGTGACCAAAACCATCCCGAAAGGCTGGTGGATCGCGTCGCGGAAATCCGAAAGCGGCTTCTGCTCGAAACCGAGCTTTGTCATGTCGAGCTGAAGGTTCGACTTGTCGAGAAGACGAAGGACGATCTTCTCGCCCCAGAGCGTAGGGACGGACGAAACACGATAGTCCATCTCGCGGCCCTTACCGAGCTTGAGCTTGATACGCCCATCCTGCGGCAATCGGCGCTCGGCGATGTCGAGCGAAGACATGATCTTGAGACGGGACGCGATCGCGTTCTTGAGCTTGATCGGCGGCGTCATTTCCTCGTGGAGCACGCCGTCGACGCGGTACCGGACGCGAAGGACGCGCTCGTACGGCTCAACGTGGATATCGGAAGCGCCTTGCTTGATCGCGTTCAGCAGAATCGCGTTGCAAAGCCGAACGACCGGCGCGTCCTCGCTCGCGCGTTCGAGGTCGAGGAGATTGTCATCATCGTCTGACGTGGCGACTTCGATCTCGGACTCGTCGAAGCCCTCCATGATGTCGTCGTAGGAAATCTCCGGTTGTGCGTACGCCTTTTCGAGCGCAGCCAAGATGGCGCTTTCCGACGAAACGACGGGCTCGACGTTGTAGCCCGTGAGGAATTTCACATCATCGATCGCGTTCAGGTTCGATGGGTCGGCCATCGCTACGATGAGCGAGCTTCCGGCGCGTGAGACCGGGATGATCTTGTGACGCTCGCAAACCTGCGGGCTGATTAGCTTCAAGATCTCTCGGTCGATTTCGTATTCCGAGAGGTCGATCGACTGGACGCGATACTGCTCGCTCAGGAAGTCAGTGATCTCCTGGTCGGAAATCGCACCGAGGCGGGCGAGCGCGTAGCCCAGACTGATGTTGTCATCCTTCTGATGCTTCTGAGCTTCGCGCAATTGCTCGAGGCTGATTCTCTTCTCGCGTACGAGGAGCTCACCCAGTCTGTTTCTGCTCATGCCCGTTCGTTCCCCACTCAGATACAGTCTTAGTATATTTATTCACAAAAGTTCGGCAAACTCAACTGTTGGTTCGCGCCAGTCAGCCGGTGAGCCGGTCGATTCGGGGACCTCGAGTATGAAAGCTAGCTTACCTTTGGAAAAGACGCTTGGCGAAAAGGCCGATTTCCTCAGCATTTATGGGCGCTTGTCGCCGCCCCCCGGGACCTCTTGGCTTGCCGTCGCTCGGCCGTCGCGGTACCGAGCGTGAGTGGCGAAGCCAAAAAAGCAAATCACCGCAGCCCCAAAAGACGCGACTGAGGCGCTCGAGCAGATCGAACAGCCCAAGATGAACTGGAAGGTTCTGGGCCTCATCGGCGTGGCGCTGGCCGTGGTCTGGGTCATCGCTGGCATCCTGCAGCCCAGCATTGGCTACGTTGGCCTGATCGTCGCGGGGGTGCTCACGGTCATCGCACTCGGGTTTCTGATCTGGATCTGGCGGCTGACCCGCAAGTCGGCCGACATCGCCGCCATTCTGAGGGGCGCGACGGACAAAGAGGGGCGCTTGGCCGCGCTGGAACAACTGCGCGCCCGGCAGGCTCCGGGTGGCAAGGACGCCCTCAACGCCATCGCCCAGGCGCAGCTCGTAGCGCAGGAAGAGCCGGCCGAAGCGATTCGCATTCTCGAGGGAATCGACATCAACAAGGCGCCGGCGATGGTCCAGGACGACGTCCGCGCCAACCTCGGGATGTTCTATTTGATGACAGGGCGGGCGCGTGATGCGCGCGAGCTCACCAACGACATACGCCTCGACCGCCAGCCGCAGGCCAAGGCCAAAGCGATGTATGCAGCGGTGGTGGCGGAATCTTTGGCGCGAACGGGCGACGCCGACGAAGCGCGCAAGCTCCTTGAAACCTACGATCCGAAGGACAAGGAGTTTGGACAGGTTTCCGGCATGCTCCTTCGCGCGCAGGTTTATACCTATACGGCGATGAAGAAACGCGGACGGGCGCGCGAGGCGATGGACCAGCTGCTCGAATTGGACCCGAACATGGTTGCCGCGTTCATTCAGAAGGGGACACGCCCCGAGCTCAGCCGCCTTGCCAAGCAGGTGCTGGCCAGCGCCGGCGCGCTGCCCAAGCAGAAGATGCGCGTGCGCACGCGTTGAGGGCTCGTGACCTCTCGCACGTGGACAATCCGCGAAGTCCTCGACTGGGCGACGCGGGACTTCGCCGGGCGGGGCATCGAAAGCCCGCGCCTCGATGCGGAGCTCCTCGTCGCCAAAGCGCTCGGGACCGATCGGGTCGGGCTCTATCTCGATCTGGACCGGCCATTGGTCGACGGCGAACGAAGCTCGATTCGTCCCCTGGTCGCCCGGCGGAGGGAGCGCGAGCCCGTCGCCTACATCCTCGGCCACCGCGATTTCTATGGCCGGCGTTTCAATGTGACCTCGGACGTGCTGATTCCGCGCCCGGATACGGAAACCCTCGTCGACCACGCGCTCGAATGCATCCGCGAAGAGCTGCCCTGCCGAGTACTCGACATCGGGACCGGCAGCGGAGCCATTGCGGTGACCATCGCGGCCGAGCGGCCGTTGGCGATGGTCACTGCAACCGACATCTCCGAGTCGGCGCTGAAAGTGGCTGCCGACAATGCCGAACGGCTTGGCGTCGCAGACCGGATCCGACTCGAGCGGGCCAACCTGTTGAGCGGCACCGAGCAGTACGATCTGATCGTGTCGAACCCGCCCTACATCGCTAGCTCCGATTTGGAATCCCTGCAGGCTGAGGTACGAGTGCACGAGCCGTTCGGCGCGCTCGAGGGCGGGGAAGATGGCCTGGACATCATCCGGGCCTTGTTGATCGCGACAGAAGCCGCGACGGCGACTGGGGCTCAGCTGCTCGTCGAAGTCGGCGCTGGGCAGGCCGCTTCGGTGGTGGATTTCGCTTCGGCGCGTACCGCCTGGCAGCGGGTTGCGGTGCACCGGGACCTCAACCGAATCGAGCGGGTCGTTCACCTGCGGCGAATTTGACGCAGCCAAAGCTCATTGAAGAGCAGAACGACCACCAGCAGGAGCAGCCAGGGTGCGAACGGTTGCTCGACACCGCTCGAAGCGTCGAGCGTGACGGCTTCGAAACTGTTCTCCACGTCCGGAGCGCCTCTGGAGACGAGGTCGCTCTCGCCGGGCGGCGCATCGACGACAAACGCAAAGCGGGCGCCGTTGATACCGTTCACGAGCACTCGATAGGCCCCGATTTCGCCGGTGTCGCGAAACGCCACGCGGTCGGCTTCCCCGAGATCCACGGTCCGACCCGTCGGGGTCACGACTTGGATGCGCTGGCTCTGGGTCGACCCTGGAAGGGACACGGACCCATGGGGTTCCACGGAATGCTCCGTGCGGCCCGCCAGACGGAGCAACGTGTCGAGCACGAAAGGCACGAACACGGGCTGGTAGGGCAAGTCGGTCCAGGCGTCGTCGATGGTCGTCGCCATCATGGCCACGCGGCCGTTTCGGTACCGGTGCTCCAACATGGCCGCCGCGCCATCGCTGAAGCGCGCCGTCACGACGGCGTCGAGCGAGGCCTCTGCGATCGGCGTGCGACCACGCACCTTGGCCTGGTCGAGCTCCGGAAGGGCCTTGGAGCTGAGAGACAGGGGCCGCGCTTCCATGCGCGTCGCGGTGTACCGACCCGGAAGAAGCTCGCGGAGCACGCTCCCGTACGCCCTGGGGTTGACCCGATCGCCCGCGGTAATCCAAAGGCTCCCACCGCTCCCGACGAACCGTCGGATGAGCGGAAGCCACTTCTCGTCGAGGGTGGCGTTCGCCATCACGACCACGTCGGAGCGGATGATCGCGCTTTCGGAAAGGTCCTGGGAGTCGAGGGTCTCAACCGCAAAGGAGCGGCCGATGCGCGGCGCTACGCCGAGCGCGTGACTCAGAAATGCGGTCTCCCTCTTGCGCGGATCGGGGTGAGGGTCGCCGTCGACGAGCAGCACATGCACGGTGTCGGACCCCAGCAAGACACCACGCACATTGTCCGCGGGAAGGACGTCGTCGGGGTCGAGCTGCAGCTCGACGACCGCATCGGTCGAGCCCGGCGAGATGGAAAGGGACGCCTCTCCGCCATCACCGGTGCGCTGAACCGACGACTTTTGCGTCTCCTGCCCCTTCTGCCGCATGCGGACGGTCTGCTGCGATTGGGTCGACGTACCTGCAATCCGTACGTCGAGCCGCATTCCGTCCGGGGCCTCGCGCTCTCCGATCACCTCGACCGACGCGATGCGGCGGTTGTCGGGATTGGGCGTGGAGACCGTTTCAAAGGCGACTCGAATGCCGCGGCTCGGCCATTCACAGGTTTCGGCGTGCGTGCCTTCCGTGAAATCGGAGAAGATCAACAAGCGCCGATCCGGAAGCTCGCTTTCGAGCAGCAGCTCCACCGCCGTTCGAACCGCATCACACATGGCATCGCCGCGCGTGGACCGCGGATCGATCTCACCAAATACCGTCTCGACCATCTCGAGATCCGAACGCCGACGGACCCAGACTCTGGAAGACTTGCCCGACAAAACGACCGAAACCTCGGAGCCTCCGGGGAGATTCTTCACCTGCTCGGCCGACCGGTCGGCCGCCCGTTCGATCAGCGTCTTACCCTCGTGAATCGCCGCCATCGACAAGGAGTCGTCGAGCACGATTGCAAGCGCGTGCTGCCGGTCCAAGAGGTTCGACTGCACGACGCGGTAGGGCACCGCCGCGACCAAGACCAGTGCCGCGACGAGCAACGCGCGCGCGATCAGCAGCAGCATGTCCACGACCCGCAGCCGCGCGGCTCGGGTGGCATGAATTCGGTGAAGGAACGCGATGGTCGGCAGCGTTTGCTTCGGAAGCTTCTGCTGCCTCAACAGATGCGCGAGGATCGGAATCGAAACGGCGACGAGCCCGGCGAGCGCCCATGGCAGACCAAAGCCCATGACTCAGCCATCCCGTAAGAGCTGAAGCAGGGTGTGCTCCGGCGGAGTGTCCGTCCTCGCCAGGAGATACCGGGCGCCCGCTGCGACCACTCGGCGCTGACAGGACTCGACGAAGGCATCGATCGCCTCCCGGTACCGACGCCGAAGGCCCTTCGGATCGACTTCGACCGGCGACTCGCCTTCGAGCCCTTCAAAGTGCATCGGCTGCTCATAGGGAAGCTCGAGCTCGGCCGGGTCCATGACGTGAAGCACGACGGTTTGGTGGCCCCGCGCCTGAATTCGAGCGATCGGAGCGAGCGCTTCACTCTCGAGGTCCAACAAATCGCTGGCGATCACGACCAGCCCCATGCGACCGGCGTGCTCGATCAGCTTGTCGAGAGAGGTGTGAAGGGCGGTCTGCCCGCTCGATTGCGTCGGCTCGGCGAGCGTGCGCATCAGGTAGTCGAGGTGCGCAGGGCCCGAGCGCGCGGGCAATCGATCGCGGATCTGCTCGTCAAAGGTAACCAGCGACACCGCGTCGCCTTGGCGGATCAGGAGGTAAGCGATGGCCGCAAGGAGCGTGGCGGCATGATCGATCTTGCTGACATCGTCGCTCCCCCAGTGCATCGAGGGAGAGATGTCGAGCGCCAGGGTCCCGCGAAGCTGGGTCTCGTGCTCGAAGTGCTTGATCGTGTACCGGTCCGAGCGAGCATAAGCGCGCCAGTCGATCCATCGCGGGTCATCCCCGGGCCGATACGCACGGTGCTCTTTGAAAATCGCGCTGGCGCCGCGGTGCGGGCTTCGGTGCATCCCTGCGAGCAGACCATCGACCGTTCGCTTCGCACGAAGCGTGAGCCCGGCCAAGCGTACCGCGAGCTCGGGTTCGAGCACGTGGGTCACGGCACGATGCTTTGAGTGATGTCTTCGATGACGTCGGCCGACGTCACACCCTCGGCTTCCGCGCGGAAGTTCATGACGAGCCGATGCTTCAAGATCGGGTCGACGAGGGCGCGCACGTCTTCGACTTCGGCCGCATAGCGACCGTGCAGCACAGCCCGCGCTTTGGCACCGAGGATCAGCCCCTGACTGGCTCGAGGGCTGGCCCCAAATGCGACGTTCTTTCGAACTAGCTCGGATGCCTTCCCGTCATCGGGCCTCGAGGCCCTCACCAGGTTCACGGCGTGCTGAACCACGTGATCGGACGCAGGAACGCGTGGAACCAGGTCCTGAAAGCCCACGATGTCTTCGGCGGAGAGCACGGGTGCGATCGACGTCGACATCGGTGCCGTCGTCCGCTTCACGATATCGACCTCTTCATTGGGGCTAGGGTACCGAACGTCGATTTGGAAGAGGAAGCGGTCGAGTTGCGCTTCGGGCAAGGGGTAGGTGCCCTCCTGCTCAATCGGATTCTGGGTCGCAAAAACCAAGTATGGCTGCTCCAGTGCGTAGGTGTTGCCACTCGCCGTGACCTGCCCTTCGGCCATCGATTGAAGCAGTGCCGCCTGCGTCTTGGGTGGCGCGCGATTGATCTCATCGGCGAGTAGGATGTTGGTGAAAACTGGACCGGGAATGAATCGGAAATGACGCTTGCCGGTAGTCGTGTCCTCTTCGAGGACATCTGTCCCGGTCACGTCGCTCGGCATCAGGTCGGGCGTGAATTGGATGCGGTTAGAATGAAGCGAGAGAGCATCGGCGAGCGTGGTGATCAGCAAGGTCTTCGCGAGCCCGGGCACGCCGACGAATAACCCGTGCCCGCGTGCGAACAGCGCGATCAGCAGTAGCTCGATCACCTCTTCCTGCCCGACGATGCGCTGCTTGAGCCTCGACACGATTTCATCGCGCGCGCTTGCGAGTTGTTGCACACGCAGCACGTCGGAGGCGGCGCCGCTGGGCGGTGGAGGTGGAGCGCTGAGTACGGGTTCGGTCACCGGGACCTCTTAGCGCCTGGCGGCAACAAATGCCACATCACTCCCGGATCCCACCGAGCCTCGAACAAAGCGTTGCTTCATGATCCGCTTGGGGAACGCCGAGCTTCGAGAGGATACAATGGGGTTGTGGATCGAATGGGTTGTGGGCGATCGCCGCGTTCGCAGCTTCCTTTGCGCGCTCACGCATCGAAAGCCGATACGTGGCGGTCGCGAGGCTGGACAGCGCCGGTGCATGCGTCGGGTACCTGTCGAGGGTGAGCATCAGGGGCGCGAGGGCATCTTTGGGGCGACCGCCCGCAATTGCTGAACGGGCGTAACGCGATGCGACGACGGGATCTGCCGGCGCGGCCTTGTGCGCTTTGGCGTACTCGACCGATGCGGCCGCAGGGCGAGAGCGCGTCCACAACAGGTCCCCGAGGCGAAGATAGTTGCGCGCGCGGTCGAGCTCCACGCTGGCGAGCTCGTCTTGCTCGGTCGCGTCCGCGCTGAGTCGACGGGGCAGCAACTTCGCCGGCAACGGTTTGGGCAGGCTCGAAAGCGCTTTCTTCCAACCCGCCTCGAGGCTCTTCCAGGGGCGACCGGCAACGCTCGCCAACGCCTTTTTCGCATCCGCGCCCTCGCCGATCAGGTAGAGCGCTTGTTGTACACCTTCTCGCCCGTGCTCCTGGTAGTACGTCTCCATGAACGAAGAGACCTGCGCGAAAGCGAGGGAGGCTGCCTTCTGAGACGGAAGAAGAGCGATGGACGGATGCAACTGATCGAAGCTGAGCAACTCGTCGGCCTTCATCGCCTCGTAGAGCAACTGCGCAGACGCGGGATCGTGCCGCAAGGCGGGCTCATCCCGTCGCCAGCGCGTCTCTAGAAACTTCGCGAGGCCTTCTTGCAGCCAGACCGGCGCCTGGTCGAGGGAAGCCTTGGTCAGCAGCAAATGAACGTACTCGTGCGAAATCGTATCGAGCCAGGGATAGCCGTGCATCAAGGCGGCTGGCGACGCGATCATCAGACGGCCCCATTTGCACAGGGCGATCGTTCCGGTGTTCCGAATGGCCTCGACCGGAAGTGTAGAGACACGCGACAAGGAATCGGCGTCCGGATAGATCTCGAGACGGATCGGGCTGACCATCTTCACGCCGAGCTCCGCTTCGAGCGCCTGGCCGACGGCTTTCAGCGCGTCGACGGCGTAGGGTACGAGAATCTCGTCGTTTCCAGGCGCGTAACGCACCTCGATGTTTTCGAATCGAAAAGTCTCGAAGTTCTTCGTCGTCTCGTAGGTATCGATGATGACGTCCGCCAGGCTGCCCAAGTGCGACGCTGAGCCCGGATTTGTTCGCAGCTCGGCGATGCCCTTGGCCGCGGCCTCGTAGTTGCCGGTGTAAAACTCGGCGAGCACTTCGAGCTCGACGACGCGCGAGGTGCGCGGCGAGTCGACCAGGTACTGGCGAAGCAGAACCTGCGCGGGAACACCTTCGCCTGCGGTCAATGACGCTTCGAGCAGCTCCAGAATGTCGGAGCGCTTCACCTTTTCGGCGGGAACCGGCGTCGAAACCGAGGCGAGTAGGACGCAGGCCACGAACAATGCAACTCGCTTCATCGCAGGAGCCTCTCGTAGTAGTCGTCGACGGCCTGCCGATAGCCGTCCGGAGGCCTTCCGTTCATGGCGTCGAGCACACGGCGTCGCCAGGCCAGCTCGTCGGCCTTGGATCGGACCGCTGGGATCTCCACCCGTTCGGTGGCTCGCCCACCCTGGGTTTGCTCTTTCCCACCGCCGCCGGCCGAGTTCTTACTCTGGGACTCCAGGTGCTGCCGCAGCCGCCGGAGTTGATCCGCAGCGGCCTCCTGTTGCTTGTTGGCCTCGAGCGGATTCGCTTGCTCCAGGGACCGCCCGGCCCGTTGCATCGGCTGCTGGATCGCTTCGAGCTGCTCCGCCGCATCTTCGGAAACCGGCACGCCCCCGACCTCTTCGCGAAGTCGGCGCGCGAGCTGACGCGTCGCTTCCTGAGCCTCACCTTGACGCTCCGCTTGTTTCAGGAGCTGTTCGCGTTCCTGGTCGGTCAACGCACCGCGGACATCAGGGACTGCGCCCCGTGCCGCGTCCCGCAGGTCCTGCGAGCGCGCGGACACCTCGCGTGCTTTCGACGCCGCATCGGAGGTTTGACCGTTCCTGCCGCGAAACATCGTGGCGGAGAGCTCGAGGTCTTTGGCGAGCGCGCTTGCGGCTCGCGCTAGCTGATTGGCCATCGACAGGGCCTCACCGACGTCGCCTCCCTCGAGCGCCTTCTCGAAATCGTTCAAGCGCGCCGCGGCCTGTCCCTTGAGGCCCGACTCGTACGGACCCAGAGCTTCGTCATTGAGGCCACCGAGAAGCTCCGAAACATCACTGGCGATCTCTTCGAGCTGGCTGCGGAGCTCGGTGGCCAGCGACTTTTCGTCTCCGGCCGCCCGGTCGATCGCTTTCTCGCCGACGCGCCGTGCTTTGTCGGCGAGGCGTTGCTGCTCCACTTCGAGGTCGCGAATCGTATCCATCGCCTTCATCAACGCACGCTCGCGAGGGCCAAAGCGCGCTTCGACCAGCGAATCCTCGCTCTGAGCAAGAGCCTGCGTCATCGCATCGATGGTTTGATCGAGTTTGTCCAGCGCGGCTTCCGCCGCATCGAGGTCGCCGCTGGCGAGCGCTTCGCGAAGGGTTTGAAGGGCGTCGGCCGACTTGCTCGCCTGTTGTGACTGCTGGTTGACGAACTCTCCGGGCACGTATCGCATCGCCTGCCGAAGCTGTTCGCGTAGCGCGTCGAGGCGGCGGTCTGCGCGATCGAGGGCGGCCATCAGCGCCCGCTGCAGCTCCGGGGTCTGCCCACGCCGTAGCTCGCCGATGAGCGAGGCGATCTCGCGGCGCAGCTGCTGCATCTCGCGCGCGATCTCGGCGGCGTCGTTCAAGCGCGCCTCGCTGATGAGATCGGCCACGATGAGCGTGTCCTTTTCGAGCTCGGCCACTACCGATTTGTCTTGCTGCGTTCGAGCTTTGGATTGCTCGCGGCTTCGGTACGCCGTGGCTTCTCGTTCGTGTGCCCGTTGGAGGCGCTTTCTCATGTCCAAAAGCAGCGGGATGGTCCTCGGGCCGCGGTGGTCCCCCACGTCCGCGAGCAACGCTTTGACGCCGTTATAGGGAACGAACATCGCCGCGCGGCGCTCCAGGGCCTCGCGAAACCTGTCGGGGACGGGCTGCTCGAGGCGAGTCGCCAAGGTCACCAGCAGTGCATCCAACAACGTCTCGAGCTCGACGATGCGATCGCGCCGGCGCGTGATGTCCGATGCGAGCGTGAGCGTGCGCACCGCAGAGCGCCCGATGCCCGGTCCATCTACGCGATTGCCGTCCTTGGCTTCCAGCCAGACCGTCACTGCATCGGCCGGAGCGAGGGCGAACTCATCCAGGTGCAGCACAGACTCGCCGAACTGCTCGGTTTGCAATTGTTCGGACGGCGTCAGGATGGCTCTGCGAAGATGCTCGCCGTTCGGAAGCTTGATGATGAGGGTGAGCTCCTGCACGCCATAGTCGTCGGTGGCTCGGTGCTGCAAGTCGATCGGCTGACGAGCTTCGACGACCAGGTCTTCCTGTGGAGCAACCATGGTTACCTGCGGCGGCTCATCGAGCTGGACCCGGATCGACCGAGCGCGATAGTCGACCCGGCGTTCGCCGCTAGTGGATTCGACGAAAATTTCGAGGGGCCCGTCGGTATCTGCGACGAATGATGCCACGAACTGATCGCCCAGACGGTCCGCCTGGACGTGGCGTCCGGGGAGCTCGAGCACCACGCGCGCGGCATCCCCAATCGGCGTGATCGTGTACTCGACCGACGTCCCTCTGGGCACGGTCAGGCGATCCGCATCTTCGACACGCTCATTGCCGCGCTCCATGTACTCGGGAAAGAGGAGCTCCGCGTCGGTCCTCGCAACCACGTGGCCCGTCTGCGGGCCGTTCACCTCTCCGGTTTCGGTGTGAAGGAGCGCATAACGGCCCGCCGCGGCGCGATCGAAGTCCAGGGACCACCAGGCGACGGCGGCCAACACCAGAGTCGCCGCCAGGGCGGGTTGGACGAGCCATCGCCAAGGAATGAACTTGCGCGCCGGCGAATCGTCCAGCGAGCGCAGCAATCGAACCCGCTGCGCGATGACGAGCTCCCGCGAGAACGCGTTCTCCTCCTGAAGCTCGTAGGCGCTTTGGAGCGGCGACAGAAGGGAAGGCTGCTCGGCCGCCACCAGCCCGAGCGCCCCGTGCCCGCGAAGGCCGCGCAACGGCCGAATCGACCAGGCCACCGCGGCGGTCGTCATTCCGAACACCACGCCCCAGCCGATGCAGAGCCAGACCAGCGGCGTCATCGGCCCCAGCACCCAGGCGACCAGGACGAACGAGCCCAGTCCCACGGCCGCCCCAGCCGCAGCGATCCGGAGCACCAACACCGTAGCGGCAGCGACCCGAAGCCGTCGCCGATACTCGGCGAGTCTACCGGTAGTGGAGCTCACCGGCCGATCGTAGCGCCGGGGGAGGGGGGAGCGCCAGGGGCACCTACGGGGGCAGGGACAGCGGCAGGGACGGGTTCAGCGGCAGAGGCAGCTACAGGGGCAGCGGCAGGGCCCGGATGCTGTGAGCACCGACGCTGACACTGGCACCGACGCTGACACTGGCGCTGACACTGACACTGGCGCTGACACTGGCACTGCCGCTGACACTGGCACTGCCGCTGACACCGGCACCGATCCTCCTTCGTACGTCGACTTCCACAGAGGAGGACGGCTCGGGATGGGCAGCACAGGGAGTGGGGGGCGAGCCCCCGCGTACGGAGACTTGTGGAACCAGGCGAGCGGGTACCCGCGACCGAGCACGCCCGTCGCGAGCCGTCCTCCGGTGACTCAGTCTTAAACAGAAAAGCCGAAGCAAACATGCTCCGGCTTTCTGTCTGTTGAGAGCTCGCGTGGCCTTAGAAGCCCATGCCGCCCATGCCGCCGCCGTGGTCGTGACCGCCGGCCATCGCCATCGGCGTCTCGTCCTTCGGGGCCTCGGCGACCAAGGCCTCGGTGGTGAGCATCAAGCCCGCTACCGATCCCGCGTTCTGCAGCGCGCTACGCACGACCTTGGTCGGGTCGATGACGCCGGCCTTGATCAGGTCTTCGTACTGCTCGGTCTGCGCGTTGAAACCGAACGCGCCCTTACCGTTGCGCACCTCGTTCACGACGATCGAGCCTTCGA